>CAYYSY010000363.1:0-10673 GCA_964474355.1 uncultured Spirochaetaceae bacterium | reverse complement strand
GACGAGACCCACGATCCGGCCGAGCCCACCGTGCTCTGCGGCGACTTCAACGTCTGTCCCACCGATCTCGACAGCTGGGATCCCGACGGCCACCGCGACGCCATCTTCCACACGTCGGCCGAGCGCGAGCGCATCGACTCGCTCATCGACTGGGGGCTGCACGATCTCTTCCGCGTGCTGCATCCCGACGAGCCGGGCTTCTCGTGGTGGGACTACCGGGGCGGCTCGTTCCACCGCGGGCACGGCCTGCGAATCGACTTCCTGCTCGGCAGCGAGCCGGTGCGCGCGCGCACCGAGGCGGTCTTCGTCGATCGCGACTTCCGCAAGAAGATCGAGGGACTGACTGCTTCGGATCATGCGCCAGTCATCGCCGACCTCGCCTGAAGCCAGCCGGCAACGCCGCTAGATCGTCACCTCGAGCGCGAACTGCACCAGCCACTTCACACGCGGCTGGGGGCCCTCGAAATTCTGATAGGCGGGCAGACCAGCGTCGAGCACCCAGCGCGTCCGCTCGAGCACGCCGCCGCTCGGCTCGATGGCGACGCCGAAGAGCGCATCGAGCCGCTCGAACGCGTGGTGGTCGAAGTCATTCATGCTACTCGTCGTCGGATCGATCCGCGGATCCGCGCCGGTCCCCCCGAAGCGCTGCGTCCAGCGCATCGAGAACGAGTTCGACAGCCACTCGTTCCACGCCCAGCCGCCCCACAGCATGACCTCGTACTGGTTGCCGAGGATGTAGTCGAACTCGTTCGTGCCGGCGCGCAGGATCGCGAGCCCCTGCAGGCCCCAGGCGGCGGCGTCGTAATGGCCCGCATACGTGAAGCCCGGCTGCAGATCGACCGTGCCGGAGCCGAGCTGCAGGGGATACGAGAGACGCTGCAGCGAGCCCGGCGTCGCCCCGAGCGGCAGCGGCTGCGCCTCGGCGATCGAGCCGGACGGGAAGCTCAGGCCGAGGTTCAGGTGCAGGTCCGAGTACGCATCGCGATACACGCGATACAGCACCCAGAGCATGACGTCGCCGAAGCCGGTGGAGAGGGTCTCGAACCCCTCGATCTCGGCCGCCGGCCGATGGATCTGATCGGTGACCGAGCGCAGGAAGGGCAGCTCGACCTGGAACGTCAGCTGAGGAACCGGCGACCACAGCGCCGAGAACACGTGCCGGTCGAGGTCGAGCGTCTCGGGCGCCGACTCGTACACTCCGAGCAAGGACGCGGGCGACACGTGGTCGCGGCCCGACTGCAGCTCGTCGTGACCGAGACGTTCGAAGCGGTACGAGAGCAGCACCTGACCGCGGTCGAGCGTGTAACCCCCGCGAAGGCTCACGGGAGGCCGGCGCCAGGGCGTGGCGGCGGGGCCCGTAGCCTCGTCGGTGTCGATCGTGTCGCTCGTGTCCTTGGCCCCGTCCTCGGCGTGCGCAGCACCGGCGAGGAGACCGAGCGCGAGCGCGCACGCGCAGACGAACGCGCTCGTGACGCAGCTACGCACGCATGCCCCCGGCCTTCGCGATCGGGTGGAGGCTCGCCTCGGCAGACTCACGGGCGGCGACGCGCTCGAACCACGACTTCACGTTGCCGAGGCTCGGGTCGAAGGGCTGGCCCACCCCCGCACCGAAGTCGAGGAAGCAGTACAGCAGGATGTCGGCGAGCCCGAAGTCGGAGCCCGTCAGGTACTCGCGGCCTTCGAGCTGAGTGTCGAGCCACTGCAGCCCCTGACGCGCCTGCTCCTTCATCGAGTCGGCCGCCTCGGGCGCAGTGAAGCGGCGATCCTTGAACATCGGCAGCCCCTCCGCCCAGCGGAAGCCGTCGGTCAGCGGGTTGTTGATCTTCGCCTCGACGTTGCGGATCCACATGCGCGTCAGCGCCCGCGCTTCGGGGGTCGCGCCGACGAGCGACGGGCCGCCCTCCTTCTCTTCGATGTACTCGCAGATCGCGACGGTCTGGCCGATCACAGTGCCGTCGTCGAGCTCGAGGCAGGGCAGCTCGCCCATCGCGTACTTGCCGACGTAGGCGTCCTGGCGGTTCTCGCCGCCCATGATGTCGACCTCTTCCGTGGGCAGCTCGATGCCCTTCTCGATCAGGAACATGCGGACGAGCCGGGGGTTGGGCCCGAGCGAGTTGTAGAACTTCAAGAGTGGCTCCTTCGAGGATCGGCCCACCGAGGCACCGACAGTGAGGGGGTCGAGAGCCACTCCATCGGAGTGGCCCGATTCGATGCACCGGACGACGCAAGCGACGGGCCGGGCGCCTGGCAGCATAGCCAGCCGGCGCGCATCGTGACGGTCGGATCGTCAGAGAGCTGGCGACGCCCCCGTCGAGCTCCGCGTCAGCGGCGATAGCGGCGGTAGACCGCGCGCCGTCGGCGCAGCAGCGCGGCCTGTCGTGCCTCGGGCGTGATCGTTGGCGTGTCGGCGGGGAGCTGCGCGAGCAGGTCGCCTGCGTCCATGCGCTCGAGCCGCACGTCGGGCGTGTACTCCGCGTCGAGGAAGCGGACCGTCAGCGTGCCGCGCTGGAGCCCGGCCGGGTCGAGCCAGTTGGGCACGCCGGGATCCTGGTGTGCGATCACCGCGCGAAAGAAGCCGTCGCCGTCGATGACCGACTGCGAGCGGTTGAGCGACGACTGACGCGTCGCGAACTCGATGCACTCCCAGTACTCGCTTGCGAGCGCGACGCCGAAATGATGACAGCGCGGCACCTCGAACTCGACGAGCACCGCCTCGCCGGGTGCGCAGTGGAAGTTGCCCATGCCGTAGGTCTGGCCGCGGAGCCCCGCGCGCTCGGCGGCCAGGTCGGCGCGGTGCATGATCATCGAGTTGGGCTCCATGCCGACGAAGCCGCGGCTCATGCTCTCCCAGAGCAGCCCGCCGCGATCGAGCCAGCGGATCAGCTTCTCGAGATGCTCGCCGACGAATCGGGTCGTGGGCGGCGGCGCCGGAAGCAGACTGCCGTCGCGCTCGATCAGCAGGTCTGCGGGCCGCTCGCTCTCCCAATCGTCGAAGTACTGACGCACGAGCAGGAACTGCGCGTCGTCGCCGAGCGGCAGGGTCTGGATGCCGTCGGCATCGCCGCCCAGGCCCCCGAGCCTGAGCTCGAAGTGGCCGTGCTCGTCGGTGTCGAGACCCTTGCCATCGATCGAAGCGATCGTTCCCCACTTCGACACGTCCCCCTCGGCGAAGTGGCCGAAGTTCACCTGGAGATCGATGTGCCTCGCCGTGCCGCGATCACCGAAGATGCGATAGATGCCGTCGGAGGCGAGCGGCGCGTAGAGATAGAGGCAGTCGGGGTTGTCGAGGCCCCAGGGCATCGTGACGTCCATGAGTCGACCGAGGACCGGCTGCTCGGGGTCGTCGTGGGCCATGCAGCCGACGATGCCGGCCGCGGCGAAGCGGGTGAGATAGCGCAATCCCTCCGCGCGCATGCGAGGTGAACCGTCGATGTCAGGGCCGAGCACGCGATCACCGGCGCGGCGAAGTGCATCGCAGAAGGCGTCCCACGCGGCGCCACTCATCACGCCGGGGTCTTCACCATCGTTCGCCATGCCGTGCCTCCTCCACGCCGAGAGCCACGACGCACGCATCGGGATCCACGCTTTCGGGAGGGTAGACTCGGAGCCAAGGGGAGCGCAGCCCCGGACGGGAGGGGATCTTGGATCGGTTCATCGTCGGCACCGGCCGCTGCGGCTCGACCCTGCTCTCACGCATGATCGGCGAGCACCCCGACGTGACGAGCATCTTCGAGTACTTCAACGGCTTCGACATGGCCACGCGCTTCGACCCGACGCCGGTGTCGGGCGCGGTCTTCGCCGAGCGCATCGCAGCCGAGCAGCCGGTCATCAACGCCGTGGTGCGGCGCGGCTACCCGGTCGAGGAAGTCAAGTACCCCTACTCCGACGCGACCCTGGGCCCGACGCACGGACGCCACGCGCGCGCCGACCGGCTGCCGTGGCTCCTCGTGTCGATGCTCCCGAGGCTCAGCGACGACCCCGACGCGCTCTTCGACGAGGCGATCGCGTTCGCGCGCAGCCAGCCGCTGCGCTCGGCGGCCGATCATCATCGCGCGCTCTTCGCGTGGCTCGGCGAACGGCTCGGTCGCCGCTGCTGGATCGAGCGTTCGGGCTCGAGCATCGACTATGCAGGCGACCTCGTGCGCACGTTCGAGGGCGCGCGCTTCGTCCACATCCATCGAAGCGGCCCCGAGGTCGCGCTCTCGATGCGCAGCCACCACGCGTACCGGCTGCCGATCTCGCTCATGTACGACGTCGAGCTCGAGCCGGGCCGCACCGTCTCGGACTTCCCGCCCCTCGACCTCTTCGGCCCGCCTGGCGCGGACGACACGGTGAAGCGCATCCTCGAGTCCCGGCCCGCACCCGCCGCCTTCGGCCGCTACTGGAGCGATCAGATCGTGCGCGGCGCCGCCGGCCTCGCCGACCTGCCGCGAGAGCGCCTGCTCGTCGTGTCGTTCGAAGCGATGGTCGAAGCGCCGGCCGACACCCTGCGTGCGATCGCGCGCTTCTTCGAGCTGCCCGAGCACGAGGGCTGGGACGAGCGCGCCGCCGCGCTCGTGCGCGGCAAGCCGAAGCGCCGCCTGTCCGACCTCGCCGAGGCCGATCGGGCGGCGCTGCTCGAGGCATGCTCACCCGGTGAGGCAGTCCTTCGATCGACCCCGTGATGGGGTAGATTCGGAAGCTCGCTCGAGCTTGAAGGAGACATCGTGTCCCAGGAGAGCCCTTCGGATTTCGTCGCGAAGCTGCGTGCCCATGAAGGCGAGCGCAGCGCGACGACGGTTGCCCGCGACCCAGTGAATCAGGCCATGATCCGCCACTGGTGCGACGCCATGGGCGACGACAACCCGAACTACGTCGACCCCGCCGTCGCCGCCGCCTCGCCCTTCGGCGAGATCGTCGCGCCGCCCGCCATGCTGAACGCGTGGGGCATGCCCGGCCTCAAGGGACGCGACCCCGAGCTCGCCCGCACCGACCCCGCCGGCAAGGTCTACGCGATGCTCGACGCCGCCGGCTTCACGTCGGTCGTCGCCACCGACTCGGCCCACGAGTACCCCCGCTACCTGAAGCTCGGCGACGAGCTGCACATGACCACCTGGGTTTCGTCCGTCTCCGATGAGAAGAAGACGGCGCTCGGCATCGGCCACTTCGTGACGAGCGAGACCGAGTACACGAACCAGGCGGGCGAGCAGGTCGGCTCGATGACCTTCAAGATCCTCAAGTTCAAGCCGGGCACCGGACGCATGGCCGCGGCCGAGCCCGGCGCGGCCTCGGGCCCGGGCGTCGTGCCGCGTCCGAAGCCGGGCGTCAGCCGCGACACGAAGTTCTTCTGGGACGGCCTCGAAGAGGGCGAGCTCCGGATCCAGCAGTGCACGTGCGGTGAGCTCCACCACCCGCCGATGGTGCGCTGCCCCGACTGCGGCTCGTACGAGCTCGGGTACACGGTCTCGAGCGGCCGCGGCGTGATCTACAGCCACGTCGAGGTGAACCATCCCCAGGTGCCGGGCTTCGACTACCCGTTGCCGGTGGTGCTCGTGCAGCTCGAGGAGGGCACGCGGATCATCGCGAACGTCGCCGGCATCGCCCCCGACGACGTCGCCGTGGGGCTCGAGGTCGAATGCCATATCGAGCAGGGCACCGATGGAGCGAAGCTGCCGGTCTTCCGCCCGGCGGCGCAGAAGCGGCGCGAGACGACGCTCACGCTCTCGGGCGTGAGCGTCGGCGATGCGCTCGGCCCGCTGCCGATCCCGATCACGCCCACCCTCATCGTCGCCACGGCCATCGCCAGCCGCGACTACCAGGACGTGCATCACGATCGCGATCTCGCGATCAAGCGCGGCTCGCCCGACATCTTCATGAACATCCTCACGTCGAGCGGGCTCTCGGCGCGCTACGTGAGCGACTGGGCCGGGCCCGATGCGCGGCTCACGAAGCTCGCGATCCGGCTCGGCGTGCCGAACTATCCCTACGACACGATGACGATGACCGGCGAGGTCACCGAGAAGTCGGACGACGGGCGCGTGACGGTGCAGATCAAGGGCATGAACCGCATGGGCCCGCACGTCAGCGGCACGATCGAGCTCGAGCTGCCGAAGGGCTGAGCCGGCACCACCGCCACCGCAGCGCGCGACACGCAGGAGACACCCGACATGACCATGTCCTTCGCAGGCAAGACCGCCATCGCGGGCCTCGGCGCCACCGAGTTCTCGAAGAACTCGGGCCGCAGCACCTTGCGCCTCGCCGTCGAGTCGAGCGAGGCGGCGATCCGCGATGCCGGCCTCGAGCCGCACCAGATCGACGGCATCGTCAGCTACACGACCGACGACAACCACGAGATCGACGTTGCGCGCTCGCTCGGCATCAAGGAGCTGACCCACTTCTCGCGCATCCACCACAGCGGCGGCGCAGCCTGCGGCACGCTGCACCAGGCGGCCATGGCGGTGGCGAGCGGCGCGGCCGAGCACGTGCTCGTGTATCGCGCCTTCAACGAGCGCAGCGAGACGCGCTTCGGCACCGGCGTCCAGAGCCGGGACGCCGATGCTTCGCCCTCGATGGTCGACTTCGGCTGGAGCTCGCCCTTCGGCCTGCTGACTCCGGCCTCCTGGGTCGCGATGTTCGCCACGCGCTACATGCACGAGTACGGCGCGACCAGCGAGGACTTCGGCCGCATCTCGGTCGCCGACCGCAAGCACGCGGCGACCAACCCGAAGGCGTTCTTCTACGAGAAGCCGATCACCCTCGAAGAACACCAGCAGAGCCGCTGGATCGTGAAGCCGCTCCACCTGCTCGACTGCTGCCAGGAGAGCGACGGCGGCCAGGCATTCGTCGTGACGACCCTCGAGCGCGCGCGCGACCTGAAGCAGCCGCCGGTCGTCATCGCCTCGGCCGCCCAGGGCAGCGGCGAAGATCAGCAGATGATGAAGAGCTACTACCGCGACTCGATCACGGCGATCCCCGAGATGGGCCTCGTGGCGCGGCAGCTCTGGGCCGACACCGGTCTCAGCGCGAAGGACATCCAGACCGCGGTCATCTACGACCACTTCACGCCGCTCGTGCTGCCGCAGCTCGAGGAGTTCGGCTTCTGCAAGACCGGCGAGGCCAAGGACTTCATCCGCGACGGGCGCATCGAGATGGGCGGCGCCCTGCCGATCAATACCAACGGCGGGCAGCTCGGCGAGGCGTACATCGACGGCATGAACGGCATCGCAGAGGCCGCGCGCCAGGTGCGCGGCACGTCGGTGAACCAGGTCGACGACGTGACGCACGCGCTCGTCACCGCCGGCACCGGCGTGCCGACGAGCGCGGCGATCCTGTCGAAGGACGACTGAGCCGCGTCACCCGACCCGAGGTCCGCGATGCCCCCTGCCCCGCCGCCGCGCACGCACCTCATCGGCTGCGGTCGGGTGGGCCTGACCCTCGGCCGGCTCTTCACCGAGCGCGGCCTCATCGCCCCGGCCGACATCCTCACGCGCTCGCTCGCCAGCGCCGAGGCGGCCTGCGCCTTCATCGGTGGCGGTCGCGCGATCGAGCGTGCGGGGGAGCTCGGCCCGGCAGATCTCGTGCTCGTGCTGACGCCCGACGCCGATCTCGCCGTAACGGCCGACTCGCTCGCGCGAACTGCGCTCGTTTTCGATGGCGTGGCGGTCGTCCACGCGAGCGGCGCGCTGTCGTCGGAGCTGCTCGCTCCGCTGCGCGGGCGCGGGGCGGCGGTGGCGAGCGTGCACCCGATCCGCAGCTTCGCGGTGGCCGAGCGGCGGGGCGACGTGCTCGAGGGCATCGTCTGCGGCGCCGAGGGCGACGCCGAGGCATTGGCGCTCGCGACGCCGATCTTCGAGGCGGCCGGTGCGCGCATCGTGCGGATCGAGCCCGACGCGAAGCCGCTCTATCACGCGGCTGCGGTGCTCGCGTGCAATCACCTGGTCGGGCTCGTCGAGTCGAGCCTGCAGGCGTACGCGGCGGCCGGGGTCGATCGCGCGAGCGCGATGGCAGCGCTGGAGCCGCTCGTGCGAGGCACGGTCGACAACGTCTTCGAGCGGGGACCCGCCGGCGCGCTCTCGGGCCCGATCGTGCGCGGCGAGGCCGAGCTGGTGGCCAGACAGATCGACGCGCTCACCGCGGTGTCGCCCGGGCTCGGCGCGGTCTACCGCGTGCTCGCCGTCCAGACGCTGCCGCTCGCCCGCACCGTCGAAGGCACCGACCCCGAACGGCTCGGTGCGCTCAGGGCCACCCTCGCGTCGGCGCCCGGGCCCGAGCCGGTCGACGACGACTGAGTCGGGGCGCCGCCGCCGTGTGTTAGCTTCGTGCGCCGCGCCGATAGAGGAGAGTCCCCATGTACATCGCCATGAACCGGTTCCGCATCGCGAAGGGCCGCGAGCCCGACTTCGAGGAGCTGTGGCGCAATCGCGACTCGCATCTCGACGGTGTCCCCGGCTTCGAGACGTTCCAGCTGCTGAAGGGCCCCGCAGACGACGAGTGCACGCTCTACGCCTCGCATACCGTCTGGAAGTCCGAGGCCGACTTCCGTGCCTGGACCGAGAGCGAGGCGTTCAAGAAGGCCCACGCCCAGGCCCGCGCGCCCCAGGGCACCTATCTCGGTCATCCCGTCTTCGAGGGCTTCGAAGCGATCCTCTAGCCCGCGGACAATCAAAGAAATCGGAGGGGGAAGCGTGGGCCCGGCCGGACTCGTCGATCGCATCGATCACGTCGTCGTCGCCGTACGCGACGTCGCCACCGCGGGGCCCGGCATGGCGCGCCTGCTCGGCTGCGCACCGTCGTGGGAGGGGCTGCAGCCCGCCGACGGCACTGCGAACGTGCTCTTCCGGCTCGCCAATACCACGCTCGAGCTGCTCGGCCCGGCGGGCGACGGCCCGGTCGCAGACGCGCTGCGCGAGCGCTTCGAGGCCGCCGGCGAAGGCCTGTTCAGCATCGACTTCGGCACGCACGACCTCGAGGCGGTGCGGGCGAGCTTGAAAACGGCCGGCATCGAGACGCCTGAGCCCGCCGACGCGCTGTCCCACGACGATCCTTCGGGCGCCTGGCGGCGCTTTCGGGTCGTCGAGGTGCCCGCGCAGGCGAACCGGGGTGTCCGCGCCCGCATCGTCGAGGACACTTCACCCGAAGAGATCGTGCCGGCCGCACAACCCCTGCACGACGACGGCAGCTGCGTCGGGCGCCTCGACCACGTCGTCGTCATGACGCGCGCGCCCGAGCACGCGCTCGCGTTCTACGGCGATGCACTCGGCCTGCGCCTCGCCCTCGACAAGACCTTCGAGAAGCGCGGCGTGCGCCTCATCTTCTTCCGCGCTGGCGGACTGACGCTCGAAATCGGCGCCTCGCTCGAGCAGGCGCCCAACGCTTCGCGCGATCTCGATACCGGCGCCGCGGGCGCCGAGGACGACGTGCTCTGGGGTCTCGCCCATCAGGTCGAGGACGCCGACGCCGCCCGCGCCCGAATCGAAGGGGCGGGCCTCGGCGTCAGCTCGGTGCGCGACGGCCACAAGCCGGGCACGCGCGTCTTCACGGTGAAGGACGCCCCCTTCGGCATCCCCACCCTCTTCATCGAGCCGGTGAAGCAGCCCTGAGCGGGTGAAGCAGCCCTGAGCCGGTGAAGCAGCCTCGAGCGGGGCGCCTACTCCGATCCGTCGCGCGCCAGCCCCGAGGCCAGCCACATGCCTTCGACCAGCTGCGAGCGTTCATAGTCCTCGCGCACGGCAGGCGCCACTACGAGCGCCCAGCGGTCGGGATGGGTCTCGGGATCGAGCGCGAGCAGCTCATCGTACGCCACACGCGCTTCGCTCTGCGCGCCGAGATTCGCGCAGGCGACGGCGAGCACCGCGAGCGCCGTCCGGCCGCGGATGCGATCGAGCGAGGCTCGCGCATCGTCGCGCGCCTGCTCGAAGCGCCCGACGACAAGCTCGGCGAGGCTGCGGTAGCCGAGCCAGTGGTAGAGCAGCGGATCACGAGGTGACAGGCGGATCGCACGATCGAGGGCCTCCTTCGCATCCTCCGCGCGCTTCGCGAACACCAGCGCCGCACCGAGGCCGCCGTAGCTGGCCGCCGCGTTCGGGTCGAGCTCGAGCGCCCGCTCGTATGCGCGCACCGCCTCGGGGGTTCGGCCGAGGTTGCCCATCGTCGCGCCGAAGCAGTGCTGCACCGCGGCGTCGGTCGGGTCGAGCGACACGGCGCGACGCACCGACTCGAGAGCCTCGCTCGCCGGGTCCGCGGCATCGGTCTCGATGCGCTGGGCCGCGGCCAGGGCGAGCGCCAGCCCGAGCACGGCCCACGCGAGCCCGTAGTCGGCGTCGAGTCGCAACGCCTCGCGCGCATCGGCGATGGCGCTGGTGATCGCGGGCTCGTCGCCCAGATCCTGATTCAAGCGGATGTGCGCGCGGTTCACGATCGCCCACGCGTCGAGGCTCTCGGTCTCGCTGCGCCGCGCGCGATTGGCCTCGGCGCTCTTGAGCGCCGGCCCGAGGGCGGCGACGATGTGATGCGTGATGTCGTCCTGCAGCGAGAAGAGCTCGGCCTGCGGGCGCTCGAATCGCTGGGCATCGACCTGGACGCCGCTGCGCGCATCGACGAGCTCGGCCGTCACGCGCAGCGCATCGCCCGAAGTCACGACGCTGCCCGCGAGCACGTAGCGGACGCCGAGCTCGCGGGCGACCTCACGCGGATCG
>CAYYSY010000362.1:0-5403 GCA_964474355.1 uncultured Spirochaetaceae bacterium | reverse complement strand
GCGGTAACGCTGGACCTTGAAGGGGCGGATGGAGCGAGGGAACCAGCCAGCCCGCTTGTAGCGCCAACCTGTTGAATCCGAATGGAAATCGCAGGCTGGGTTGGGGCAGTAGGGTGGGCGGAAGGCGGCCGAAGGCGACATGCCCCTGCCAGAGAGCAGGGAGCGTGCCAGGTCCAGTCAGCGGACCACGTAAATCAGGGCTCGGTGATCGTGCCCGGGTTGCCCGCGACGTTGCCCGTGCCCCCATCGACGTCGATCCCGCCGCGCACCGCCGTCGCGGCAGCGAGCAAGGCATCGCCTCCGTCGCCGCCCGCCGATGCCAGGCGCTCCACGTCGCTGTCACCTCCCGAGACGTCCAGGTCGGGCTCGACCTCGATATGGCCCGAAGGCATGACCTCTTCGAGTCCCGCGCTCAGGTCCACGCTCCCGCCGTCTCCTCCGACGCGCTCGGCATCCGCGCCCGCAGCGATGATCGCGTCGTAGCCGAGCACATGGACCGACTGCCCCACTGAGCCGTGCTCGTTGATCACGGCCAGGGAGACGCTGCCGCCGAGGCCGCCTCTTGCGACCGTGTCGTTGTCGGCCGCACCGCCGGTGACGTCGACCGGCCCGGAGAGCCAGATGTCCCCGGCGCGCGGATCGTCTGGATCCACGAGATCGTTCGTCTCGAGATCCACTCGCCCGCCGCGCCCGCCCTGTGCCGTCGGACTCGCCGCCGAGCGGCCGCCGCTGGCATCGAGCGGCTCACTCGACCGGATCTCACCGCCGTGGGCCTCGAGCGAGATGCGCCCGCCCTCGCCACCCGGCCCGTTCGTCCCGTCGCCTCCGCGACTCGCGATCGACGCCGCGTTCGTCACGTCGCCGCCGGCGAGGGCCCGCAGCCAGACACGGCCTCCGATGCCCGCGCCGTCGATCCCGTCCCCGCCCGAGGCGTCGATCTGGCCGGCGTTGATGATGTCGGTGTCTGTCACGATCTCGACGTCGGCACCGGCGCCACCCAGGCCGGAGGGGACGCCTCCGGGCGACGCGATGCTCGCCCCGCCTGCGCTCGAGATGTCGCCGAGATTCGCGATCCAGCCGTCCCCGGCGACCGACTGGGCCGTGAGGACGACCGTGCCGCCGTCGCCGCCGTCGCCCGCGCTGCTCGCGCTGCCGTGGGCCAGGATCGCGCCGGCGCTCACGATCGCGCCGCCTGCCAGGAGGTCCACGTCTCCGCCCGACTGCCCCGGCTCGGTGCCGTGGGTCAGGACCTGCCCGTCCGCCACGTAGCTGCGCAGCGTGTCGATCGAGATGCGCCCGCGCTGGCCCGCGTCGACGTCGACCACCGTGAGAATGCCGTCGTTCACCACGTCATGACTGAACTCGAGCCCGCCGCCGTCACCCAGGTTGAGCGGCAGGGTCACGGTCACCCCCCCCACGATCTCGATCCCCGTCGCGACGTCGTCTCCCGACAGATTCGCGTCGCCGTCCGAGATGCGCAGCTCTGAGGTGTTGCGCCGGATGTAGAGCGTATCCGCAGGCGGGACGTCACCCGGCCCGGCGATCGGAAGGTCGAGATCCTCGTGGATCAAGACAGGCACCGGTCCGAGATCCGTGTCCGGGTACCGGATCGACCACGTCGTATCGGCCAGGCCTTCGCCCAGGATCTCGACGGTCGACCCCAGGCCGTACGAGACGGAGACCTCGATGCGCCCCCCGGCGCCACCTTCCTGATCGACCAGGCCCGACGTCGCAGCGCCACCGCTCGCATCGATCCACACGGAAGACGATGCCCCGCCGTCCTTGCAGCCCGAAGAGGCGACCAGGACGATCATCGACAGGATTGCGATCCCTCGCCACCCGTGCGCCCGTGCCTTCTGCACTCGATGCATCGCCCACCTCTTCATCGATGGCGCAGCTGCACCCGACCGCCCGAGCGGTCGGGGTCGGCGAGTACGAACGACCACACGCGAAGCCTGCGTCGTCAGCGGAATCACCCGATCCCGTACTCGCCGTAGACGGAGCGCCGACACGATCTCATCGGCACGGAGAACGTCTGGCTGGAGACCGGTGCGGGCGGTCCCGGAGTCGGTTCTGAGTCTGCCGTGCTGAGGCGCGGCGTGGGGGCCTAGGCGCCGAGGGCACCATTCGTCGGGTCGCGTTCGCGTCGCAGCCCATAGGCGCCGAGCGCCAGGATCATCAGCGCCACGATCAACGCCCTGCCCCCGGGCCCCACGACCGACATCGCGGGGATCGCCGCGGGCACCACGCGCTCGCAGCAGGCCACCGTGTGCGCCGCGCTTCAGCTCCCCACAGTGAACGCCGGCAATGTCGAGTCGTACACGATGTGGAGCTGAAACGCCGACCTGCAGCTGAGCTCGCCCTGCCCCACGAAGAGGCCCGACGCGTCGAGCACGCTCGGTCCCTCCATGACCAAGATCGACGGGAGCACCAGAGAGATGGCCGGCGTCGATGGCACCTGGGGCGACTTCATCATCTCCGCACTCGAGCACGCCCGACTGTCCGCTGCGTAGTCGACCTGGCAGGCCGCGTGCATCGCCGCGAATCCATCACTGGGCTCGACGCCTGTCGTCGAGTGACCGACGAACTCCCAATCCGCCCAGCCGAGGCCGGGCGACGCGACGAGCAGGAGCGAAGCAACCACCGACGCACGGAGTGCGATGGCGGTGCGGCGCGAACGGTCGTGGGTGCAAGCGTGATGTGTGTTGGGCGTCATGACGCCCATCGTACCACCCGGATGTCTGGTGGTGGGTCGAGCATCGACGACGGCTGGGGGGACCAGCCCAGGACCGATCCGCCGGGACGGTGCTCAGCCCCCGAACGGATCCCGCACCATGATCGTCTCGTCGCGGCCGGGGCCGGTCGAGAGGAACGCGGCCTGCACGTCGACGAGCGCCTCGAGGCGGTCGATGTAGCGCCGACAGTTGTCGGGCAGCTCCTCGAGCTTCTTGACACCCCGGATGTCGGCTTCCCAGCCGGGCATCGTCTCGGTGATCGGCTCGGCGCGTTCGACCTCGTCGAGGGTCGCAGGGAAGTCCTCGACGACCTTCCCGTCGACCTTGTAGGCCGTGATGATCGGCAGCTCACTGAAGCCACTCAGCACGTCGAGCTTGTTGATCGCGAGATCGGTCAGCCCGTTCACCCGCACCGCCTCGCGCAGGATCACCGCGTCGAACCAGCCGCAGCGCCGCGGTCGGCCGGTGGTCGCGCCGTACTCCTCGCCCGCATCGCGCAGGCGGTTGCCGAGCTCGCCGAGATCCTCGCTCGGGAAGGGCCCGGCGCCGACGCGCGTCGCGTAGGCCTTGGTGATGCCGAGCACCCGGTCGATCTTCGTCGGGCCGATGCCGCTGCCCTGACACACGCCGCCCGCCACCGTGCTCGAGCTCGTGACGTAGGGGTAGGTGCCGTGGTCGACGTCGAGGAACGTGCCCTGGGCGCCCTCGAAGAGCACGCTCTTGCCCGCGCGCAGCGCGTCGTCGATGACGCGGCTCGTGTTGTCGACGTAGGGCTCGAGGCGCTTGCCTGCCGCGACCAGGTCGGCGTGCATCGCTGCGATGTCGACCGCGTCGACCCCGAGCCACTTCGTCAGCTCGAAGTTCTTGTACTCGCCGACTCGTTCCAGGTGCTCCAAGAGCGCGTCGGGCCGCAGCAGGTCCGCCACACGCACGCCACGGCGCGCGATCTTGTCCTCGTAGCAGGGGCCGATGCCGCGCCCCGTCGTGCCGATGGACATCTTGCCCGCGGCGTCCTCGCGCGCCTTGTCGAGCGCGACGTGCCAGGGGAGGATCACGTGCGCGCGACCGGAGACCCGCAGCCGCGAGGGATCCTTCAGGATCCCCCGGCTCGTCAGCTGATCGATCTCCTGGAAGAGCACCGTCGGGTCGACGACCACGCCCGGCCCGATGAGGTTCACCTTGCCGTCGTGCAGGATGCCGCTCGGCACCACGTGCAGAACCGTCTTCTCACCCTCGACCCAGAGCGTGTGACCGGCGTTGTTGCCGCCCTGGAATCGCGCGACGAGATCGGCCCGCGGTGCGAGCCAATCGACGATCTTGCCCTTGCCCTCATCGCCCCATTGGACGCCGACTGCGACTACGGTCGTCATGATCCGAGATCCACCAGCTCCACCATGAGCACGTTGGGGATCGACGCGATCTGCTCCATCACCGTACCCGGCGGCTGTGCGTCGATGTTGACCAGCATGGCGGCCTCTTTTCGCTCGCGCACCAGCGCGAGCTGCATGCGCGAGATGTTGATGCCCGCCTCGCCGAGCAGCGTACCGACGGTGCCGACGACGCCCGCCTGATCGCGGTTGTGGACGAGCAGGGTGCAGCCCTCGGGAATCGCCTCGAGCATGAAGTCGTCGAGGCGCACGATGCGCGGCTGATCGCCGTGGAAGATCGCGCCCGAGATGAGTCGCTCGTTGTGGCCCGAATGCGCGACCCCTTCGCCCCGCACCGTCACCGTGATCGCCGACGCGAAGTCGCGCGGCTGGCTCGACTTGGTCTCGATGATCTTGATGCCGAGCTCCTGGGCGATGACCGGCGCGTTCACCATGTTCACGTTCTCGTGCGTGGGCGAGAGCAGCCCGTGCAGCACCGAGATCGTGATGGGCGAGACGTTCAGCCCGGCGATCTCACCGGCGTACTCGACCTCGACCTGCTCGATGCGCCCCACGGCGAGCTGGCCGTGGAAACGGCCGACCTTGTCCGCGAGCACCAGATAGGGCTGGACCTCGTCCATCATCTCGGGCGACACGCTCGGCACGTTGATCGAGTTGCGGACGACGCCGTTGAGCAGGTAGTCAGACACCTGCTCGGCCACGGCGACCGACACGTTCACCTGGGCCTGCTCGGTCGAGGCGCCGAGATGCGGCGTGCAGATGACGTTGGGGTGCGCGACGAGCGGATGATCTTCGGGCGGCGGCTCCTCGACGAACACGTCGAGCCCGGCCCCGCCGACCTTGCCGCTGTTCAGCGCCTCGAGCAGCGCCTCCTCGTCGACGATGCCACCGCGTGCCGCGTTGATGACGAACACCCCGTCCTTGCACTTCGCCAGGGTCTGGGCGTTCAGCAGCCCGGTCGTGCCCTTGGTCTTGGGCACGTGCACCGTGATGACGTCGGAGCGCTCGAGCAGCTCGTCGAATTCGACCAGCTCGACGCCGAGCTTCGCCGCGGCTTCGTGCGTGATGAAGGGGTCGTGCACCACGACCTTCATGCCGAGCCCCGCGCCGCGCAGGCACACGACGCGCCCGATGTTGCCGGCGCCGACGACGCCCAGCACGCGGTTGTAGAGCTCCATGCCCTGGAACTTCTTCTTCTCCCACTTGCTCGCCTTCATCGAGGCGGTGGCCTGGGGGATGTGCCGGGCGAGCGAGACCATGAGCGCGATCGCGTGCTCGGC
>CAYYSY010000361.1:0-19914 GCA_964474355.1 uncultured Spirochaetaceae bacterium | reverse complement strand
CGCCGAGTGCGTCGCTCTCGAGGGTCGTCACCGAGCCGGCGCCGTGCGCGACGGCGTCCCACGGCGTGGGCACGAGCGACAGGCCGTGGCCGCCCGGCCGTGCGAGCTCGATCAGCACGTCGGGCGCCCGGTCGGTGAAGGGACCGTGGTAGAGGTCCTCGCGGCGGCGCGCGCGGGCGACGACCGGCTCGCCGCTGGGCAGCTTCCAGTCGAGCAGGGCCTCGATCACGCGATCGCGCACGGTCTCGTAGTCGGCCCCGGCGACGCGGCCCGCGGCCTCGCGGCCCGCCACGTTCAGCCAGACGCCGGGCTGCGTGTTCGCCTCCTCGCTGAACGCGAACGTGTTCGCGAAATCGATCCCACCGAAGCGGGCCGCGCTCTCGAGCCTCGCGGCGGCGCCTCGGGCGCGGCGGAAGATCGCCTGGGCGACGCGGGCGGGCAGCACGCGCAGCGCCAGGTCGCGCGCGCGCTTCGCCCACGCGTCGAGCGCGCCACCGGGCTGCCGCGCGAGCAGGCCCCGCTCGGCCAGGTACGCGTTCAGGTGCACGACGTAGCGCGCCGCGCTCCCCATGCCGTGATCGGAGACGACGAGGCAGAGCGCGTCCTCGCCGAACTCGGCGCGCAGCTCACCACAGGCCGCGTCGAGTCGCTCGTACACGGCAGCGATGGCGCCGCGCCGCGCGTCGCCCGCGTCGGGGTCGTGGCGGGGCGAGTCGGGGTCGTGATCGCGCCAGTAGTGATGGCCCACGGTGTCGCTCTCGGAGAAGACGATGGTGACGAGGTCGGGCGCGCGGCCCTCGGCGCGCATGCGGCGAATCGCTTCGAGAGCGAATCGCTTCTTGCGCTCGATGCGGGTCAGCAGGGTGTCGATCGCGCGCTCGTGGAAGTCGGAGGCACGCGCCGACTCGTCGAGGTCGGGGCGCATCCACGGCCCCGCCTCGGCGGCGATCTGCTCGTAGAGTGCCGGGTCGCTGGCGGAGCTTCCGTCGGTGCGGGTGGAGACGGGCGCGTCGAAGCCGCAGACGAGCAGCCCGTCGAGCTCGTCGGCCGGCGGCGGCGGATAGGTGGCCGGCATGCCGAGCACGAGCACGCGGCCACCCGCCTCGCTCACGCGGTCGAAGACCGTCGGTGCCGCGCGATCCGACGCGTTGACGAAGCGGATGCGGTACGCGCCCGGGACCTTCTGCGTGAAGTCGAAGATGCCGTGATCGCCCGGCTCGAGGCCGGTCATGAAGGACGACCAGGCGGGGAATGTGACGGGCGGCGTCGTCGAGGGGAGGGGGGCGTGGCGGCCGCGCTCCATCCAGGCGGTGAGGTTCGGGAGCCGGCCGGCGCGCGCGAGCGGCTCGATCACGTCGAAGGTCGCGCCGTCGAGCGCAAGCACGAGCACCGGGCGAAGCCGCTCGGCGTCGGCCGGGTCGGTCGGGCGTGACTCGAGGTCGTGGGTGGGGGCTGCGGACAAGTGGGGTGGCGTCTCGGTCGGGGGCTCTTCGGGTCCGGCCGAGTATATCCGGGCCGGGGGTGAAAGCGTTTTCGATTCGGGGGCTTGCGTGCGGGTGACGGGCTCTGCCTGGGAATGACCCGCGGGGAATCGGTGCGGCTCATGGGTGATCCGAAGCGCCGCCGGCGCGCCAGGGCGCCGGCATCGACACCGGGACCCCGCCCTCCTATATTGCGCGGCCCTCGGCGGCCCGTCGCACCCCGCGACGCGACCGGGGCAGACCTCGCAAGTGCGCGATCCGCCTCCGATTCCTTGGGAGCGGGACACCGGCGCAACGAGCGGGGTTCAGAACGCCGGGCGCAACTTGCCCGGCCCGCCAAACCCTTTGGCCCGCGACGAACGCAAGCGCGTTCCAATCCGGAGCCGGGAGATCCACATGTCCATCGAGCTCATGTGCCGCAAGCTCGGCATGACCCAGGTCTATGTCGACAGCGGCGAGGCCATCCCCTGCACCGTGCTCGCCGTCGACCCGAACGTGGTCACGCAGAAGAAGACGAGCGACGGCCCCGACGGCTACGACGCCGTGCAGCTCGCCACCGGCGACAAGCGCGAGAAGCTCGTGAGCAAGCCCGAGGCCGGGCACTACGCGAAGGCGGGTGTCTCGGCGAAGCGCAACGTCAAGGAGAGCCGACTCAGCGCGGAAGAGGTCGCAGAGCTCGAGGTCGGTCAGGAGCTCGGCTCCGATCTCTTCGAAGAGGGCCAGCGCGTCGATGTCATCGGCCAGTCGAAGGGGCGCGGCAATCAGGGCGTGGTCAAGCGCCACGGCTTCAAGGTGAAGAAGCGCTCACACGGTACGCACGAGTACTTCCGGCACCCGGGCTCGATCGGCGCCGGCGCGAGTCCCGGCCGCGTGTTCAAGGGCGGCAAGCAGGCGGGCCAGATGGGCGCGGTGCGCGTCACGGCGAAGAACCTCGAGGTCGTGAAGCTCGACACCGAGCGCAACCTCATCTTCGTGCGCGGCGCGGTGCCCGGCCACAACAACGGCGTGGTGAGCGTCCGCAAGGCCGTCGGCACCGGCCACTGATCGACGCCGCGCCGGCCGCCCGCGCGGCCGGCGGCGACGAGCACATCGACGCCGTCCGTCGTCTTCGGCGGGCGGCGTTGCCCTTTCGGCTCGCCGACGCGCGCGGGAGGCATTGCTTCGTGGCCCGGTACGAGCGCAAGGACCACTTCCATCAGAAGGCGAAGAGCGAGGGCACGCGCTCGCGCGCGTACTACAAGCTCGACGAGATGCAGAAGGCGCATCGCGTGCTCGCGAAGGGCCAGAAGGTCGCCGACCTCGGCTGCTGGCCCGGCGGATGGATGCAGTACGCGGCGAAGGCCGTCGGCGCGTCGGGCCGCGTGGTCGGCGTCGATCTCGCCGAGCTCGAGGTGCCCTTCGCAGAGCCGAACGTCGAGGCGCTCGTCGGCGACCTCGAGGACGGTGCGACGGCGGAGCGGCTCGTCGAGGCGCTCGGTGGCCCCGCCGACGTCGTGCTCTCCGACGCAGCGCCCAAGCTGACGGGCATTCGCGAGCGCGACCGCGCGATGGAGGAGCGGCTGCTCGAGGCCATCGAGTGGCAGCTGCCGAAGCTCCTGCGCCCGGGTGGCGATCTGCTGATCAAGATCCTCGACGGACCGGAGGCGCAAGCCGCCGTGAAGCGGCTGGGCAAGCGCTTCGACTCGGCGAAGACCGTCAAGTGCAACAGCACGCGTAAGGGCTCGACCGAGAAGTATCTGCTGGCGCGGGGCTTCGAGGGCGCGGGCTGACGCGTGCCCGGCTCGGTTAGACTCGAACGACGCTCAGCCATCGAGGAGAGAGAGATGTCCGAAGAACGTCCCTTCAAGGTGCTCGGCCTGCAGCAGATCGCGGTCGGCGGGCTCGACAAGCATCGGCTCCGAAGGTTCTGGGTCGACATCATGGGGCTCACGTACAAGAGCACCTACAAGGCCGAGAAGGAGAACGTCGACGAGGACATCTGCGAGGCAGGCCACGGCCCCTTCGCGGTCGAGGTCGATCTGATGCAGCCGATCGACGCCGACAAGAAGCCGAAGGTGCACGACCCGGCGCTGAACCACGTCGGGCTGTGGGTCGACGACCTGAAGGCCGCGGTCGACTGGCTCGGCGCGCAGGGCGTGCGCTTCACACCGGGTGGCATCCGCGCGGGCGCCGCGGGCTACGACGTCACCTTCATCCATCCCAAGGGCAACGACGAGGCGCCGATCGGCAGCGAGGGCGTGCTGGTCGAGCTCGTGCAAGCACCGCCGGAGGTGATCGACGCGTTCGCGACGATCGCCAGCGCCAGCGGCGTCAGCGATAAAGCGAGTGGATCATGAGCGCGCTCACGACCGACACGTTGCTCGAAGGGCTGCGCTTCGGTGAGGGGCCGCGCTGGCACGAGGGTCGGCTCTGGCTCTCGGACATGCACTCGGGCGTCGTGCTCGCCGTCGACGAAGACGGCAAGAGCGAGGAGATCGTGCACGTGCCCGCCGAGCCCTCGGGTCTCGGTTGGCGGCCCGATGGCACCTTGCTCATCGTCTCGATGCAGGATCGCAAGCTCGTCGCCCTCGAAGACGACGGATCGCTCCGCGAGGTCGCCGACCTCTCCGAGCACGCCACGTACCACTGCAACGACATGGTGGTCGACGCCGCGGGTCGCGCCTACGTCGGCAACTTCGGCTGGGACCTGCACGGCGGCGGCAAGCCCGTCGCCGCGAACATGATCCTGGTCGACACCGACGATTCGGTGCGCGTCGCCGCGACTGATCTCAGCTTTCCGAACGGCACGGTCATCACGCCCGACGGCTCGACGCTGGTCGTGGGCGAGAGCTTCGGCGGCAGGCTGACGGCCTTCGACGTGGCGAGCGACGGCTCGCTCTCGAATCGCCGCGTCTGGGCGCAGCTCGAAGGCGCGGTGCCCGACGGCATCTGCCTCGACGAAGAGGGCGGCATCTGGGTCGCGTCCCCCGTGAGCCACGAGTGCCTGCGCGTGCTCGAGGGCGGCGAGGTGACCCATCGCGTCGCGATCGAGAAGCAGGCCTTCGCCTGCATGCTCGGCGGCGTCGACGGCCGGACGCTCTTCATCTGCACCGCTGGCGAGTCCGATCCGGCGAAGACCACCGTGCGCGACGGCAAGATCGAGACGGTGCGGGTGGACGCGGCGCGGGCGGGGCTGCCCTAGGCCGCGGTGGCGTCGAAGAAGATCCGCGCGTGCTCCCACGGACGCGCTTCGCCATCGCCGAGTCCGCCCGTGATCTTCACACTCGTGAAGCCGGCCGTCTGGAGCATCAGCTCGACCTCCGGTTGGAAGTAGATGCAGAGCGAGATGTTGCGCTCTTCGACGGCCTCGAGCTGCTCGTTGACCCAGTGCTCCATGCGGAGCTCCCGGCGGACGACGAGGCGGAGCGGGTCGAAGTCGACCACGCGCTGCTTGAGCTCGAGCTCGGTTCCGTCGGCGCAGCGCCGCCGCCATCCCCGCTCGGGGAAGGGCGTAGGAAGCCCCGGTCGACGATCCGGCAGCCAAGCCTGCCAGCTCGCCTCCTCGAAGTTGGGCAGCTCGATGTCGAACACGAGATGACCGCCGGGCTCGAGGTGGCGACGAATGGCTCGAAGGGCGGCCAGGTCGAGCGCGCGCGTCGACCCGACCCCGAACGACTCACAGATCACGATCGTGCGATAGCGATGGGGCAGGTCGAGCTCGGCCATCGACTGATGGTGAAGCTCGACGTCGACGCCATCGTTGCGCGAGTACTCCGCGCAGTACGCGAGCATGTCGGCGGAGACGTCGCAGCCGTGCACGTCGAGCCCCGCCTGGCGCAGTGGGATGAGCAGCCGCCCTGCGCCGCACGCGAGGTCGAGCGCGGGCTCGCCGTGCGTCTCGATCGCGTCTTGAAACGTCGCGATGTCCTCGCCGCCGCGATTGAACTCGAACCACCAGCGGGCGACGAGTCCGTGATGCCAGGTCGTCGGGTGCGCGTCGTCCAGTCTCGGACTCCTACCGACGCGAAGCAACCGGCTGCGAGGCGTCGATCAACCGTTGCCGTCCTTCTGCGCGTCCACCCAGTCGTGCAGCAGCCACTGCGAGATGCTGATGCGGCCGGGGAAGACGTTCGGGAGATCGTCCGCGCGGAACCAGCCCGCGTCCTCGATCTCGGCGTCGTGGCTCGTGTCGATCTCTCCGTCGCGGTAGCGGGCGGTGAAGCCGAGCATGAGCGAGTTCGGATAGGGCCAGGGCTGGCTCGAATAGTACTTCACGTCCTCGACGACGATGCGCGTCTCCTCCCACACCTCGCGCACGACCGCCTCTTCGACGCTCTCACCGGGCTCGACGAAGCCGGCGAGCACGCTGTAGATGCCGGGCGGGAAGTTCCCGGCGCGTGCGAGCAGGATCCGGTCGTCGCGCTCGACGCGCACGATCATCGCGGGCGCGAGTCTCGGGTAGAAGGGGATCTTGCACTCCGGGCAGTGGCGACTGCGGTCACTCTCGTTCTGCTCGGTCTTGCCACCGCAGCGGCCGCAGAACTGGTGCGAGCGATCCCAGTCGACGATCTGCACCGCGCGCGACGCGACGGCGTGGATGTCCGGCGCCAGTGTGCCGAAGGCCATCCGCAGGTCACGGAACGCGAGGCCCGCGGGCTCGGCCTCGCCGTCGTCGAGCTCGGCCGAGTAGCAGTGGTGCTGGCCGAGCCGGCCGAGGTACTGCGTGCGCACGGCCTCGATCCCCCGCTCGTCGATCTGCGACACGCTGGGGAGCTGGCCGGCTTCGTCGAGCAGCAGCTCGCGCCCGCGGAACGCGAAGAGCAGGGGTGCGCCGGGCACGGCATCGGGGGATCGGTGGTCGGGTTCGAACTCGAGCGGAAAGTTGACGGGCATGGCGGACAGATTAGCTCGGCGGCGGTTGGTGCGTCCGCGCGGCGGCGCACGCGCTCGGGGTGTCTCGGGCTGCGTCGCAGGGCGGGTGACGACTCGACGGAGGCCTCGCTCGACCCTTCATTCAGGGGGGCGTCCCTCCGATGCAACGCACATGCCGAGCCCCGAACTCGTCCAGAGGCTCCTCCCGCTCGTGCGCGAGTACGGGATGCTGGAGAAGAAGCGCACGCAGCAATCGGTGACGCCGGGCGAGTACGAGCGCTGGGCCGAGCTGCGCGACACGCTCGAGAAGAGCTTTTCTCAAGGCGAGCGCCCGCCCGGCGGCGAGCGCCGTCAGGCGCTGCGTCTGCCGACGCGGATGCTCGTCGAGTACTCGTCGAAGGGCGAGCTCGAGAGCGCGCTGATCCGCAACATCTCGCGGGGCGGTCTCTTCATCGCCACGGACCAGGTGGTCGAGGTCGGCAGCAAGCTCACGCTGCTGATTCGCGTGGGCGAAGGGACCGACACCGTCGAGCTGCCGGCGGAGGTCGCGTCCTCCGGCGTGGGCGGCTCGCACGGGCAGCGCGGGATGGGCTGCAAGTTCGGCCAGCTGAGTGCCGAGCAGCAGCAGATCGTCGACGAGATGTTCGCCTCCGCTCTAGACGCCGAGGCCTGATCGGCCCGCGCCGGGCGAGAGCTCGGCCCCCCCCTGCCTCGACCGACTCCGCTCGTCCCAGTGGCATTGCCCCAAGGGGCCTCATCGGCTCCTCCGAACGCGCTGCCTCGGCCGATCATGCTTGACCTTTTCTGACGGGGCGTCAGAATTGCGCACAAGCGCCGAGAACGACCCCCACGCGCGGAATTCCCTCCCCCCTCGCGAAGGCCCCGCCCGCGGACCGCTCGCCAGCCCCGAGCCCAGTACCCGGCCGACAGCCCAGGAGCCCGCCATGAACCCCGAAGACATGATCATGATCAGCGTCGACGACCACGTGGTCGAGCCGCCCGACATGTTCGAGCAGCACCTCGCGCCCGAGTGGAAGGCGAAGGCGCCGAAGGTGACGAAGCTCGCGGGCGGCGCGGACGTCTGGGAGTTCGACGGGCGCAAGCTCCCGAACATCGGCCTCAACGCCGTGGTCGGCCGCGTGCCCGAGCAGTACGGCGTCGAGCCCACGTCGTACGACCAGATGCGCCCGGGCTGCTGGAACATCCACGAGCGCGTCCGCGACATGAATGCGAACGGCATGCTCGCGTCGATCTGCTTCCCGTCGTTCCCGAGCTTCTGCGGTCAGCTCTGGAACACGACCGAGGACAAGACGCTCGCCCGCGTGATGAGCCAGGCCTACAACGACTGGCACATCGACGAGTGGTGCGGCACGTATCCCGGCCGCTTCATCCCGCTGATGATCCCGCCGATCTGGGACCCGAACCTCATGGCCGAAGAGGTGCGGCGCGTGGCCAAGAAGGGCTGTCGCGCGGTCTCGTTCACCGACAACCCGACGAAGATCGGCATGCCGAGCTTCCACGACCCGCACTGGGATCCCTTCTGGAAGGCGTGCGACGACGAAGGCACCGTCGTGTGCATCCACATCGGCAGCTCATCGGGCATGAACTTCACGTCGATGGATTCGCCGGTCGACGTGATGATCACCGTGACGCCGATCTCGATCGTGAGCTGCGCGGCGGACATCCTCTGGAGCCCGGTGCTTCGCAAGTACCCGAACCTGAAGATCGCGCTCAGCGAGGGCGGGATCGGCTGGGGGCCCTACTTCCTCGAGCGCGCCGACTACGTCTACGAGCACCACCGCCAGTGGACGAATCAGAGCTTCGGCAAGAAGAAGCCGAGTGACGTGTTCCGCGAGCACATCCTGACCTGCTTCATCGACGACGCGATCGGCATCAAGCTGCGTCACGACATCGGCATCGACATCATCAACTGGGAGTGCGACTACCCGCACTCGGACACGACCTGGCCGAATGCACCCGAGCGGCTCGCGCAGAGCCTCGAGGGCGTCTCGGACGACGACGTCCACAAGATGACCTGGGCGAACGCGGCGCGGGACTACTCGTTCGATCCGTTCACGCATCGCAAGCGCGAGGACTGCACGGTGGGGGCGCTGCGCGCCGAGAGCCCCGACGTCGACATGACGCTGATCTCGGCCGGAGGCCCCCCGCCCGCCGAGGACGAGACGCGTCCGGTGACCAGCGCCGACATCCTGGGGCAGCTCGCGGAAGCGTTCGAGGCGCCAACGAGCGCTTGATTCAGGTACGCGCGTTCGAAGCGAGGACGAGCAAGTAGATCGCGCTTCTGCGTTCGAGGCGCCGACGGGCGCCTGATCACGCGTCACGCGCGCGCGTGAACGCAACTCCGACCGAAGCCCGGCCGCAGGGTGGAGGTCGGAAACGAGGCGGGCGCCTTCCTTGGGGCGCCCGCCTCTTCTTCCTCCGTTGCTCGTCAGCTCTCGCGCACGCTCGCGCAGATCGGGGACGGGCCGCGCTCGTCGACCCATCTGTTCTCGAAGCGGGTGCAGTGCAGTCGCACGATCGTGCCTGCGTTGCTCGTGCCATTCGCGAACGCGTCGCGCAGATCCGCCTCGCAGTGCTGCCGCTCGAGGCCCGCGGCGTCACCGCAGCGAAGCTCGAGCGCGGCCGTCACCTCGGCCGAGTCGCCTTGGGCAAGCAGCGCGGTCGCCTCGTCGACGATCGTCTGGTGGTGCATTGCGGCGATCCCGAGGATCGAAACGAAGAGTGCGAGTCGCATGACAGGGCCTCCTGGCTTGGTCCCTACATGCATCGGCGCGTGCGTGAGGGGCTCGGTGATCCCAGCCACGATGCTGCGAGAATGTCCCGTCGCAGATCGGTGCGTGGTGCGCAGCATCACGCAGCCCGCTGCGTGGCCGTCACGCGCCCTCGCGCAGCTCCGCCAGCAGCGTCTCGACGATGTCGCCGTCGTGCAGGTCACGCGCACCGAGCGAGACGGGGGCCTCGCGGTAGCCGGGCTCGCGCGCCTCGAAATACGGCCGCAGGTCGTCCACGTTGCGCGGTGCGCCGAGCATGAACTCGGCGATGCTCGCGGGGCGCGCGAGCAGCTGCGTGACGACGCGCTGGAACAGCACGGGGAGCGGACGCTCGAGATAGATCAGCTGGGTGTGCGCGAGCGCCGTCTCGCGGATGCCCGCATCGAGCAACGCACCGTGCGAGAGCGCGATGATGCCGGGCTGCGCCTCGCGGAGCGAGCGGCCGAGCGCGCGCGCCTCGGCCTCGGCGAGCGCCTCGGGTCCCTGCTCGAGCAGGACCCTCGCCCAGGACATACCCGCCTCGTTCTCGACCGAGCGCTGCAGATCGTGGAGGGGCAGCCCCGTTCGCGCCGACAGGCCACGTGCCACGCTCCGCACACCCGAGCCCATGAAGCCGCAGAGCGCGAGCGCGCGCTCGAGCTGGAGCGTCGGGTGGGGGTCGTAGTAGTCCACGCCGCGAGCCTAACCGCGCGGGGCCGTCAGCGCCGGAGCATGCCGACGAGATCGCCGCGGCCGTCCGACCGCAGTCGACGTCCCTGTCGCCGAGCCCATGCGCGTCAGATCTGGGCGACGATCTCCCGCAGCTTCCCGAGCGTGCGCACGCGCTCGTCGAGCGTCTCGCCGGCGAGCGACACGTTGAGCGACGTCACACCCGCCTCCTTGTACTGCACGAGCCGATCCTTCACGAAGCCCTCGGATCCGACGAGCGTCGTCTGCTCGATGAAGTCGGCGGGAATCGCAGCCTCGGCCTCGCGCTTCTTGCCCGAGAGGTAGAGGTCCTGGATCTCCTTGGCCTCCTTCTCGTACCCGTAGCTCGCGAAGACGTCGTTGTAGAAGTTCTTGTCGCGCGCGCCCATGCCACCCACGTAGAGCGCCATCATCGGGCGGCCGCGATCGCGAAGCCCTTCGAGCCCTTCGCCGATCGCGACGGCGCCACCGACGAAGATCTCGAGCGGGCCGCGGCTCGCGTCGCGTTTCGCGCGTCCCTCCGCGAGCGCGCCGCCCCAGCGATCCATCGCCTTGGTGGGATGGAAGAACACCGGCAGCCAGCCGTCGGCGATCTCGGCGGTCTGGGCGACGCTCTTGTGCGTCAGAGCCGCCACCGCGATCGGGATGTCGTCGCGGACCGGATGCGTGATCAGCTTGAGCGGCTTGCCGAGCCCCGTGCCCTCGCCTGCCGGCAGCGGCATGTGATACTTGCGCCCGTCGTACTCGAGACGCTCGCGCCGCCAGACCTTGCGGCAGATCTCGATGATCTCGCGCGTGCGCGTGAGCGGCGCGTCGTAGGGCACACCATGGAAGCCCTCGATCACCTGGGGGCCCGATGCGCCGATGCCGAGCATCGCCCGCCCGTCCGACAGCGCGTCGACGCCGGCCGCGGTCATGGCGAGCAGGGTCGGGGTGCGCGTGTAGATCGGCAGGATCCCCGACGCGATGCGCACGCGCTCCGTCTTCGCAGCGATGAAGCCCATGAGGCTGGGCGCGTCGAAGCCGTACGCCTCGGCAACCCAGACCGTGTCGAGCCCCTCCTGCTCGAGCTGCTGGATCTCGGCGACGGCGTTCTCGAAGCCGCCGACATAGCTGAGCATGCTCGCGATCTGCATGGTGATCCCTCCTCGGTGCCCGCGTCGGGCGCGCGGGGTGCGATTCCAATCAGCCTATCCGAAATCGGGAGCGTGCTGCGATCGAATTCGCGGCGTCGACCCGGTCCCGGGCTACTCGCGATCGGCGAGCGCGTCGTGCAGCTCGGCCGCGCGTGCGCGCAGGGGGCTCTCCTCGTCGATGGCATCGCCGAGGCCGGCCACTGCGCGATCGAGCTCGCTCCATGCCTCGCCGCTCCGTCCGGCCGCGCCGAGCCGCTCGGCGTGCATCAGCCGCGCCTCGATCACGAGAGGGTGGTGGCCCGGCCAGGTCCTCTCCGCGCTGCGGAGGTACTCGGCGCTGGCGCGCACGGCCGCGCCGGCATCGCCCGTTGCGCGCTCGCGTGTCACCGCCGCGCGCTCCGTGCTCGACACGATCCGGAGCAGTGCCGCCCAGCCGTCCGCCCGATCACCCTCGTCGCTTCGGTGTGAGCGCGCCTCTTCGAGGTCGCCGGCGGCCGCTTCGAGCGCGCCACGCCGGGCGCGCACGCGCGTGCGCGCAGACAGCGCGCACGTGCGCGCCATCCAGCCGTGCACGCTGGGCAGCTCGCGCGCGAGGTCGACGGCCTGGTCTGCGAAGCGCTCGGCCGAATCGGGTGCGAGACGTGCGGCGAGCTCGGCGCGCCACGCCCACGCGACCGCACGCACCGTGCGCGCCCGCGTTGACCTCGCGGGCAGCCTCGTCAGGCGGGCCGCGTGGCCGAGCGCTTCG
This sequence comes from uncultured Spirochaetaceae bacterium, assembly GCA_964474355.1. GTDB lineage: Bacteria > Myxococcota_A > UBA9160 > UBA9160 > UBA4427 > CAYYSY01. Next base: position 8,219 of record CAYYSY010000361.1, on the reverse strand, counting down.
TCGCGTCGTCCCCAGAGCCCGAGCGCTACCGAGAGCGCGAGCAAGATGCGGCGGCCGAGCACGCTGCGAAGCGGGGCGCCTCGCGCCGCAACGCGCAGCCTCTGCACGGCGCCCGCGACCTCACCCCGCTCGATCCCGCGAAGTGCGCTGCGGAGTAGCAGCCATGGCAGCCCGACGAAGGCCCAGAAGCTGGCGACGACGACGGCGGTGATCGCTTCTCGGAGCCAGGGCACCACGCCGAAGGGCGGCGCGCCGAGCTCGCCCGCTCCGCCGAATCGCGACGTCGCCGACCCGAGTCGGTAGTGGGTCGTGCCCAGGGCTTCACCGACGGCATCGAGATGGTCCGCTACGTCTTCGGGCTCGACGCGGTCGGCGGTCGAGGCGTACGCGTAGTCGATGACCACGTTGCCTCCCTCGCGCCGCACCTCGTAGTCGAGGGTGAACGCGGGCCCTTCGATGCGTTCGTCGACGCGCCGGACCCGCATTCGCTCGGGCGCATCGATGCGGATCGTGAGCTCGCTGCGGACGGGATGCGAGACCGCGAGGGGATGCACGCGCTGCACCGTATCGGGCGTCGACAGCTCGTCGCGCAGCTCGCGCGCGATGAACCTGGCCTTGTATCGCTCCTTCTCCGAATCCCAGTTCCACAGGCCCGGCACGCGATAGCGCTCGGTCACGACGATGGTGTTGGTCACCTCGTCGTCCTCGATCGTGAGCGGAGCGGCGAGCTCGATCTCGGGCATGTCGCGGGCGTAGTAGTTCTGGTACTGGCGCTCGATCGAGTCGATGGGCGTCGACGCCACCCAGCTCCGGAGCGAGTCGGCGCGGTCACCGCGATAGGTCGAGGCGACCTCGAGCACCGTCGGCTCGGCATAGTCGGCGGTCGTGTACGTGTGGACGACGTGCGCGGGGAGCAGGGTCGTGCGATGCGGATCGACGGTCGTCAATGCCTCGCCGTTTGCATCGACGACGAGGGCGAAGCCGTACTCGAACCACTCCTCGTCTTCGAGCGGCCCGCGCTCGTAGCTCGCCGTGGGGTCGAGCCAGTATGCGTGCCCATCGTGCCGTACGCGCACGATCGCATGGTCGAACGCATCCGAGGTCGGGTGCAGGTCGGCCACCGCGGGGCCGAGCTCGGTGTTGACGAGGGCCACGTGCGCTTCGACGCCGAGCTCGCGGAGGATCGCAACGAGCAGGCTCGACTTGTCCTTGCAGTCACCGAAGCGGCGCTCGAGCGTCAGTGCCGGCCGGTGAGGTCGGTACGCGTTCACTCCGATCTCGAGACCGAGGTAGCGCACCTCGTCCTGCACGTAGCGGAGTGCTGCGATGATCTGCTCTTCGGTCGTTTCGTGCTGCGTGCGGATGCCAGCGGCGAGCTCGCGCACGGTGGCGCCGGGGTCGCCGCCGTGATCGAACGTCTCGGCGGCCCAGCGCGCGACCTCGCCCCAGGTCTCGAACTCGCTCACCTGATGCGCCGCGAGCGGGCTGTGATCGGCGGGCGTTTCGTCCTCGCTCAGCACGGCCTCGACGTCGTCGCGCACGAAGACGTGCTCGACCAGATCGGCGTTTCCCGGCACCGGGCGGATCTCGGGTCCCTCGTCGGTGTTGTGGAGCTCGAAGTAGAGGGTGCGGTCCCTGGGCGCCACGATGCGGTTGTGGATGCGGCCGAACGGATACCACCACTCGAGATGCAGCCAGTCGACGTAGCGTCCGCCGAAGATGGGGTTCGCGCCGACGATCGAGTACGCGTAGTCGACGCGATCGCCCACGCGCACGTCGTCGAGCAGCACGAGCGCGGTCGCGTTCTGGTAGTAGAGATCCAGCTCGAGGTCTTCTTCCTGCTGGATGATCCGCACGTCGCTTGCGTCGAGCCGCTCCTGCACGACGCCATCGCGCACGAGCCGGATCCAGTGGATCTCCAGCTCCTGGTACGTCGCGGCGAACTCGATCTGGATGCGGCCGACGCTCGACACGCCCGACGGCTCGACCACCTCGCTCACGTAGCGGCTGAACCTCTGCTCGGGCCCGTCACCGATGCGGACCTGGATGTCGCTCAGGAGATCGGCGATGCCGTCGTGGAGCAGGTCGTCGCTCACGCCGGCGGTGTCGGGCACCTCGACGTCGACGACCCAGTCGGGAGGAGGTGCGACCCCGAAGCGTGGTGCGATGCCGTTGCCGCTGGCAGACGACGCCACCACGGCCTCGCCGGCCGAAGCCAGAGCAGCAGCGGGGCCGAGCACCCACGCCAGAACGGCGCCGAGGACGAGGATGACGGGCCCTGCGGCGCGGGCGGGTGCGCACATGGGGTGCGAGTATATCAGCGCCCGAGTGCTCTCCGCGCAGTCGAGGCGGGCCCGTTCAACGATTCCCTGGAGTCTTCATATACCGGAGGTGACGCATGCACTGGGTTGCGCTGATCACGGTCCTGGCGCTCGTCGAGTATCTCGTCTTCCAGGGGGCCACGGGCGCCGCGCGTCAGAAGGCGAAGATCCCAGCGCCGAAGGTCACGGGCGACGAGCACTACGAGCGCTGGTACCGGGTGCAGATGAACACCGTCGAGCAGCTCGTCGTGTTCCTGCCCGCCCTGTGGCTCTGCGCGCACGTCGGCGCGACCACGGTGGCGCTGGTCGCGGGCAGCGCGTTCCTCGTCGGCCGCGCGCTCTACGCCATGAGCTACGTGAAGGATCCGGAGAAGCGCACGATCGGCTTCGTCCTCGGCTACCTCGCGAACGTGGTGCTGATCGTCCGCGCGGGCTGGTCGGCGATCATGTCGGTGGTGATGTAGCGACCCCGAACGACCGACGCCCCCCGAGCCGGGCCCTGTGTACGGCCGAGCGCGAGGGGCGTCGTGAGCTTGCTGGCAGCGCGGTGCCGGGCACGTGGGCCCGGCGCGCGCGGCGCTAGTTCATCATCGCCGCGATGCCCGTCGCCGGGTTCACGAAGGCGCCGATCAGGTAGAGCACCAGCCAGAGCGCGAGGCCGCCGTGGATCGTGCCCGAGACCGAGGTGAGCATCTTCTGGCTCGCGGCGCCGGGGCCGATCAGGCCGTTCACCTCGACGGCGCCGATCACGACGAGCGCGCAGATCCAGTACATCAGGTCGTTGTTGCCCGCGGCCAGTCCTGGCAGGTTCGCCGCCGAGATCATGAAGAAGAGCATCGGGATCGAGAAGAGGGTGTTGGTGCGCGAGGCCATGCCGGCCTTGCCGCCGCGCGCGGCCGCCTCGGGGATCGGCTCGCCGCCGCCGGCGACCTGCTCGGCGTTCTTGATGACGACCTGCTGCGCCGGCCAGATCACGAACCAGACGTTGTACCACATGAGCGTGCCCATCAGGCCGCCGGTCAGGATCTTGGTCATGTAGCCGTCGGTCAGCGGAATGCCGAGGTGCTGCCAGCGGTAGAGGACGATCGTCCAGCCCGTCAGGAACGTGAACATGGCGCCCCAGCGGAACCACCACAGGGCGTTCGGCACGAGGCCGCGCGTCATGGCGCCCTTGGCCTGGCCGCCGAGCTCACTGCCGAAGAACGGGGTCTGGATGAAGTTGAAGTAGTAGAGGACACCGATCCAGGTGACGCCGGCGAGTACGTGCATCCAGCGAAGCAGGACCTCGATGCCGCCGCCGGTGGTGATGATTTCCATGATGGGTGTCCCCCTCCGTTCCGGGCTCGAGTCCCGGTGGATCCGTTTCAGAAGCGCTGCGGCGCGTGAGCGATACAGCGCGGCTCGCGCGTGGCTCGAGTGACCGAGCGTCATCGGTGCCGAGCCAGCGGAATTCTATCCGGCCGCCTGTGGGAATCTAGGGGCATTTTCGCCGCCCGACCCCAACGTGACGACTCGACAGCACGCGGTTGGTGTATCGACAGCGCTGCTGATCGAATGTGCTGGGGTGGGAGGCCCCCGAGCCTCAGCGCCCCACCGCGCCCGCGGTCAGCACGTCGGCCTGCTCCCGCTGCCGCTCGGCGCGCATCGCCGGGCTCAGATCCGAGAGGATCACGTAGCCCGCCGGCACGAGGAAGAGCGTCACGACTGCAGCGCAGAGCACGCCGTAGCCGAGCGCGATGGCCATGGGCACGAGCGGCCGGGCCGCCACGGAGCCTTCGAACATGAGTGGCACGAGTCCGATGAAGGTCGTCATCGAGGTCAGCACGATGGGCCGGAAGCGCACCATGCCCGCGGCTCGCACGCAGTCGAGCAGGGGACGACCCAGCGCGCGCTGCCCGTTGATGTAGTGCACGAGCACGAGCGAGGCGTTCACGACCACGCCCGAGAGCGCGACGATGCCGAGCACCGAGAAGAACACGACGTCCCAGCCCATGATCAGGTGGCCGAGGATCGCGCCGACGGCGCCGAAGGGGATCACGCTCATGATGACGAGGGGCTGCACATAGCTCTTGAGTGGCACGGCCAGCAATGCGTAGATCAGCAGCAGCGCGATCACGACGCCACGCAGCAGCCCGCCAATCGCACGTTTCTGCTCGCGCTGCTCGCCGTCGAGCTCGTAGGTCACGCCCGGGTAGCGCGCGAGCATCGAGGGCAGCCAGAGCTGGACCTCGCCGATCACCTTCTCGGGCGTGACGATCGCGCGATCGACGTCGCCGGTGACACGCACGACTCGCTCGCGGTCGGTGCGTCGGATCGTCGCGAAGCCGCGATCGAGGCTCGCGTGGGCGACGGCGTCGAAGGGCACCTCGACGCGTTCGCGGGTGCGGATTCGCATCTCCTCGAGCGAGCCCAGCGTGCGCCGCTCTTCGGCCGGATACCGCACCATGACCTTGACGTCGTCGCGGCCGCGTTGGATGCGCTGCACCTCCTCGCCATAGAACGCCTGGCGGACCTGCCGCGCGAGGTCGATCTGCGACAGGCCGAGCGGCCGCGCCTCGTCGCGCAGCGAGAGCTGCACCTCCTGCTTGCCGGCGCGGAACGAGTCGGCGATGTCGGTCACCCCGCGATAGGTCGCGAGCTTCGCGCGCAGCTCGGCCGCTGCGAGGGTCAGCTGCTCGACGCTCGAGCCCGAGAGCTGGAAGTTCAGCGGCTCGCCCGCCGAGAAGGTGTCGGACGAGAACGCGAGCTCGACGGCATCGGGCACCGTGCCCACTTTCTCTCGCAGCCGCCGCGTGATCTCGACCGCGCCAACAGGGCGCTCGGCTGCAGGTGAGAGCTGCAGGATGAAGCTTGCGAGGTGGGCCCCGCCGATGCGCACGGACATGTCGGGCGGCCCGCCGTTCATGTTCATTTGAGAGCCGATCGTGGCGACGCTCTGCTTGATGATCGGCACACCGGGGTGCTCGGCTTCGAGCTCGCGCTCGAGCTCGTCGACGGCCCCCTGGATCTGCGCGATCGCCGACTGCGTCTGATCGATCGGGATGCCCTGGGGCATCGTCAGGAACGCGCTGACGGAGTCGCCCTCGACCGCCGGGAAGAACTGGTATCGCATGCGTCCACTCGCGAAGAGCGCGATCGTCAGTACGACGATGCCCAACGCGATGGCGACGGTCACGTAGCGCCACTGGATCGCGACGTCGAGCGCGCGGCCGTAGTGGACGCGCCCGATCTCCTCGAGGCCTGATGCCATCCGACCCTGGAACCGCTGCCAGCCCGCGACGAACGCGTTCGGATGACCCGTCTTCGAGTCGGTACGGCGATGCGCGAGATGCGAGGGCAGGATCAGCTGCGACTCGATCAGCGAGAAGACCAGACACAGGATCGCCGTGAGCCCCAGCCAGCCGAAGAACTCGCCCATGCGCCCAGGCACGATGACCAGTGGGATGAAGGCGGCGATCGTCGTCATGACGCCGAAGAAGACGGGTATGTAGACCTCGAGGGTGCCGTTGATGGCGGCGTCGGCCTGTGTCTCGCTGCCGTCCTCGTGGCTGTGCACGGCCTCGCCGATCACGATGGCGTCGTCGACGAGGATGCCGATCACGAGGATGAACGCCATCGCGGTGAGCGTGCTGATCGTGACGTCGAACGTCGGGAAGCACGCGATGGCGCCGAGCAGCGAGATCGGCACGCCCGCAGCCACCCACATCGCGAGCCGGAAGCGCAGGAAGAGCGCGAGGATGGCGACGACGAGGATCAGGCCGCTACGTGCGTTGCGTGTCATGGCCGAGAGCCGCGCCTCGAGATCCTTCGAGGCGTCGGCGAAGACCGTCACCTCGATGCCCTCGGGCAGGGTGGTGCGGAACTCCTCGAGCCAGGGCTTGACCGTCTCGACCACGTCGAGGATGTCCTCTTCGCCGAGGCGCTCGACCAGGATGATGACCGCGGGCTTTCCGTTGAAGCGCGCGCGCAGGTCGATGTCCTCGAAGCCGTCGATGATCGTGGCGATCTCGCCGAGCGCCAGGCTCGTGCCGTCCTGGCGAGTCAGCACCGCGATCTCGGCGAACTCGTCCGCGCGATAGGCCTGACCCACCGAGCGCAGCAGGATCTCGCCGCCTGCGGTCTTCACCGACCCGCCCGGCAGGTCGAGGGAGCTGGCCCGCACCGCCTGGGACACGCCGTCGAGGGTGAGCCCGTGGCGGCGCAGCGTCTCCTCGGGCACCTCGATCGAGATCTCGTAGGGACGCACGAAGTCGAGGCTGACCTGGGAGACGCCGGGGAGCGCCGCGACCTCGTCGCGCGCCCGCTGCCCGATCACCTTGAGCGTGCGCTCGTCGGCGTCGCCCGCGATCGCGAACTGCATCGCCATGCCCCGTGCGACCAGCTTCGACACCACGGGCCGCTCGGTCTCCTCGGGGAAGGTGTCGATGCCCTGCACGCGATTGTCGATCTCGCTCAGGGCAACGTCGGCGTCGCCACCGATGATCAGCTCGGCGGTCACGACGCAGACACCCTCCGCCGCGACCGTCGTCATGCGGTCGATGTCGGGCGTGCCCTCGATCGCCTCCTCGATCCGGAGGCAGACGCTCAGCTCGCTCTCCTCGGGCGTGGCGCCCGGGTACTCGACGGTCACACGGATGATGTCGAGGTCGATCGCCGGGAATTCCTCCTGGCGGATCGTCGGCAGGGCGACGAGCCCGCCGACGACGAGCACCGCCATGAGGAGATTGGCTGCGACCGGGTTGTGGACGAACCACGCGATGATCCCGCTCACGAGCGCCCCGCCAGCGAGGTGGGCTGCGGCCGCACCCGCATGCCGTCGACCACCACCTGCAACGGCGAGACGACGACGCGATCACCCGGCTCGAGCTTCGTGCGCACCAGCACGTCGTCGCGGTCGATTCTCAGGATCTCGCCTTCGCGTTCACGCAGCCGGCTCTGTCCGTCGACGACGAGCAGCCGCTCACCGTCGCGCATGGACGCGCGGGGCACGATCAGCACGCCATGTGCGACGCGGCCTTCGATCTCCGCACGGACGAAGAGCCCGACGGCGAGGGGGAATGTCCGGGTGTCGTCTTCTTCGGCGCGCTCGATCGCATCGGGCAGCGCTTCGATCGAAGTGACCTTCACCTCCTGGCTGTCGATCGTGGTCGCCGCAGCGATCGCCGCGTCGTCCGCCGCGGTGTCCTCCGCCTGCCTCTCGTTCTCGGCGCGCGCCTTCACGCCATACGGATCCGACACCCGCGCCACGACGTGCACCATGCGGCTCTGCGCGTCGATCTCGCCCTCGGTGCGGACGATACGGCCCGTCCAGGTGCGCTCGGCGCCGGCGAACTGCGCGCGCAGCACGACCTCGGGACCCGGCCCTTCGTCGCCTGCGGCGGAGTGGAGGCCCGGCAGGTCGAGGTATGCGAGCTGCTTGTCGGCCAGGGGCAGCCGGATCTCGGCGTGGTCGGTCGCGTAGAGCTTCGCCACCGGCATCCCGCGCGACACGAACTGGCCGACGTCGACCTGCTCGGTACGGACGCGCCCGTCGTAGGGCGCGACGATCTCGGTGCGCGCGAGGTCGCGCTCTGCCACCTCGAGGCCGACCTTTGCCGCCTCGAGAGACGCGTTCGCCACGCGCGCGGCGCGTCGGGCGTTGGAGAGCTGCGAAGTGCTCGTGGCACTCGAGCGCGCCAGCCCTTCCTGACGCTTGAGCTCCGCTCGCGCGTGCCGCGCCTCGCCCTCCGCGCGGGCGACGTCGGCGCGCGCGCTCGCGAGCGCGGCCTCGTAGTCGCGGCGATCGACGCGCAGAAGCGGCTCGTCCTCCGTGAAGAAGCCGCCCGACACCAGCGAAGGCGACATCCACTCGACGCGGCCCGAGACCTCGGGGATGAGGTCGCTCTCGGTGCGCGGCGC
>CAYYSY010000360.1:0-12941 GCA_964474355.1 uncultured Spirochaetaceae bacterium | reverse complement strand
ATCCACCGCGACTACGTCTGGCACGACGCGGCCCAGGCGTGGCAGACGCCCGACGTCGGCGAGCAGACGATCGCCGGGATGTTCGGCATGCCCCGGGAGCAGCGCGCCGCCACCTGGGCATCGCTCGGCATCCGCGACGATGTCGCCGAGGCCATCACCGCCGAAGAGGACGACGCGATGGGACGCTGCATCCTCGGCCTGTATCGGTCGGCGGCGCAGCCCGCGATGGCCGAGCTGGGACAGCGACTTCGTGGCACGCCGAAGCGGCCGGGGCTCGTCATCATCGCGCTCGACGATCACTACGCCGGGACGCCCGACATGGCGGCGGACGTCGCAGCCGACCTCGGCGCACGGACGGTCACGCTCGAGGGCCTCGGGCACTGGTGGATGTTCGACGGGGCGGCGGCCGCGGCGGACGCGCTCGTCGAGCATTGGCGGTCGGCCTAGATTCCCTGTGGTCGGGCCGGCAGGCGAGACCCGGCCTGGAAGACGTGTGAGAAAGGTGATCGATGTGAGCCTCGTAAGAATCGAGAAGCCCAGCCCCGGCATCAGCGTGATCGTCATGGATCGTCCCGAGCGGATGAACTCGATGGCGTTCGAGCTCATGGTGCCGCTCCACGACGCGTTCGAAGAGGTCGCGCGGGACAACGAGACGTCGTGCGTGATCCTGACCGGCACCGGCCACGGCTTCTGCTCCGGCGCCGACACCCAGGACACCGAGCCGCCCCCGAACATCGGGGGCATGACGCTCACTCGGATCGCGACCCGCGCGATGACGATCCTCGCCGATCTCGTGCCCGCCATGCAGCGCATGCCCCAGCCCGTCATCTGCGCGATCAACGGTGCCGCGATCGGCGGGGGGTTCTGCCTCACGCTCGGTGCAGACATCCGCCTCGCGGGCGAGTCGGCCTACTTCCGCGCGGCCGGCATCAACAACGGCCTCACCGCGACCGAGCTCGGGCTGAGCTTCCTGCTGCCCCGGGCCATCGGCTCGTCGCGGGCATTCGAGATCATGCTCTCGGGACGCGACGTCAGCGCCACCGAGGCGGCCGAGATGGGGCTCGTCTCCAAGGTCGTCCCCGACGCCGACCTGATGACCGAGGCCCTCGCCCTGGCCGAGCAGATCAACGGCTGGAGCACCCAGGGCGTCGCGCTCACCAAGCGCATGATGTGGGCCGGGCTCGAGACCGCGAGCCTGCGGGCTGCGATCGAGCTCGAGAGCCACACGCAGCTCTTCGTCCGCATGACGACGAAGAACTTCGAGGAGGCGGTGCGGGCGCGCCGGGAGAACCGGCCGCCGGTCTTCGAAGACTGAGCTCGACGCAGCCGCACCCTCGGCTCTCCGCTCAGCTCTGGGCGAGCACCCGCTTCAGCACCTTGCCGGTGGGGTTGCGGGGAAGCTCGTCGAGGAAGCGGATCTCGCGCGGGACCTTGTAGCGCGCGAGGTTCTCCTTGACGTAGTCCTTGAGGTCGCCCTCGCTCACGCTCGCGCCCTCGCGGAGCACGACGAAGCCCTGCAGCCGCTGGCCGAACTCGTCGTCGGGCACGCCGAGCACGGCTGCGTCGACGACGTCGTCGTGGTCGGCCAGCAGATCCTCGACCTCGCGCGGAAAGACGTTCTCGCCGCCCGACACGATCATGTCGTCGTCGCGGCCGTCGACGAAGAGCAGGCCGTTCTCGTCGAAGTGGCCGACGTCGCCGCTCGACATGAGGCCGCGGATGAGCTCCTTGTTGCCGCCACCCGTGTAGCCTTCGAACTGCACCTCGTTCGCGACGAAGATGCGACCGACGGTGCCCTGGGGCACCGGGTTGCCCTCGTCGTCGAGGATCTCGACCGTCACGCCGCGCGGCGGGCGGCCCGCGGTGCCGGGCACGGCGCGCAGCTCGTCGGGCATCGCGATGGTGGCCTGGGCGACCTCGGTCGAGCCGTAGAGGTTGTAGATGTTGTCGCCGAACGTATCCATCCAGCGCAGCGCGAGCTCGCCCGGCAGCGCCGAGCCGCTGGCACAGACCGCCTCGAGCGACGACGTGTCGTAGCGCCCGATCACCTCGGGCCCGAGATCGAGGATGCGCTGCATCATCACCGGCACGACGGCCAGCACCCGCGGCCGGTACTCATCGATGGCGTGCAGGGTGTCCTCGGGATCGAAGCGTCGACGGAAGCAGGCGGTACAGCCGAGCTGCGCAGCCAGCAGCAGGTGCAGCCCGCCCCACGAGTGGAAGGTCGGGGCGACGATGAGGTTCCGCCCGCCCGTGTGAAGCGGCATGCGGCCGAACACGCCGACCAGCGTGTCGATGCCCTGCCGCGCCATCTTGCGCTGCGCGCCCTTGGGCGTGCCCGTCGTACCCGAGGTGAGGATCGTGGTCCGGCCCGCCTGCGCCGGCGCCTCGAGCGGGCTCGTGTCACCCGAGGCCGCGAGCTGGTCGAGCGTGGTCTCGGCCACGTCGCCATCGGCCCACGTGATGAAGCGCTGCATGCCCTCGCCACCACCCTCGACGACGTCGCTGAACTCCTGGTCGTAGAGGATGACGTCCGTGCCCTCGCGCGCGCAGACCTCCTTCAGCTGCGGCGCGGCGAAGCCGGTGTTGAGCAGCAGGATGTTCGCGCCGAGCTTCTCGAGGGCGACCTGGGCCTGCACGAAGCCGCGGTGGTTGCGCGCGAAGAGGCCGACGCCTTCGCCCGCGCGAACCCCCGCCTCGCGAAGCGCCCTCGCGATCGCGTTGCTCGAGGCCTCGAGCTCGCCGAAGGTCACCATGCCGCGCTCGTCGATGATCGCGATGTCGTCCGGCTTCCGTGCGGCTGCCGCAGAGAAGCCGGTGGCGGCCGTGCTGCCGAATTTACGCATCGCAGGAATCATGGTGGCGAGGAAGCCGGGGTTGAGGAACCCCGCGCTGCCCAGTACCTGGACGGCCTCGGCCGTCCGTGCCCACGTTCCGCCCTGTCCCGTGCCTCGCATCGTCATGCAGAATTGGTACGTCATGCGGAGGCGTCGCGCGAGTCCGCCAGCCGACACCTGGCGAAGTGCCTCTCGAGGCCCCGCCGCGCCCCCGCTCACGAGCATGAGGGCCCCGGAGGCGGCCCGACACGGCCGACAGGAGGCCGGCGACTGGCCGCTCGATGCTAGGGTCGCCCACCGTGCGCCACGATCGCGACACCGCGCGCTGACGGGAGGTGGAAGGCATGTTCACGCTCGAGGTCGACGACGACCTGCAGCTCGTCGTCGAGACGGTCCGACGGCTGGCCGAAGACGAGCTCGTCCCGCGGCTGCGCGAGTCGGAGCAGCTTCGCGGCGTCGAGCCGGAGCTGAGACGAGCCTTCGAGGAGATCGGCCTCTCCGCGCTCGAGCTGCCACCCGAGCAGGGCGGCGCCGGCCTGGGATGCCTGGCCCGCGTGCTCGTCAACGAGGAGCTCGCTGCCGGAGACGTGGGCGCTGCCCTCGCGCTCGACGCATACGGCCCCGCCGTCACCGCGCTGCTCGAGGTCGGAGGCGAAGCGGCTGCGCGCGAGCTGATCGACATGCTCGGCGATGGCGGCGATCGCGCCCTGCTCGTCCTCGAAGAGGACGCTCGGGTCGACGTCTCGGGAGACACGATCGACGTCGAGGCGCCGTGGGTCCCCGCAGACGCCGCGGCGGCGATCGTCGTGCTGCGCGGTGACGAGGCGCTCCTCGTTCGCGATCGCATCGAGCTCGAGTCGGTGCGCGGCGCCGGGCTCCGCGCCGCCGGCGCCAGCGAGCTGCGCGTCCGAGGCGGCGCGATCGCCGGGCGCTGGTCGAACGCCGAAGGCGTCACGCGCGCGCGAGCCCGTGCGCGCCTCTACTTCGCGTCGCTGCTGCTGGGCGTGATGCGCGCCGCCTGCGACTTCTCGGCCGCCTACGCACAGGAGCGTCAGGCCTTCGGCAAGCCGATCGGTCACCACCAGGCGCTCGCGTTCCTGATCGTCGACATGCAGATGGCGCTCGAGGCTGCGCGACTCGTCGTCCAGGAGGCGGCGTGGCGAGTCGACCGCGCCCTGCCCTGCTCGGTCGAAGCGGCGTCGGCCTTCGCCGAGTGCATCGAGGCATCGCGGCTGGTCGGACCGAACGGCGTGCAGATCCTGGGTGGTCACGGCTTCATGGCGGACTACCCGGTCGAAAAGCACATGCGCGAGGCGCGCGCGCTGGGCCTCGCATGCGGTGGGTTCGACGCGGCCGTCCACGAAGCCGGGCTCGAGCTGTGCGCGGCGCCTCATCCGCTCGCGCTCGGCGCAGAGGGGGCGCTCTGATGGAGTTCCGCGTCGACGACGAGACACGCAAGCGGATCGAGGCGGCCCGCGATCTCGGCGAGCGCGAGCTCCGGCCGGCCGGCCTCGAGGCCGATCGCAACGGCGCTCCCCTGCCCGTCGGTCACGCCTTCTTCGATCGCTGCATCGAGCGAGGCGACGGGCGGACGCGATGGCCCGGACCGAATCCGCCGAAGAGCAGCGGCAGCGAGGGCAGGCCCTCGGTTCTGACGACGCTCCTCGTCGCCGAAGAGCTCGCGTACTGGGATCGCGGTGTGATCAACGCCATGCCCGGCCCCGGCCTGCCCGAGGGCAACGTGCTCTCGATCGGGACCGACGCGCAGAAGGAGCGCTACCTCGGCCCCTTCGTCTCGCCCGAGAAGCCCCGCTGGGCGTGCTTCGCGATGACCGAGCCCGGTGCGGGCTCGGACGCCGCCGCGATCCAGACCCTTGCGCGCAAGGACGGCGACGGCTGGCTGCTGAACGGCGCCAAGTGCTTCATCGGCGGCGCGTCGCGGAGCGACTGGATCCTCGTCCAGGCCACGATCGACCTCGAGAAGGGGCGCTCGGCGCAGCGGGCGTTCTTCGTCGAGCAGGGCACGCCCGGGCTCGGGGGGTTCAAGATCGAGAAGAAGATGGGGCTCAAGGCGTACGAGTCGACGTCGTTCACGCTCGACGACGTGCGCGTGCCGGCGGAGAACCTGCTCGGTGGAGAGGAGCGCTATCAGAGCAGCGCGGGCTTCAAGACGGCCATGCGGACGTTCAATGCGGGCCGCCCCGTCATCGCAGCCAACGCCGTCGGCATGGCACGCGCCGCGCTCGACGAAGCGATCCGCTTCGCGCGAGCGCACGACCTGCTCGGCCGCGATCGGGTGCGCGATCGCATCGAGGCGATGTCGCGAATGGTGCGCAAGTCGCGCCTCGTCTGCCTGCGGGCCGGGTGGCTCGCCGAGCAGGAGCGGCCGAACATCGTCGAAGCTTCGATGTCGAAGGCGCTCGCCGCCCAGATCGCCCAGCAGGCGACCGGGCTCGGGCTCGAGCTCGTCGGCACGGTGGGCGCGCGCGGCGATCACCTGATCGAGAAGCTCTACCGGGACGTGAAGGCGATGGACATCGTCGAGGGCACCGGGCAGATCCAGCGCATGATCATCGCGCGCAGCATGGTGGGGCTCCCCAGATGACGGAGTACGGACGCTTCGGAGACGTGGTCGTCGAGCTCGGGAGCGACCATGTCGCGCTCGCCGAGATCAGACGCCCGCCGAACAACTTCTTCGACCTCGCGCTGATCGACGACATCGCCGAGGCGTTCGAGCGCCTCGACGCGGACGACGCGTGCCGCGCGATCGTGCTCGCGTCGGAGGGGCGGCACTTCTGTGCGGGAGCGAACTTCGGGTCGAAGGACGCGAGCGACCGCGACGCGTCGGGCCGGCATCTCTATGACGCGGCCGTGCGGCTCTTCGAGACGAGAACGCCCGTCGTGGCGGCGGTACAAGGCGCGGCGATCGGCGGCGGTCTCGGCCTCGCCCTGATGCCCGACTTCCGCGTCGCGGCACCCGAGGCGCGCTTCAGCGCGAACTTCGCCCGCCTCGGCTTCCACCATGGCTTCGGGCTGTCGGTGACGCTGCCGCGGCTCGTCGGCCAGCAGGCGGCTGCCGAGCTTCTCTACACCGGCCGGCGTCTCAAGGGCGAGGAGGCGCACGCGATGGGCCTGTGCGATCGCCTCGTGCCGCTCGACCGGGTGCGAGACGAGGCCCGCGAGCTCGCAGCCGAGATCGCGGGCTCCGCACCGCTCGCCGTCGCGTCGATCCGCGAGACCCTGCGCGGTGGCCTCCCCGCCGAGATCCGCGCGGCGACCGACCGCGAGCAGGCCGAGCAGGACCGGCTTCGAAAGACCGATGATTTCCGCGAGGGGACGAAGGCGATGGCGGAGCGACGCTCTCCGCAATTCAAGGGGCGCTAGCCGGCGCTCTCCAGCGCCGGGGCAACGGCATCATCCCAATGGTGGCGTTCGTCCAGATCTCATTCGTCCCGACGCACATTTCGGGCGAGACATGCGCCTCGACTTCATGGCAGACTGGAGCCCCTTGCACAGGAGGCCTCCGTGATGCCGCAGCGCCGATCTCCCCGACTCCTCGTGATCCTGACCGCACTCGTCGCGGTCGCCCTGCTCGGCACCTCGTGCCCGGTCGGTCCGCCCGACCAGCTCGGCCCCTTCGCCGTCGGACGCACGTCGTTCGAGATCGTCGATGCCACGCGCGACGACCGGACGCTCGTGGTCGACGTCTGGTACCCGGCCGTCGACGACGGCACCCTGCCCTTCTCGGTCTACGACCTGCTGGTTGCGACCATCGAGAGCGACGTGGCGCTCGACGAGCCGCCGGTCGCCGACGGGTCGTTCCCGCTGCTCGTCTTCTCGCACGGCAACGCCGGCGTGCGCTTCCAGTCGATCTTCCTCCAGGAGCATCTCGCGAGTCAGGGCTTCATCGTCGCGGCGCCCGATCACGCGGGCAACACCGCGGCCGACGCGATCCTGCCGAACCCGCCGCCCTTCACGGCGAAGGATCGCCCGCTCGACATCTCGCTCGTGATCGACGAGATGGTGGCGCTCGACGCCCTGCCAGCCGATCCCTTCTTCGAGAGCGTCGACGAGGCGCGCATCGGCGTGCTCGGCCACAGCTTCGGCGGCTTCACGACCCTCGCCATGGTCTCGGGCTTCGACGACGTCCCGCCCGACGAGCGTGTCTCGGCCATCATGCCGATCTCGCCCGCCGTCGGCAGCCTGCCCACCGAGCTGCTCGCGGAGGTCGACGTGCCGACGCTCGTGCTCGGCGGCACCTCCGACACGGTGACCCCCGTCGACCCGAACAGCGTGCGGGCCTTCGAAGAGACGTCGGGGCTTCCGCGGTGGCGCATCGACGTGCAGCTGGCGGGGCACAACTCGTTCACCGAGATCTGTCTCTTCTTCGACGTGCTCGTCGATGCCGGCCTGCCGCCGCCGATCCTCGCGATCCTGCTCGGCAACGTCGAGCAGGGCTGCGGCCCCGACCTCATCCCGATCGAGGAGGCCCAGCGCATCACGAAGCTGTACGCGACGTCGTTCTTCAAGACGAAGCTGGCCCGACGCGTCGGCTACGTGCCCTTCCTCTCGAGCGGCTACGCCGAGGCGAACGACCTGCCGGTCGACTACTACCGCGTGCCCGGGCGGCCGTCCGGACACGGGCTGCTCGCGTGGCTCTTCTCGGGCGAGGCCGACTGAGGGGCGTCGGGCCTCCCGCCACGGTCATGAGCGCAACCTGACCTTCTCATGGACGATCAGCGCGCGTTCGAGATCTTCATGGCGATCCATACCGGCAACCCGCGCGAGGCGCCGGGCAGCACGGAGACGACGAGACGCGCCTTCGAGCTGTGTGAAGGGCTCCCGGCCGCACCGCGCGTGCTCGACGTCGGCTGCGGGCCGGGGGCGCAGACGCTCGAGCTGGCCGAGCTGTGCGACGGCAGCTTCGTCGCCGTCGACCTGCACCAGCCCTACCTCGACCGCTTGGACGAAGAGGCGCGCCGGCGCGGCCTCCGCCCACGCGTCACGACGCTTCGAGCGGACATGGCGCGGCTCGACCTCGAACCCGGCTCCTTCGATCTCGTCTGGAGTGAGGGGGCGATCTACAACATCGGCTTTCGCGTCGGGCTCGAGGCATGGCGCCCGCTACTCGCCGACGGCGGCTGTATCGCGGTCAGCGAAGCGACCTGGCTGACGGACGACCCGCCACAGGAGGCGCGCGCGTTCTGGGACGAGGGCTATCCCGCGATGCAGGAGGTCGACGACAACCTGCGCGAGATCCGCGAATCGGGCTTCGACCCGCTCGGCCACTTCACGCTGCCGGCCGAGTGCTGGCACGACTACTACGCGCACCTCGAGGCGCGCATGGCGGTGCTCGAAGCCGAGTACTCCGGCGACCCGGAGGCGGCGGCCGTGCTCGACGCCGAACGACGGGAGATCGCGCTCTACCGCGACTTCGGCGACGCCTATGGGTACGTCTTCTACGTGATGCGTAGAGAGAGCTGAGCAGCGCCGTCGCGGGTGTGGAGATGCAGCGAACGAGCGGCTCGCCTTCGCTCTCGCGAACCCATGATTCAGCGGCCGATCACGATCCCCGCTCCGACGCCCACCGAGTAGAGCACGAACGTGAACAGCGCGGCCGGCTGTACCGGGTGCCTCCTATAGAAGGTCTCGGGCTCGGACCAGACCTTCGCACACACGTAGCCGGCACTCGGCAACGCGATGAAGCCCAGCAGCACGGGGGTGGGCAGACCAGACACCACCAGCGCCACAAGCAGTGCGAACCCTGCCGCGTAGATGAACGGAAGCACCCGGCTGGCTGCGCGTCGCCCGAGCCGCGCGACGAGGTTGTTCTTGCCGGCCGAGCGATCTGCCAGGAAGTCGGGGAACTCGTTCACCCACAGGAACGCCGCGATGAAGATGCCCAGCGGCAACGAGAGCCAGAGCGCCGTCCAGCTGAAGTCGCCGGTCTGGATGACGTAGGTCGCGACCGCGAGTACGGGCCCGTAGCAGAGGACCACGTCGAGCTCACCCAGGCCGCGGTACGCGAGCTTGAGTGGCGGGCCGTGATAGGACCAGCCCAGCGCGAGGCCGACGACACCGATCCAGAAGACCGATGGCTCGCGCACGAAGACGATGGCAGCGCCGAGTGCCACGCCCACCACGCCGAACCCGATCGCCATCGCCCACGTCTGGTCTCGCGTGAGCAGCTCGTCGACGAGCACGCGCTTGCCACCAGAGAATTGCGTGCGGTCTTCAGGTGCGACGGCGAGGTCGGTCCCCGAGTCGTAGTCGAAGACGTCGCCCCACGCGTTCTTCGCAACCTCCATGCAGAAGAGCGCCACACCGAGCACCGCGAGCCACGTCCAATCGATCGGCCCGTCGGCGGCGGCGACCGATCCACCGACCACCATGCACGCCAGTGAGGTGATGCTGATCTTCGGGTCGGCGAGGCGCCAGAAGCCTTCCCATAGCTTTCGCTCGGGCATACCTTCCCCTCGATTCGACGTCATCGAGCCAGCTCATCTGCTCGGGACGAGGCCCATGGACGAGCCCGCGAGTGTATTGCGCCGCGCATTCGACGTCTGCTTCGCCGCAGTCGCCCTGGCTCTGGCGTCGCCGGTGATGCTCGCGATCGCCGTCTCGATCCGGGCCACCAGCCCCGCACCGGTCGTATACACGCAGATCCGGCTCGGGCGAGACCGCGTGCCCTTCCTCATCCACAAGTTCCGAACGCTCGAGGTCGGAAGCGACGAAGACGACACGATCGCGCCCGAAGGAGATCCGCGCGTCACCCGCATCGGACGCGGGCTTCGACACTATCGACTCGACGAGCTGCCCCAGCTCTACGATGTACTCCGCGGCTGCATGGCCGTCGTGGGCCCGAGGCCCGAGACACCGGCCAATCTCTCGGCCGTAGACGACGACCTGCTCGACCGCTGGCTCTCGGTCCGACCCGGCCTCACTGGCCCGACCCAGCTGGCGTTCATCGCGGAGGACGAGTTGCTCCGACATGTCGCGAACCCCACCCGGACCTATCGGGAGGTGCTCGTTCCTGCCAAGGTTCGACACGGAGTCGAGTGGTTGGGGACGCAGACGGTGACGGGCGATCTCACGGTGCTTTCGAAGACCCTCGTCGTGCTGTCATCGCAGCGCGCACGCCGTCGGTCTCGACGTCACGTCGAGGCCCTCCTGCGCGGAGCGAGTACGTAGGACGGCCCCGGTCGCGCCTGGCTCCGAGCTACACTCGGCCCCCATGTCCACCCAGCTTCCCGCCGTCAGTCTCGCCGCCGTGCCCAAGCGGCGCTCTCGAACCCTCGACCTTGCCCGCGAGATCGAACGCCGCGGCTACGCGGGCATCTACTGCCCGAGCCTCGGCGATGCCATGGGCCTGTGTCAGTCGATCGCCCACGTGACCGAGCGCATCCCGTTCGGGACGAGCATCGTCAATCTCTACACCCGCCACGTCATCGACTACGCGCAGACGGCGGCGTACATCCACGAGATCTCGGGCGGACGCTTCCGGTTCGGCGTCGGCGTGAGCCACGGGGCGATGCTCGAGCGCATGGGCGTGCGCACCGGCAAGCCCTTGCAGGACATGCGTGCATTCGTGGAGGCCTGGCGCTCGGCGCCGCGGGTGGGCGAGCTGCCGCCGCTGGTGATGGCGGGGCTGCGAAAGAAGATGGTCGCGATGGCAGGCGAGATCGCAGACGGGGTGGTCTTCGCGAACGTCGCACGCTCGCACGTGCCTGAGACCCTGGGCGCCCTCGCCGGCCGCGGTGGCGACGCCGGCGAGTTCTTCATCGGCGACATGATCCCGACGTGCGTGAGCGACGACGTCGAGGCGGCCAAGGCCGTGAACCGCAAGACCCTCGTCTTCTACTGCACCCTGCCCAACTATCGGAACTACTGGAAGGAGGCGGGCTACGTCGAGGAGATGGAGGCCATCGAGAAGGCCATCGCGGCCAAGGAGCACGCGCGGATCCCCGAGCTGATGTCCGACCGCTGGCTCGCCGACTGCACGCTCTTCGGCCCGGCCTCGGCGATTCGCGAAGGCGTCGAGGCATGGCGAGAGGCGGGCGTCACGACCCCGATCCTCGTCCCCTCTTCGGCGACCGGCGGACAATTCGATGCATTCGAGGAGCTGTTCACCGTCTTCGAATGAATCGGGCCACGCGCATCTCTCGTGCCCCACCTGCGCTAGACACCCCCCGCCATGATCCAGCTCGACAACGTCTCCAAGGCCTACGGGGCCCAGATCCTGTTTCTCGACGCCTCGATGAACGCCTTCCGCGGCGAGCGCGTCGGGCTCGTCGGCCCGAATGGCTGCGGCAAGTCGACCCTCTTCCGCATGATCATGAAGCAGGAGGAGGCCGATGGCGGCCAGGTGAGCGTCGAGCGCGGCGCCACGCTCGGCTACTTCAGCCAGGACGTGGGCGAGATGGCCGGCGAGACCGTGCTCGAGGCGACGCTCTCGGGCGCGGGCGAGGTGTCGCGCGTTGCCCACGAGCTCGCCGAGCTCGAGCAGGCGATGGCCGATCCGGCCCGGGCGGACGAGCTCGAGAAGCTGATCGAGCGCTTCGGCGACGTCCAGACCCGCTTCGACGAGCTCGACGGCTACGCGCTCGAGGCCCGGGCGCGCGAGGTGCTGGCGGGGCTGGGCTTTCGCGACGCGGTGGTCGACGACGACGTCGGCGTGCTCTCGGGGGGCTGGAAGATGCGCGTGGCCCTGGCGCGCATCCTGCTCATGCGCCCGGACGGGCTGTTGCTGGACGAGCCCACCAACCATCTCGACATCGAGTCGATCATCTGGCTCGAGCAGTTCCTGCGCGGCTTCGAAGGCGCGCTGATCATCACCTCGCACGACCGCGAGTTCCTGAACCGCATCGTCACGAAGATCGTCGAGATCGATGGCGGCTCGATCACCACCTACTCGGGCGACTACGACTTCTACGAGGCCCAGCGCGCCCAGGCCGAGGCCCAGCAGGAGGCGCAGTACGCGCGGCAGCAGGCCATGCTCGCGAAGGAGAAGGCGTTCATCGAGCGCTTCAAGGCGCGCGCGAGCCATGCGGCCCAGGTGCAGTCGCGCGTCAAGAAGCTCGACAAGATCGACACGGTGAGCCCGCCCAAGCGGCGGCAGGTGATCGACTTCGACTTCCGTGAGCCGCCGCGCTCGGGCGACGACGTCGCGAAGCTCGAGCACGTCACGAAGCGCTACGGCGATCACACGATCTTCGACGGGCTCGACCTCGTGATCCGGCGCAAGGAGCGCTGGTGCGTGATGGGCGTGAACGGCGCGGGCAAGTCGACGCTCCTGAAGCTCGTGGTCGGCGCGACCGAGCCCGACGCCGGCCGCGCTGCGCTGGGCGCGAGCGTCAAGCTCGGTTACTTCGCGCAGCACTCGATGGAGGTGCTCGACGGGGCGCGCACGGTGTACGAGACCCTGCAGGATGCGTTTCCGGTGGCCGGCACGGGGCCGCTCAAGGCGCTGGCCGGAGCGTTCGGCTTCCCCGGCGACGACGTCGAGAAGCGCTGCTCACTCTTGTCGGGCGGAGAGAAGGCGCGCCTCGTGCTCGCCACCATGCTCTACGACCCGCCGAACTTCCTGGTGCTCGACGAGCCGACCAACCACCTCGACATGGACACGAAGGCGATGCTCGTCCGCGCGCTCGAGAAGTTCGAAGGCACCCTGCTCATGGTGAGCCACGATCGCCACTTCCTGGCGGCGCTCTCCGACCACGTGCTCGAGCTGACGCCCGAAGGCGTGCACACGTACGGCGGCGGCTACTCGGAGTACGTGATCGCCTCGGGCCACGAGGCGCCCGGGCTCGGATGATGGCGCGAGCGGGCCAGATCGAGCGATACGTCGCGATCGGCGACAGCCAGACCGAAGGGCTGAACGACTTCGGCGACGACGGGCATCCCCGCGGCTGGGCCGATCGGTTCGCCGAGGCGCTCGCGGCGCACAGCCCCGGACTGCGCTACGCGAACCTCGCTGTGCGGGGCAAGCGGACGGCCGAGGTGCGCCGGGGCCAGCTCGAGGCCGCCCTCACCCTCGAGCCCGATCTCGCGACCGTGGTCTCCGGCGTGAACGACGTGGTGCGACCATCGGTCGACGTCGATGCG
>CAYYSY010000359.1:0-11189 GCA_964474355.1 uncultured Spirochaetaceae bacterium | reverse complement strand
CTGCGTCGGATTCGTGAGCCTCGCAGCGAAGGCGACCGGAGGCGTACTGATGTACGCCGAGGACGCCGAGCGAGAAGCTCGCGAAGACGGCGTGCTCGAGGCGCGCTCGTGCGGCCCCAACTCAGCACCACGAGCTCTGATCCTCGGGACGCTCGAGCAGCTCGCGTACGTTCGCCTCGAGGATGCGATAGCCGACGTTGCCTGCGAGGTGCTGGCGCCCTTCGTTGAAGACGAGCGAGGGCGAGGTCTGGATGCCCTGCTTGCGCGCCTCGTCGAGGTCGGCAGCCAGGCCCGCGTGGGCGCGCCCGTCGTCGACCCGCGATTCGACCGCTGCGGCCGAGACCCCCGCGGCCTCGACGCGTTCGAGCAGCACATCGCGCCGGCTCACGTCGAGCGCCTCCCGGAAGAACGCTTCGCGAATCGCCCAGGCGGCGGCGCTGGTGCTGCCCGATGCGGCTTCGCCGTCGGCGACCGCGCCGCGCACGGCGCAGAGCGCGAGGTGCGCGGGCATCGACGATGTCGGGGTGACTCGGACCCACACGTCCGAGTGGACCTCGACGTGCGGGAAGCCGGCCGCCACGCCGTGCACGTGCTCGGCGTACGCGGCGAGCCCGCCGCGTCGCGACCAGCCCGACTCCATCTTGCCCGCGACGTCACCGAACACGTGGAAGTAGCGGCAGTCGAGCTCGACCTGCTCGGGGAAGCGCTCGAGCAGCTCGTCGCAGCGGATCTGCGAGACGTAGGCCCACACGCAGAGCACGTCGGAGAAGTGGGTGATGCGGACGGTGTCTCCGGGCATGGAGCGGTCTCCGTGGCGGGTTCAGGGCGCCCGAGTCTCCCACGCCTCGAGGCCCGCGTCCGCCCCTCCCGCGTCGCCTATCCCGCGGGAATTCGGTCAGCCGCCGACCCACAGGGGCGCGGATCGGGAATGGCGGAAGCCGCCGCGATCGCTTACAAATGCCCCGCCGCGAGAGCCCTCTCGGAGCGTCTCGACCCAGGGCTCGCCCCCTCGGCACCGCGAGGTGCCCCGGCCGTGGAAACCGCAATCGAAACACGCACTTGAGTCGCCGCGCAGGCCCGCTGCGGGGCGGCGGTGCGACAGCGACCGAAGAAAAGGGATCCCCCAGTCATGCGAAAGAAGATCGCCCTCATTGGCGGCGGCAACATCGGTGGAGTGATGGCCGAGACGGCCGCCTATCGCGAGCTCGGTGACGTCGTCATCTTCGACGTCGTGGAGGGCATGCCCCAGGGCAAGTCCCTCGACATGGCGGAGGGCGCCCCGCTCGTGGGCTCCGACGCGAAGATCGAAGGCACGAACGACTACTCGGGCATTGCCGGCGCCGACATCGTGATCATCACCGCCGGCCTCGCGCGCAAGCCGGGCATGAGCCGGGACGATCTCCTCAACACGAACCTCGCGATCATGAAGAGCGTCGCCGAGGGCGTGCGCGACAACGCCCCCGACGCCTACGTGATCGTCGTGTCGAACCCGCTCGACGCCATGGTCTACACGTTCAAGGAGGTCTCGGGCTTCCCGAAGAACCGCGTCGTCGGCATGGCCGGCGTGCTCGACTCGGCCCGCTTCCGCGCGTTCGTCGCCTGGGAGCTCGACGTGTCGGTCAAGGACGTGACCGCGCTCGTGCTCGGCGGCCACGGCGACACCATGGTGCCGCTCGTGCGCTACTGCACGGTGGCCGGCGTGCCGATCCAGCAGCTGATCCCGCAGGACCGCATCGACGCGATCGTCGAGCGCACCAAGGGCGCGGGCGGCGAGGTGGTCGCCCTGCTGAAGACGGGCTCGGCGTTCGTGTCGCCGGCGCTCTCGGCGCTCGAGATGGCCGAGTCGATCCTCAAGGACAAGAAGCGCGTCCTCGCGTGCGCCTGCCTCTGCGAGGGGGAGTACGGCGTCGACGGCCTCTACGTCGGCGTGCCCTGCGTGCTCGGCGCCGGCGGCGTCGAGCGCATCATCGAGGCCGAGCTGAACGAGGACGAGCGCAAGCAGTTCGACGCGTCGGTCGAGCACGTCCGCACGCTCGTCGACCAGATCGAGCTCTAGAACAGCACCGGCCCTGCACCGCACTGGCTCGCGCCGGCTGCCCCGCGGCAGCCGGCGCGATGCGTGCCGGGGCGGGGGGCCGCGAACCGGAGAACCTCATGAACGTTCACGAATACCAGGCCAAGGAGCTGCTGCGGGCGTTCGACGTCGCGACGCCCGACGGTCAGCTCGCCACGACGCCCGAGGAGGCGGAGAAGGCGGCCAAGGCGTTGGGCACCTCCGTGGTGGTCGTGAAGGCGCAGGTCCACGCGGGCGGCCGTGGCAAGGGCGGTGGCGTCAAGGTCGTGAAGAGCCCGGGCGAGGCCAAGCAGGCCGCGAGCGAGATCCTCGGCATGACGCTGCACACCCCGCAGACGCCGCCCGAGGGCAAGCTCGTCCGCAAGGTCTACGTCGAGGCCGGCAGCGACATCGATCGCGAGCTCTACCTTGCCGTGCTCTTCGATCGCGGCGCGGGCAAGTACGCGATCGTGGCCAGCACCGAGGGCGGCATGGAGATCGAGGAGGTCGCCGAGCGCACCCCCGAGAAGATCCTCACCACGCTCATCGACCCGAACGCGGGCCTGCAGGATCACCAGGCGCGCACGCTCGGCTTCGACCTCGGGCTCTCGTTCGACGAGGTCAAGAACTTCGTGCCCTTCGTGCGTGGGCTCTGGACGCTCTACCTCGCCAAGGACTGCACGCAGGTCGAGATCAACCCGCTCGTCATCACGACTGGCGGCGACGTGATCGCCCTCGATGCGAAGCTCAACTTCGACGACAACGCGCTGTACCGCCACAAGGACGTGGCCGAGATGCGTGACAAGGACGAAGAGGACCCGCGCGAGGCCGCCGCAGCCGACATCGACCTCGCCTATGTCGGCCTCGACGGCGACATCGGCTGCATGGTGAACGGTGCTGGCCTCGCCATGGCGACCCTCGACATGATCCACCTCTGCGGCGGTACGCCGGCGAACTTCCTCGACGCGGGCGGCGGCGCCGACAAGGAGAAGGTCAAGCAGGCCTTCGAGATCATCCTCCAGGACGACAAGGTGAAGGCGATCCTCGTCAACATCTTCGGCGGCATCGTGCGCTGCGATCTCATCGCCGAGGGCGTGGTCGCGGCGGTCGACGAGATGGGCCTGAGCGTGCCGCTCGTCGTGCGCCTCCAGGGCAACATGGCCGAGGCCGGACGCAAGATCCTCGGCGAGTCGAGCCTCGACATCACGCCGGCCGAGACGCTGAAGGAAGCCGGTGAGACGGTCGTCGCGGCCGCGAAGGGAGCTGCGTAGCCATGGCGATCCTGTGTAACAAGGACACCAAGCTCATCGTCCAGGGAATGGGCCGCATGGGCCAGTTCCACGCGGGCCTCTCGATCGAGTACGGCACCCAGGTGGTCGGCGGCGTGGCGCCGGGCAAGGGCGGCAGCGAGATCGACGGCATCCCGATCTTCGACACCGTGAAAGGTGCAGTGGAGGCCACGGGTGCCGATGCGTCCGTGCTCTTCGTGCCGCCGCCGGGTGCGGCGGACGCGATCCTCGAGGCGGCCGACGCGGGCCTCGCGCTCGGAGTGTGCATCACCGAGGGCATCCCGGTCATCGACATGGCCGCGGCCGCCACGACGCTGAAGAGCTACCCCGACTTCCGCCTGCTCGGCCCGAACTGCCCCGGTGTGATCACACCCGGCCAGTGCCGCATCGGCATCGCACCGGCCGAGATCACGACGCCGGGCCCGGTCGGTGTCATCTCGCGCTCGGGCACGCTGACCTACGAGGCGATCGATCAGCTGTCGCGCCTCGGCATCGGCCAGTCGACCTGTGTGGGCATCGGTGGCGACCCGGTGATCGGCACGACCTTCATCGACGCCCTGGCGCTCTTCGAGGCCGACCCCGAGACGAAGGCCGTCGTGATGATCGGCGAGATCGGCGGCTCGGCCGAGGAAGAGGCGGCCGAGTTCGTGCAGTCGGAGATGAGCAAGCCCGTCGTGGCGTTCATCGCCGGCCAGAACGCCCCGCCCGGCAAGCGCATGGGGCATGCCGGCGCGATCATCGCCGGCGGCAAGGGCAAGGCCAGCGACAAGATGACCACGCTCGAGAAGTGCGGCGTCAAGGTCTCGCTCTCACCCGCGACGATCGGTGAGACGCTGGCGGAGGTGGCGCCCGAGCTGAAGGGCTGAGCGCGCCTCTGCCTCTCCGGATTCGAGGCCCCCGGCTGCGATCTGCGCCGGGGGCCTTCGATTTCCGGGCGCCTGCGAGATCGGCCTCGAAGGAGGTCGACTGATCGAGGCTTCGGAGTGAGAATCTGGCCCGGGCAGCAAGGTGGCCGCGAGCGGACGCCACCAGAGGAGGAGGCCGGCTTGAGTCGCATCTTGATCACGGGGACAGGTCTCTTCACGCCGCGGGACGGCATTTCGAACGAGGAGCTCGTCGCTTCACTCAGCGAGGCCGTCGAGCGGTGGAACGCGGACCACCGGGACGAGATCTCGAGCGGCGAGCTCGAGGAGCGCGATCTACCCAGCGAGAAGTTCATCGTGAAGGCGTCGGGCATCGGCCACCGCTACGTGATGGACAAGGCGGGCGTGCTCGATCCGAAGCGCCTGCGCCCGCGGCTGCCGTTGCGCGGCGAGGACGAGCTCTCGATCCAGGCCGAGATCTGCGTGGCCGCCGCGCGAGAGGCGCTGGCCCAGGCTGGGCGCGACGGCGCCGACCTGGACGCGGTCATCGTCGGCTGCTCGAATCTCCAGCGCGCGTATCCGGCCGTCGCCATCGAGGTCCAGGAGGCGCTCGGCGCCGACGGGTTCGCCTACGACATGAACGTCGCGTGCAGCTCGGCGACCTTTGCGATCCAGAACGGCGTCGACGCGATCCGCAGCGGCAGCGCGCGCCGGGTGCTGGTGCTGAACCCCGAGATCACGTCGGGCCACAACAACTTCGAGCTGCGCGAGTTCCACTTCATCTTCGGCGATGCGTGCACCGCCGTCGTGCTCGAGGCCGAGGAGCATGCAGGCCGCGAGGACGGGCAGGGCGAGGCGTGGGAGGTGCTCGGAACGCGGCTCGCGACCAAGTTCTCGAACAACATCCGCAACGATGCCGGGTTCCTGAACCGCAGCGAGGACGGCGAGCGCCATCCCCACGAGCTCGTGTTCAGGCAGAACGGGCGGCGGGTCTTCAAGGACGTCTGCCCGATGGTGGCCGCGCACATCCGCGACCATCTCGAGGCGCTCGAGATCCGGGTCGACGGCTTGAAGCGGCTCTGGCTCCACCAGGCCAACCTGGGGATGAACAAGCTGATCGCGAAGACGCTGCTCGGCCGTGACCCCGAGCCCGAGGAGTCGCCCGTCATCCTCGACGAGTACGCCAACACCAGCTCGGCGGGCTCGGTGATCGCCTTCCACAAGCATCGTGACGGCCTCGTGTCGGGCGATCTCGCGGTGCTGTGCTCGTTTGGCGCGGGCTACTCCGTGGGCAGCGTCATCCTGCGAAAGCAATAGGCTCGGGCGTCTCCATCGGACCAACCCGGAGAGCGAGCACGTGCATCCGCATCATCGCGAAGCGATCGAGGAGCTGACCCGCCACTTCGAGAGCGACCCCGAGCCCACGGCGGTGTATCTCGCGGGCTCGATCGCGCACGGCTTCGAGACGCCGGAGTCGGACGTCGATCTCATCATCGTCGTCTCCGACGAGGTCCACGCCGAGCGCACCCGCGAGAACCGCCTCCAGTTCTTCGACATGGACGTCTGCGACTGGCCCGGTGGCTACTCCGAGGGCAAGTACGTCTCGGAGGGCTTCCTCGAGGAGGTCGCGAGCCACGGGAGCGAGCCGGCGCGGTTCGCGCTGCACGACGCCCAGCCGCTGGTCTCGCGTGTCGACTACGGCGAGTGCTTCGAGCGCATCGCGCGCTACCCGGTCGAGGGCAAGGTCGATCGGCTGCGGCGCTTCTTCGCCCAGGTCGAGGCCTGGCACTGGTATGCCACCGAGGGGCTGCGGCTCGAGAACCGGTATCTGCTCGGCACGGCGATCAGCAAGCTCGTGCTCTTCGGCGCCCGTCTCGTGCTGACGCGCAACGAGGTCCTCTACCCGTATCACAAGTGGTTCCTGCGCGTGCTCGAGCAGGTCGAGGACAAGCCCGAAGGCCTGATGGACGCCGTCGATGCGCTCTACACCGAGCCGAGCCGTGAGGACGTCGATCGATTCCGGGAGCTCTGCATCTTCCACGGTCCGTGGGAGGCGCCCGAGGCCGGCTGGCCGAGCCAGTTCCTCATCGACAGCGAGCACAACTGGCTGCACGGCGAGCCCCCCGTCGACGATCTCTAGTCGGTGGGCGCTTCGAACACGCTCGACCCGGGATGGAAGGCCATCCACGCGAACCAGTAGGTCTCTACGACGTCGATCGACTCGGGTGCATCGACCACGAACGCGTTGCGCTCGCGAGAGAAGGTGATGCGCACGTCGTGGCCGGCGAAGCGGTCGGTGATGGCCGCGTCCCCCGACTCGAAGAGCCGCATGGGATACGCGCGCGCGACCCCGCCGTCCTTCGTGCGCAGGCCGAGGGTGCGCGCCTTGGGATGCTCGCGGTCGTCGCGCGGGGCGGGAAAGTGCAGTCGACGCGATCGTGCGTAGTCGCCGTAGGGCGCGCGGCCGTAGTCGCGTCGATGTCCGGTGCGCTTCGAGAGCACGAGGGTGTGTGGGTGTCGCGCGCGCCACGTGTCCCAGCGCTCGTGGCTCGAGCGCAGCAAGGTGAGCCGCTCGCCCGCGCGCGAGCCGGTCACGGCGAGGCCGCCGATCTGTGTCCAGAGGCTCTCGGTGGCGCGATCGAACATCAGCAGATCGGACTGGTAGAGCAGGCCCGACACGCCGAAGCGATCGTCCCCTGCTCGTGTGGAGGGCCGGTCGAACGCCATCGCGCTGCCGCAGAGCGGACAGTACGAGACGAGGATCGGCCGGCCCGCGATGACGTCGTTCACCAGCTCGTGCCACACCAGCACGTCGAGGGGATAGGCGCGCGCCTCGGTCGTGCCGTCCGGTCGCGTGGCGACGACACCGACGACCATGCTCGCGTCGGGCCAGCCTGCATCGGCGGCCCCGACCATGTGCGGCGAGTCGAGCGCCGGGATGCCGTCCTTCGGCGGTCCGCCGCGCAAGATCTCGTTGCGCGGGATCTGCGCATCGGCGAGGTCGAAGCCGTTCGGTCCGGCGAGTGCTTCGCCCGCGAGTGTCATGCACGCGGCGACACAGAGCACGCACGCGGCCCATGCCGGGAAGGTGAGGCAGAACGTCCCACTCGGCTCGATGGCGACTCGCATGTCGGCTCTACGGTCGAGCACGCGTGCTGGTCACGCGATTCGATCGCGCTCCGTGCGGTGAACGAGCCCCGACGAGCACATGCCGTGTGATAGCCTGATTCGTCCTCGAACGGACCGTCGCGGCCACCCGCAGGCCGGACGCAGCACGCTCGGGTGGCGGTGAAGGGAGCGGTGATGTCGAGCGGCGAGGGTGGCCTGGAGCCGAGCGGTCCCGAGGCCGACGGCTCACAGGCGACCCGCAGCGACACGGGCAATGCACGTCGCCGACGCGTTCTGGGCATGGTCGTGGTATTCGGTGCCGCGGCCGCCATTGCTGCGGCGACCACGTGGTTCGTCGGGCGCGACGACGCGCGCGACTTCTTCCTGCGCTCGACGGCCGTGTGGGCCGTCATCGGCCTCGTCGGGTTCGAGCTCTGGCAGCGCGGGATCATCGTGCGCTACTTCCGCGAGCCCGACTCGCCCTTCAATCTCGCCATCGCGCGCTTCGTCGTGTTCGGCACGATCTTTCTGCTCCTCGATCTGCAGCGCATCGACTGGCTCTCGCAGCTGCCCGACGAGCTGACCTGGGATCTGCAGGGCCTGGGGCGCTTCGTCAGCGCGATTCCCCGGCCCGAAGGCGTCGTGCGCGGAGCGTCGATCGCGCTCGCGATCACGTCGGCGTCGGCCGCCCTCGGCCTCTTCTCCCGTACGAGCGCCCTGGTGACGGCGCTGCTCGGTGTCTTCGTCTTCGCCGAGCTCGAGATCCACGGGAAGATCCGCTGGTTCCATCACCTGATGTGGATCGCGCCGATCTTCGCGACCGTCCGTTGCGGCGAGGTGCTCTCGCTCGACGCGCTGCTCTTCGGCAGCCGGCGCGATCGCGATGCCGAGGGCCGCGGCCTCGAGCCCTCGCCGTATTTCGCCGTCGCTCTTCGCTGGGCGTGGGTCGTGCTGGCCATCGTCTACTTCTTTCCGGGCCTGTGGAAGTTCGCGACGGGCGGCTTCGAGTGGGTCACGGCCGAGAACCTGATCAACCGCACGCTCACGCGCTGGGAGCACAAGGAGTTCGTCTCCTTCATCCGCGTGGATCAGATGCCGCGGCTCGCGACGCTCGGAGGCATCTTCACGCTCGTCTTCGAGATCGGTTTTCCGCTCATGATCTTCACGCGCGTGTCGCGCACGTTGATCGGGCTCGGCGGGATCGGCTTCCAGACCAGCACGCGGCTGCTGTTCCAGATCGACTTCAGCCAGGTGCTCTTCCTCTACCCGATCGTCTTCGACTGGCGATGGATCGCGACGGGGCTGCGGAGCCGTTTCGGGCGCGAGCCCTGGCGGCTCGAGTTCGATCCCGAGCGTCCTGCGGCCATGCGCGCGGTGTCGCTGCTGCGGCGCTTCGATCTCGCGGGCGCACTCGACTTCGTGGCGGTGCCCGGCGCCGCCGAGGGGTCGGCGGATGCTGCGCTGCGCGATCCCGAGACGGGCGAGGCGGGCTCGGCGCTCGCCGGCCAGCTCGCGCGCTCCGTCCCCGCCCTCTGGCCGTTGCTGCCCCTCGCGTGGCCGGTTCTCCGGGGCGCAGGTCGCGATGCCGAGCCCGGCGCGCCTGCACGGGCGCCGGCGAGTGTCTCGACCCGCGCCGCCCACGCGGTCGCGATCCCCATCGTCACGCTCGCGGTGCTCCACGGCGCCGTGGGGTTCGTCAGCTGGCCGTTCACGGTGTTCCCGACGTTTCCGGGCATCGCTTCGGACGTCGCCACGCGATACGAGATCCTCATCGATCGCGGCGATGGGCGACTCGAGAAGGTGCCGCACAAGCAGATCCTGGCCCGGCGGCTGCGGATGTCCCAGGTGCGGTGGCTCGTGCGCGGGACGTTCAAGAAGGGCACGCCCGAGCAGCGCGACCGGCAGGCGAGGGCGCTCTGGGACGTGCTCGTCGCCGAGGAGCCCGAGCTGGCGTCCGCCCGCAGGGTGATCGTGGCGAGGTCGAGCGTCCGGCTGCAGGCGCCGGACTTCCCCGTCGTGCCGGGCAGCCGGCAGATGATCCACGACCTGCGATTCGACGACGGAGGCGAGCCGCCTTGATCGGCGCGGGCCCCGCTCCGCGCGGAGCCGGTCACGCGCTCGCAAGTCGGCGCGCAAGTGCGGCGTGTCGGGCTGGTTTCGAGTGGGGACGCCGCGAGGGGAATCGCCGAGAAACGACTGGTTTTCGAATCGGGCACCCCCTCCACCCGATCGCCTTTGCCACGCCAGCGCCTTTTCTGCGAAAGTAGTCCGACTCAGGTCCGTTGGAGAGTCGATGCCCCACCCGAACAAGCGCGTCGTGATCCTGCTCGTCGCCATTGCCACAGTGGGGCTCTGGTTCGGGACGACCTCGCGCTATCCCGCGATCAACCAGAAGGCGTCGGTGGCGAGCGTGCTGCAGAACAGCGGCGCGCTCAGCTTCGACCCGATCCTCGAGGTCCAACCCGACTTCCCATACTGGAAGAAGGTCGCGTACTCGACGATCAATTGGGCGAACACCAACAAGAAGGGCATGACCTTCGGCGTCGCGATCGCCGGGCTCTTCATGACCCTGCTGACCGCGATGAACCCCGAACGTCTGCGCGGCCGCGTGGCGAGCACGCTCTTCGGCGCGATCACCGGGTCGCCGCTGGGGCTCTGCGCCAACTGCTCTGCGCCGATTGCGTCGGCAGTGTACCAGGCGAGCCAACGCGCCGAGACGGCTCTGGCGCTCATGATCAGCTCGCCCACGCTCAACGTCATCATCATCACCATGAGCTTCTCGCTCTTTCCGATCGAGATGGCGGTCACGAAGATCGGGCTCTCAGTGCTGGTCATCGCGACGATCCCGTTCCTCGTGAAGCCGGAGCGGCTACGCGCGGTCGAGGGCGCACACGAAGACATCGCTTGCGCGGTGCCCGGCGCGACGCAGATCTCGCTCGACACCGAGGGCTGGGGGGACGCACTGCTCGGCACATCGAAGGC
The DNA here is from genome assembly GCA_964474355.1 of uncultured Spirochaetaceae bacterium. Lineage (GTDB taxonomy): Bacteria > Myxococcota_A > UBA9160 > UBA9160 > UBA4427 > CAYYSY01. Next base: position 894 of record CAYYSY010000359.1, on the reverse strand, counting down.
GGTGCTCAAGAACTGGGGCTTCGTCATCGTGCGCACGGTGCCGCTCATGTTCGTCGCAGGCTTCCTCGGCGCCGTGCTCGTCAGCAGCTTCGATGCCGGGCCGGCACTCTCGGCGGAGCCCGGGCTCGGGCTGCTCGTGCTCGCGTCGCTGATCGGCACGATCCTGCCCGCGCCGATCGCGTTCGACGTGATCACTGCCCAGGCCTTCCTCACCGCCGGCGTGGCCAAGGGCTACGTCATGACGCTGCTCTTCACGCTGGGCAGCTACAGCATCTACTCGACGTTCATCGTCTACAAGACGATCTCGCGCTCGATCGCGGGCATGCTCTTCGCGCTCGTCTTCACGCTCGGCGTCGTGTCCGGCGGCACGATCGAGTACCTCTCGCGCATCGACATGCAGCGCTCGGTCGCGGCCCTCGAGTCGGTCTTCGACAGCGCGCCCGCATCGGCGCCCACCGAGCGCGTGGTCGCCGTGCACCCGCCGTCGTCGCAGAGTGACGCCGCGCCGCACGACGCGGGCGCATCCCAGCCGATGCGCGCCGAGCTCGATCTCGTCTGGTCGGGGGAGGGCGTCGACGTGCTCGCGCGACCTCACCAACCGCGAGTGGGGGGCGCTCGGGGAGTCTTCGCGAAGCTCGAGGGGCCCGAAGTCGGCATCGACCGCTGGGACCGCTTCGGCATCGACCGCTTCGTGCCGCCCTACATCACGGGGCGCGGCATCGCCTCGGGCGACTTCGATGGCGATGGCTGGGTCGACCTCGTGGTCGCCGTGCACGACGGCATCGCCCTCTACCGCAACGTGCCGTTCGGCGGCTTCGAGGAGGTTCCGCTCGCGCTGCCGACGAGCGTGGTCGACGACGCCTTCTACGTCGCATTCGCCGACCTCGACGACGA
>CAYYSY010000358.1:0-6878 GCA_964474355.1 uncultured Spirochaetaceae bacterium | reverse complement strand
TGCCGATCCAGCGTCAGTGCACGAGCGTGCGCACGTTGCCGATCCAGCGTCAGTGCACGAGCGTGCGCACGTTGCCGATCCAGCGTCAGTGCACGAGCGTGCGCACGTTGCCGATTCGCTCGAGCGTGAGCCGCACTGCCCGCGCCGACTCGTGTGTGGGGGCGAGCTCGAGGAATCGCTCGAGATCCGCCCGCGCCGGCTCGCCGAAGCCGAGGTGATCGTTGATCAGCCCCCGGTCGCGGTACTCGAGGGCGGCGCTCGGCCACAGCATCAGGATCCGGTCGATGCAGGACAGCGCATCGAGGGGCTCACCCCGCCGCAGGTGGTGATTCTTCAAGTTGGTCAGCACGCGGGTCAGGATCTCGCGGGTCGACGCCGCGCGCAGGCTGTCGGGCCCCAGCTGAGCGCTGGGCCCGAGGGCCTGGCGGAGGCGCTCCTGGCACTCGCGGAGGTCGAGCACACGGCCGAAGAACGCGTCGACGACGACCTCGTCGTTGCCGTCCGGTGTGGGCACGCCACTGACCTTGGCCAGGAAGTGGCCAGGGAAGCCGACCCCCTCGGCGTCGAGACCGAGTCGGCGGGCCACCTCGACGTACACGATGGCGAGCGTGATCGGGATGCCGGTGCGCCGGTCGAGGACCTCGTTCAGGAAGCTGTTGCGCGGATCCTCGTAGTCGCCCTGGTTGCCCCGGAAGCCGAGCTCGTCGAAGAAGCCCCGGTTCAGGGCCTCCACCCGGTGGACGCCGGAGCCCGCCCGCGACAGCCCGGGCTCGAGCCCGGTGGCCAGGGCGTCGAGGCGCTCGAGATAGCCGTGCACGTCGAGGTCGGGGACCCGCTCGGCGGCGATGAGCAGCGCGCCCTCGGCGATGTCGATCTCGGAGTCGGGCAAGGTGGCCAGCTCAGCGAAGCGCCGGGTCGGGTCCGAGTGCATGGCGCCAGTGTAGAGGATCGAGCCGACCCCCCCCCGCAGGCGGCCCTTTGGGCGTGCAGCACCGGCGCTGCACTGTCGCCGGACCGCTGCGGCCAAGGGGCGTCATCCCCGCAGGCGGAGTGCTCTCCAGAGGAACGCCGAGTCGTCAGCGGGCACGAAGATTGCGATGTCCTCGGTCGATCGAGCTCGACGGGCGTGCAGCCGGGCCAGACGGGTCGGAGGCGCCCGCATCGAACGCAGCCCAATCATGATCGGAGGAACGCACATGATGACCCGCTACGACTCCATTCCCGACGACGTGTACGTGCGCCGGGCTCCCAGCCCCGGCATCTCGGCCGTGCTCTCGGTGGTGATCCCCGGTCTCGGCCAGGTCTACAACGGCCGCCTCTTCCCGGGTGCGGCCTGGTTCCTCGCGACGGGCATCGCGTACTCGGCGGTCCTGCTGCCCGGCTTCCTCGTGCACGCATTCTGCGTGTGGTGTGCGTATTCGGGCGCGCGGGACTGGCGCGGCTACGACTGACGGGTCGGCTTCGAGGCGTCTCTGCACGGGTCGGGAGGCCGAGATTCGCTGGGCGGCGTGAAAGCCGGGCCCAAGGGTGATACACACCCCTCTTCGCCCAGCACCCGGAAGCGCCCAGGACCCCGACATGCTCCACGAGACAGACGATCTCCGAATCGAGGAACTCCGCCCCCTCATCTCGCCCGCGATCCTCATGGAGGAGCTGCCGCTCTCCGAGGACGCCTCGACCACGGTGGCCGACGCGAGGGACTCGATTGGCGCGGTCCTCCGCGGCGAGGACGATCGGCTCGTGGTGGTCTGCGGGCCCTGCTCGATCCACGATCCCGACGCCGGGATCGAGTACGCCGGACGTCTCGCGGAGGCGCGAGAGCAGTACCGCGACGACCTCTGCATCGTGATGCGCGTCTACTTCGAGAAGCCGCGGACCACGGTCGGCTGGAAGGGGCTCATCAACGATCCCCGTCTCGACGGCAGCTTCTCGATCAACGAAGGACTCCACAAGGCGCGCCGCTTCCTGCTCGACGTGCTCGACCTCGGGCTCGCCGCGGCCAGTGAGTTCCTCGACCCGATCACGCCGCAGTTCTACGCGGACCTCGTCTCGTGGGGCGCCATCGGCGCGCGCACGTCGGAGAGCCAGGTGCATCGCGAGCTCGCGTCGGGTCTCTCGATGCCGGTCGGCTTCAAGAACGGCACGGGCGGCTCGGTGCAGATCGCGGTCGACGCGATCGGCTCCGCTGCGAACCCCCACCACTTCCTGTCGGTCACGAAGCAGGGCGTGGCGGCCATCGTCGCGACGAAGGGCAACGAGGCCTGCCACCTGATCCTGCGCGGCGGCAAGACCGGGCCGAACTTCGACAAGGTCTCGGTCGATTCGGCGGCCGAGCAGCTCGAAGCGGCCGGGCTCCCGCCGCGGGTCATGGTCGACTGCAGTCACGCGAACAGCGGCAAGAACCATCGCGTGCAGCCCGACGTCGCGCGCAACCTCGCTGGCCAGGTCGCGGACGGCAGCGAGCACGTCTTCGGCTTGATGCTCGAGAGCTTCCTCGTCGAGGGCAATCAGAGCCACTCGCAGGCGAACGCGTCGACCGAGAAGCTGACACGCGGTCAGTCGATCACCGACGCGTGCATGAGCTGGGAGCAGACGACCCCGCTCTTCGACGATCTCGCCGAGGCCGTCCGCAAGCGACGGGGCTGAAACCCCGCAAATCCCCGATCCTGCAAGGACTTTTCCTCGACCGGCTTCCAGTCGCTGCGCCCCGCAGCCGATGTGTGACGGGTGAAGACCCGACTGTGGTCTTCCCAAAACGCGCAGGCCTTGCCGGAGGGGCGAGTGTCGGTCGACGAACTACCGAGTGGGCGCGCGCTGCGCGCGTGGGCGTACATGTCCACCGTGCGCAACGCGCTGTTCGTGTTGGCGTGGGTGCTCGTGTACCTGCTCGCCATCGTGCCCTTCGACTCCGCGCGGCTGATGCACTTCGCGCTGCTCGTGGGCGCCGTGCTCTCGGTCATCCTCGTCGCCGCGATCTGGCTCGTTGCCTGGCTGATGGGCCCGGTGAGCCGCTACCTCGACGCGAGTGACGAGGAGCGCACCGACCCCGACCTCCTCCACGCCGCCTTCCGCAACGTGATGGATCTGCCGCGGCTGATCTTCGTCCTCGTCTGCTGCTATTGGATCTTCGGCGGCATCGCGGTCGCGATCATCGGCATGTACACGCCGGCCGGGTTCACGCGCTTCGAGGCGGTCGCCGTCCTCACCGCTTCGATCTGCGGGGGTGGCGTCTCACAGATCCTCTCCTACGTGTGGTTCAAGGACGGGCTCTCGCCGGTGCGCGGGCACCTCGTCGCCGAGGTGACGCATCCCGACGAGCGCGAGGCGCTGATTCGGCCGATGCCGATCCGCTTCAAGCTGATGGTCAGCGTCATCGGGCTCGTCGCATTCGCGCTCGCCTACAGCATCTCGGTCGCCCAGGTGCGCGCGATGGCGCACGGCGACGAGGAGTGGATCGCGCTCGTCGACGGTGTGCTCGATCGGGCCATCGAGCGCGACGCGAGCTCGGCGGACGTCGAGATCGCACTCGGCGAGGGCGCGCGACTGCTTCCGGCCGGCTTCCTGTCGTTCGAGGTCGTCCCGGCCACGCAGCTGACGACCGAGGGGCTCGCAGGGCGCCTCCCCGTCGATGCCCTCGAGATCGCGGAGATCCTCGCATCGCCCGATGCGGGCACGTTCGCGGTGCCGTCGCGGAATCAGCGCTTCGCCTGGCGGCGGCTCGAGGCGGACGACGCCGTGGTCGTCGGCTTCGCGCCGCGCGGCGCGAGCGCGTTGACGATGGGGGGCATGCTCGCCGACTACGGCCTGCTCGCGCTCTTCGCGCTCGGTGGCGCCGTCGGCTTCGTCCACCTGTCGACGCGCGATCTCACGCGCGCGGCCGACGTGCTCGGGCAGGCGGCGAGCCGGGTCGCGACGGGTGACCTCTCCTCGCCCTTCACGTTCGAGAGCGAGGACGAGTTCGGCGCGCTCTCGCGCAGCTTCGCGACCATGCGCGGCTCGCTCCGCGGCACGGTCGGCCACATCGCGGCGATCGTCGATGGCGTCGAGGACGTGTCGCGCCAGGTTTCCGAGCTGGCGAAGACCGTGTCCGAGGCCAGCCGCGATCAGGTGCTCGAGCTCACCGAGGCGGAGTCGGCGATGAGCACGGTGTTGTCGCAGACCCGGGAGATCCACGGTGACGTCGAGGGCCTCGCGTCGTCGGTCGATGGCTCGAGCGTCGCCATCGAGCAGATCGGTACCACGAGCCGGGCGCTGACCGACACGGCCGAGCGCTTCAGCGAGCACGTCGGCGGCGTCGCGGCGGCGATCACCGAGATGATCGCCAGCATCCGCTCAGTGGGCGAGCTCGCAAACGGGCTCTCGGAGTCCGCAGCCGAGACCACGATGAGCATGGAGGAGATGGCGTCGTCTGCGATGCAGATCGACGCCAACGCCACCGAGACCGCCCGGCTCACCGAAGAGATGGTCGGCGACGCGGAGCAGGGCCGAGAGGTCGTGCACCGGACCCAGGCCGGCATGGACGCGATCCGCGGCTCGACCGAGACGGTGAACGAGGTGATCGAAGCGCTCGTCGACCGCAGCGAGCAGATCGGGCGCATCCTCGGCGTGATCGAGTCGGTGGCGGACGAGACGGCGCTGCTCGCGCTGAATGCCTCGATCATCGCCGCACAGGCCGGTGAAGATGGCCACGGCTTCAAGATCGTCGCCGACCAGGTGAAGGAGCTCGCCCGGCGTACCCTCGCGAGCACCCACGAGATCGCCGGCGTCATCGAAGCGGTGCAGCGCGAGAGCCGCAACGCCGTCGAGGCCATCGCCGACAGCAAAGAGAGCGTGCAGGAGGGCGTGACCCTGGCCTCCGCAGCGGCCGCGTCGCTCGAGCAGATCACCGCCTCGGCATCCACGAGCGGGCAGCGCGTGGGTGACATCGTGACGGTGATCGGCGTGCACGCGAAGGGCAGCAGCGACGTGTCGCAGCTCATGGAGAGGGTGAATGACGGAGCGGCCCAGATCCTCGGCGCCGGTGAGGAGCAGCAGCGCACCTCGGGCACCGTGCTGCAGAGCTCTTCGACGATGGGCGACATGGCCGAGGTCGTGAAGGACGGGGCAGGCGAGCAGACCCGAAGCCTCGACGAGATCAGCCGCGCCATCGGCAAGGCCCGCGAGGTCGCCGCCAGCATCAGCGGGTCGGTCGAGCGGCAGACGGACGAGTGCGCCGCGGCGGCCGGCACGCTCACACGGGTGCGCGCCCACTCGGACGCCAACGCCCGCAGCGTCGACGAGATGCGCCAGGCGGTCGACGGTCTGCTACGCCGTGCCAAGGCGCTGCGCGAAGACGTGAGTCGCTTCCGGCTCTGACGAGATTCGCATCGGGCTCGCTCCCGATGCCTCGGACTCCCGTCCGTGCAATGGGTGTGAGTCGTTTCGGGCCCTGAGCACCGCGACGCTGCCGGACGGCCGGCGGGTGTTACCCTCGCGCGTTCACCGCGAGGAGATCACGATGCCCGAGTTCTGCAGCACCTCCAGAGATGGCCACGTCCTGACCATCACCATCGAGCGACCCGAGGTGATGAACGCCCTCCACGGTCCGGCGCACGTCGAGCTCGCGGCGGCCTTCGACGACTTCGTGGCCGACGACGACCTCTGGGTGGCGATCATCACCGGGGCAGGCGATCGGGCATTCTCGGCCGGCAACGACCTCAAGGCCCAGTCGTCGGGCGGCGACGTGACCATGCCGAAGAGCGGCTTCGCCGGGCTCACCGATCGCTACGACAACGTGAAGCCCGTGATCGCCGCGGTGAACGGCGTCGCCATGGGCGGAGGGTTCGAGATCGCCCTCGCGTGCGATCTGATCATCGCTTCGAGCAAGGCCATCTTCGCTCTCCCCGAGCCCCGCGTCGGCCTCGCGGCGCTCGCCGGTGGCATGCACCGCCTGCCGCGCCAGATCGGCCTCAAGTCGGCGATGGGCATGCTGCTCACCGGCCGCCGCGTGAGCGCCGAGGAGGGCGAGCGCCTCGGCTTCGTGAACGAGGTCGTCGCCCCCGAAGACCTGCTATCGGCCGCCCATCGCTGGGCGGATCAGATCATCGAGTGCGCACCCGTCTCTGTGCGCGCGACGAAGCAGGTCGCGATGCAGGGCCTCACCTACGGCTCGGTCGAAGAGGCCATGCAGCAGCGCTACGACCAGGTCCACGCCATGTTTCACAGCGAGGACTTCCGCGAGGGCCCACTCGCCTTCGCGCAGAAGCGCAAGCCGCACTGGAAGGGGCGCTGAGCTCGCAGGCTCCCGCGGCGCTCAACCGCAGAGCACGGCTTCGATCACCGCGAGCCCCTCGTCGAGCTCCGCCTCTGTGATGACCAGCGGCGGTGCGATTCGGAGCGTGTTGCCGGCGGCCGTGATGACCAGCACGCCGCGCTCGAGGCACGCCGCCCGCACGTCGTTCGCGCTCACGTCCGGAGCGAGCTCGAGGCCGCGCAGCAGCCCGAGCCCCCGGCTCTCGCGCACGACGCCTTCGCCCGCCTTCTCGGCGATGTCTTCGAGACGTGTCGCCAGATGCGCGCCCATCTCGCGGCCGTGGTCGAGCACGCCGTCGTCGAGCAGCACGTCGAAGACCGCACTGGCGCAGGCGCACGCGAGCGGATTGCCGCCGAACGTCGAGGCGTGGGTGCCGGGCACGAGGCTATCGGCGAGCTCCGCGCGCGTGCACATCGCGCCGATCGGGATGCCGTTGCCGAGCGCTTTCGCGAGCGTCATCACGTCGGGGACGGCGTCGTGCTGCTCGTAGGCGAAGAGCGAGCCGGTGCGACCGATGCCCGTCTGCACCTCATCGAAGATCAGCAGGCAGCCGTTTTCGTCGGCCAGCTCACGCAGCCCGCGCAGG
>CAYYSY010000357.1:0-5815 GCA_964474355.1 uncultured Spirochaetaceae bacterium | reverse complement strand
CCGCGTGGGTGTACTCGTGAAAGAGCAGCGCCCGCAGCGTACCGCTCGGGTGCGCCGGCGACGAGACGTGAATGCGTCCGTCGAAGAACCCGACGGTCTGGAACGAGAACTTGTGCGCGTGCGCGTTCGAGTAGGCCGCGCGGCCGTAGAAGACGACGCCGAGCGGCTCGGCCGGCGTCACGCCGACGCGATCGTCGACGAGCACGCGCGCCTCCTCGAGATACTGCATCGCCGACACCGCGTACTGGCTCGAGACGGCGTCGAGCTCGGCATCGAGCTGAATCTCGAAGTGGTCGCCCCCGTACTTCACGAGCTCGAGGGGACCGCGCTCGAGGCTCCGATCGGCGAGCCGCCGCTCGACCTGCAGGTGCTGCAGGCGCGCCTCGGCCTTCTGCCGCCACGGCTGCAGATCGTCACCGGCATACTTCAGGAAGAGGCTCAGGTTCCGGGCCGCCTGCGCGTAGCGGCCGCGCTGGCGGTCGAGGGATGCGAGGTACCAGTAGCCCTCGGGCCTCGCCGGATCGAGTCGGCGCGCACTGCGCAGCGCCGCGATCGCCCGCGCGGTCTCACCGCGCTCGAGATCGTGCACCGCCCCATGCAGCAGCCGCACCACGCGATCGGCATCGCTGCCCGACGCGCCGGGCGGCGTCACCGGCACGGGCCCCGTGAGCCCGTCGTCCCACAAGCCGCGCAGGCTCTCGACGTCCGCCGCGTCGTGGGCCCGCTCGGGCACACCGTCGGGGTCGTTGGTGAGGCGCGTGACCCCCTGCTCGTCGACCCAGATGTAGCTCTCGGCCGAGGCCGGGCGGACCGTGAGGAGGCAGGCGAGCAGACAGAGGGCTAGCGGCGGCGTGAAAGATCCCATCGGGAGCATGTGGTCACGACCCCCAGCGTTGTGGCGCAGAGGAGCACCGAAATCTGCGAGGCACGTCGATTCGCGACGAGCGCTTACGGGCCCGCCGACAAGATTCCGCTGTGGCTGGAACGCGGCTCTCTCAGCGCGTCTTTCGCGCCTCGCCCGCGAGGTGACCGATCTCGGGCACGATCAGCTTCTCCATCGCGAGCCGCACCGCGCCCCGGGAGCCCGGGATCACGAACACCACGCGGCCACGCGCGAGGCCTGCCGTCGCGCGCGAGAGCAGCGCCGCCGGGCCGATGTCCTCGTACGAGAGCATGCGAAACAGCTCTCCGAACCCGGGCACCACGCGCTCGAGCTTCGCCTCGACCGTCTCGGGTGTCACGTCGCGCGGGGCCACGCCGGTGCCACCGGTGAAGACGATCGCCTCGACGCCGTCTCGCACCAGCCCCTCGTCGAGGGCCGCCCCGATGGCAGTCGGCTCGTCGGGCACGATGCTGCGATCGACGACGCGATGCCCCGCTGCCTCGAGCTCGGATGCGACGAGCGCACCCCCCGTGTCCGTCTCGAGGGTGCGCGTGTCACTCACCGTGACCACGACGGCCGTAACGCTCGCCGGCGCAGCCTTGCGATGGTGGTGCCGCGCCTCGCCCGGGCGGGCCTCGCCGTCAGTCATGCCGCCGCCGCTCGAACATCACGCGTGATCGTCCATCCAGTAGGCGCCGTCGGTCCGACCTCACGCGTGATCGTCCACCCAGTAGGCGCCGTCCGTCGCGACCTCGCGCTTCCAGATGGGGACGGTGACCTTGAGCGTGTCGATCGCGAACCGGCAGGCCTCGAAGGCCTCACCGCGATGCGGCGCCGCCGCGACGACCACGACCGCTGCGTCCCCGATCTTGAGGTGGCCCACGCGGTGCGCGATCGCGACGCGCGTCCCGGGCCAGCGGACCTCGGCCTCGTCGACGATCTTCTGCATCTCGCGCTCGGCCATCGCGGGATAGGCCTCGTACTCGAGGTGCTCGATCTCGTGCCCCCGCGCCTGGTTCCGCACGGCGCCGACGAAGCTCACGATCCCGCCGGTGTCGTCGCCGGCGACCCGGGCCGTGACCTCGGCCTCGTCGAGCGGTGTCTCGCTGATCGTGCAGCGCCGTCCGGCGGCCTCCGCCGAGCCGCCCGCCACGGGCGGCAGCAGCGCCACCTCGTCACCGTTCGCGAGCACGACGTTGGCGTGTGCGACCTCGAGATTCACCGACACCGCGAGCCGGTCGCCGTAGCGCGCGACCATCGGCCAGCGCTCGGCGAGCAACGCCCGCAGTCCGGCGACGTCGAGCCCCTCCTCGACCTCCAGATCGACCTCTCGCGCTCCATCCGCCTCGTCGCGGAGGGCGCCGAACAGCATCAAGCGGATCTTCATCGGCATGGTGCCGAGGCTAGCTCACGCGCGCGGGCACGCAGAGCTGCCGGTGCTTGGGGGCCGCGCATTCGCCTCAACGTGGACCGGCGAAGGGCCGATGCATCCCCCATGAGCGACCAGAGTCAGTTCGCCCAGCCCGCTCCGCCCCTCGGCGCCGTCGAGTCGATCATCGACCGCCTGCGGCCGGCGCTCGTCGCCGACGGCGGCAACATCGAGGTGCTCGGCATCGAGCCCGACGGCACCGTGCGCGTCGTCTTCCAGGGGACTTGCGCCAGCTGCCCCGCCCAGACCGCGACGCTCCGGTACGGCCTCGAGGCGCCGCTCCGCGAGGCCCTGCCCGGGGTGACGGCGGTGGTCGCCTTCTAGCGCGCACGCCGCGCGAGACGCGCGGCGAGCCCACCAGCGTCCCCAAGAAACGAAGAGGCGCCTCGCGGAGTGCGAGACGCCTCTCAGATTCGAACTCGTCGGCTCGCGATCTCGATCGCGAGCCGGCTGACCATCGCACCACCACTGGGCCTGGGTCCCGACCGGCGTTCAGCTGCCGGTCGATTCACCCACGGAGCCCGCAGTCGGCGCGATGCCGGCACGTCCTCCCATGCCGGTACCTGCTCGAAGCGAGCCCGGTCTGCTGCAACGCCTGGCAACCGCTCGGCACCCGGTGCACCCGCGCGGTGCGGCGAGCAGGAGAGATTGGGGCACGCGATCCCGGGTGCCCCGGAACCCCTGCCTATTTCGCGTCGGTGCTGCCCGGCTTCGGGCTCTGACCGCTCCCGCCATCGACGGGCTTCAGCTTCTGTGCGGCCGGTCCGCCTGCGTTCATCTTGAGATGACCGTTGAAGAGCGCCCCCTCCTCGATCATGACCGACGGGCACTCGAGGTCGCCTTCGACGCGAGCGGTCTTGTGAAGGACGACCTGGCGCCCCGCGTAGATGTTGCCGACGACCGAGCCCGACACGACGACGACGTTCGAGCGGATCGTCGCGGTGATCTCGCCGCTCTCGCCGACGATCAGGGTGTTCTCGCTGCTGATCTCGCCGCTGAACTCGCCGTCGATGCGGACGGTGTCCTTGAACGAGAGCTTGCCCTCGAACTGCGAGCCCTGGTCGATGAAGGCGGTCAGCCCCCCACCGCCACCGCTCGAGGGTGCCGGCGCCGGCGCTGCCGAGGGCATCGAGCCCGCTCCGCTGCTCATTCCCTCACCCTGCTTGCCCCGTCCGAACCCGCTGATGGCCATGGTCTGTCCCCTCGTCGACCCCCGAGCTCGAGCCCGAGGTGAGAATTGATGTGTGGAGCGCGATGCTCGCTCTCCCGTATTCGGCAGGGCCACGTCGCGCTTGAGTGAAAAGTTCGAGCGATTCCCAAGCCGCCCCGATTAGTTGCGATGCCACCTGCATGGCCGTGAACCCGGGGGGTCAGGTGCTACCCTGCCGCGCACCATGGCCCCGGATGCGAACGACCCGAAAGACCTGCTGCGTGGGGCCCTTGCGAGGGATCGCATCCACGGCGGCTATCTGCTGAGCGGTGCCGGGGACGCCCCCCGCAGCACCGCGGAGTGGTTCGCCCGCGCCCTCGTCTGCGACGCCGACGACCCCGCGGATCGGCCCTGTGTCGTCTGCCCTGCGTGCGTGAAGTCACACGCCGAGGTCGAGCACCCCGTGCTCGACGCGAAGAAGGACACGAAGACGCCATTTCGCTACATCGGCGAGCACCCCGATCTCTACTGGCTCGAGCTCGCTCCCGACGCGACGCGTGTCAGCATCCACCAGGTCCGGGGGCTGCAGCGCGCGCTGCACTTCGCCTCGAGCGAGGGCGGTCGCCGCGTCGCGGTGATTGCCGACGCGGGCTGGCTGAATCACAGCGCCCAGAATGCGCTACTGAAGATCGTCGAGGAGCCACCGCCGGGCACCACGATCCTCCTCGCTGCGCGGAGCGCATCGGCGCTGCTGCCGACGATCCGCTCCCGCTGCATCCGGGTCGCCTATCCATCCGAGGAGGTCATGCCGCTACGCGGCGATGAGGCGCCCGAAGAGGTGCAGGCGCTCGTCACGCGCTTCGACGGCATCGAGGAGCTCGGCCTGCCCCAGCTCCTCGAGTGGGCCGAGGATTATCGCGGCGCCCGGGCCGTCGCCGCGGCGAAGGTCGAGAAGCTGCTCGACACCGGCCGCGGCTGGCTGCGTGAGCGCACGGCGGCGCAGGCCGCGGAGCGCGGCCGGGACGTGGGGCCGCTGCTCGATGCGTTCCACGAGCTGACGCGCTGCCAGCGTGACCTCGCCCAGCGCAATGCGAACCCGCAGATGATCGCCGAGCGCAGCCTCTTCGCGGTGCGCGGCGCCGTGAGTCGATGACGAAGGTCGATGACGCGGGTCGATGAAGAGCAGAGAGGACCACACCGAGTGAGCGGGACGTTCTACGTCACGACCCCCATCTACTACGTGAACGCCGATCCCCACATCGGCCACACGTACACGACCGTGCTCGCGGACGCGCTCGCGCGCCACCATCGCCTGCGCGGCGACGACACGTTCTTCCTGACCGGCAGCGACGAGCACGGCGAGAAGGTCGCCGAGGCCGCCCGCGAGCAGGGCAAGCCCGTCGCCGAGGTCGCCGACCACTTCGCCACGGTCTTCAAGCAGACGTGGGACGACCTCGGCATCTCCTACGACCGCTACATCCGCACGACCGACGTCGACCACGTGCGCGTGGTGCAGGACATCCTCCAGAGGGTCTACGACGCCGGCGAGATCACGTTCGAGGAGTACGAGGGCCTCTACTGCGTCGGCTGTGAGCGTTTCCTCACGGAGCGCGACATGGTCGACGGGCTCTGCAAGGATCACGAGCGAGCACCCGAGCCACGCAGCGAGAAGAACTACTTCTTCCAGATGGGCCGCCACTTCGAGTGGCTGAAGGCGCACATCGAGGCCAACCCCGACTTCATCCGGCCCGAGCGCTATCGCAACGAGGTGCTCTCGATGCTGTCCGAGGAGAGCGGCCTCGGCGGCGCGCTCTCGATCTCCAGGCCGAAGACGCGGCTCGAGTGGGGCATCGAGCTGCCCTTCGACGATGGCTACGTCTGCTACGTCTGGTTCGATGCGCTGATCAACTACGTCTCGGGCATCGGGTATCACGACGACCCGAAGTTCGAGACGTACTGGGGCGCCGTCGAGCACCTGATCGGCAAGGACATCCTGAAGCCGCACGCCGTCTTCTGGCCCTGCATGCTGCACGCCATCGGGCTCGAGCCCTACCAGCGGCTCAACGTCCATGGCTATTGGAACATCGACAGCCGCAAGGTCTCGAAGAGCCTCGGCAACATGATCTCGCCGATCGCGATGAAGGAGAAGTACGGCTTCGAGTCGTTCCGCTACTTCCTGCTGCGCGAGATGAGCTTCGGCCTCGACTCGAACTTCAGCGAGGAGCTGCTCATCGCGCGCGTGAACGCCGATCTCGCGAACAACCTCGGCAACCTCGTGTCGCGCACGCTCAACATGACCGGACGCTTCGCGGACGGGCACGTGCCCGAGCCGGGCGAGGTCGAAGGCGAAGAG
>CAYYSY010000356.1:0-13016 GCA_964474355.1 uncultured Spirochaetaceae bacterium | reverse complement strand
GACGTGACGGCGGCAGCGGCGGGCCTCGAGCTGCTCGGCGCGGGGCGCGTCACGTCGACACCCGTCGGCATCGGGCACGGCTTCGTCGACACGGCCCATGGCCGGCTCGGGGTTCCGACGCCCGCGACTCTCGAGCTGCTGAAGGGCGTCCCGACCCTGCCCGTCGACGTGGCGTGGGAGACGGTGACGCCGACCGGCGCCGCGATCCTGCGCGCCGTGGTCGACGAGTTCGTGAGCTGGCCCGGCCTCACCGTCGAGCAGGTTGGTGTCGGCGCCGGTCGTGATCGCCCCGGGCCGACCCCCAACGTCGTTCGGGTGATGCTCGGCGCGCGCGCCGGTGGGATGTCACACGATCGCATCACGGTGATCGAGACGAACCTCGACGATCTGGTGCCCGAGCACTTCGATCACCTGCTCGAGCGGCTGATGGGTGCCGGCGCCGTCGACGTCGCGATCCAGCACGTGCAGATGAAGAAGAACCGTCCCGGCTTCCTGCTGCGGGTGCTCTGCCCGCCCCCCGCGCGCGACGCAGTGGCGCACGCGCTCTTCGCCGAGTCGACGGCCATCGGGCTGCGCCATCAGGAATGGGATCGGCTGGTGCTCGAGCGCCGCAGCCGAAAGGTCGATACGCCCTGGGGCCGCCTGCGTGTGAAGGAGGTGCGGGGGCCCGATGGCGCCCGCAGCTGGAGCGCCGAGTACGACGACTGCAAGAAGGCAGCGCAGAAGAGCGGCGCGCCGCTGCGCGACGTCGTGCGGGAGACCGAGGCGCTGGCATGCGCCGCATTCTCTGGCGAAGGTAGAGGCGAAGGAGAGGGCGCATGAGCACCGAGGTCGACGCATCGCCCTTCGATCTGGGGCCCAGCGAGTCGGCGACGGCGGTGCTCTGCATTCACGGCCTCTCGGGCACGCCCTACGAGGTGCGGCCGATCGCCGAGGCGCTCGCGGGCGCTGGTGTGCGCGCCCGGGGCATCGCGCTGCCGGGGCACTGCACCTCGCCCGAAGAGCTGGCGCGCACGCATCGCGCGGCATGGGTCGACGCGGCACACGAGGCCCTCGCTGATCTGCGCAGCAGCCACGACCGGGTCGCGATGGTCGGCATGTCGATGGGCGGCGTGGTCTCGCTACGCGTCGCGCAGTCGGTCGAGGTGGACGCCGTCGTGACCGTCGGTACGCCGCTCGAGCTCGATGCGCCGATTCGCTGGTTCGTGCCGTTCGTGAAGCACCTGCTGCCGATGCTCGAGAAGAAGGGCGGCTCGGACATCCGCGATGCCGCCGCGCGAGAGCGCCATCCCGGCTACCCCGTCATGCCGCTCGCCGCCGTGCACGAGCTGATCAAGCTGCAGGCCGAGGTCGTACGCGAGCTCGAAGCCATAGCTGCGCCCATCCTCGTCGCCCACGGCGCGCACGATCGCACCGCGCCCCCGCGCAACGCGCGGATGATCCACGACGCCGTGTCGAGCGAGGTGCGCGAGCTGGTGATGTACGAGCGCTCCGGGCACGTCGTGCCGGTCGATCACGACGGGCCGGAGCTGGCGGAGCGGGTGACGGCGTTCGTCCGGACGATCACCGGCTAGCGGCGTCGCCTTCGGCGCGCGACTAGATCGCCGCCACGCTCGGGTCGATGTTCCGCAGGTACTGCAGCAGCACCGGCTCGTGGCCCGTCTCGAAAGCCTGGAAGCGGACGCCCATGCCCGGCGGCGTCGCGCCCGATGCCTCCCGGTGATAGAGCACCTGGGCCTCGAACGTGATCGAGCGACCGAGCTCGGGCAGTGTCATGCGGCAGTCCTGGAGACTGTCGACCGGGAGCTGGCTCGTGGTCGTCATGAAGAGCCCGCCCCGCCCGAGAGCGGTCGCCATGGTGGCGTCGCTCGCGCTGCCGATCTGGAGCGGCACCCGGCTGCCGTAGCGTGTGAAGCGTCGTCGTCGCGGCTCGCGAATCAACAAGTCGATGCGCTGCTCGATGCGGCGCACGTCGACGGGATGCACGAGGTAGCCGGCCGCGCCGACGCGCTGGGCGACCTCGCGCCGGCCTTCGTGCCGGGCGGTGTCGACGATGACGACGGGAATCTCCTCCACGCCGTAGACCTGGCGGAGTGACAAGACGAAGTCGCTGCCCTCCGTGCGGTCGAGCTGGGCGTCGCAGAGCACGAGCTCGGGCGAGACGCGATCGTAGAGCGTGATGCCCTCCTGCTCCGAGTGCGCGATATGCACCTCGTAGCCACGGAGCCTCAGCGACTCGATGCAGCTGCGATCGCTCGCGAGCTTCGAGCCCACCATCAGCACGGGCATGCGTCGGTGCACGCCGGTCTCGATACGCGTCGCCTCGAGCTCGGGCTGGTGCGCCTGCCGTGTGCGCCGTTCGCCCTCGAGTCGGCGCTCGATCCGGGCGAGCTCCTCCATGCGCGTGGACAGCGTCATCTGCAGATCGAGGGCCGTGCCGGTCGTCCGGTCGATCACCGGGGCGCGATCCTCGAGACGCTGCAGGGGGACGCCGGCGAGCGGGCCCGTGCTCGGCAGGATGGCGCGTTTGCGATCGATCAGGATCGCCTGGATCTCGGGCGGCTCGATCGGGACGAGCAGCACCGACTCCTGCTCCGCGGATCGCGAGAGCGAGCCGATCTGCCGCAGCCAGCGTCGGGTCGCGTCGAGCTCCCGCACGTGCTCCTTCCAGGCCAGGTGGATCCGCGCCTCGATCGTCGTGACGTCACGGCAGTCCGACATCTGGATCTGCGGGAGTTGGAAGAGGGCGCGGGGCTGGAGACACTTGATCCTGTCGGCGCCGACGCTGGCGAAGACGACGCGGTCGATCTCGAAGCTCTCGTCGAGGCCTTCGAAGCGCTTCGATTGAAGGCGCATCGTCGCGAGCACTGATCGCCCGCCGGGCACGAGCTCGGCTTGAATTCCCATGGCACTGAGCCGGGAGAGGATCTGCGCGCTGTCTCTCTTGGGATCGGGATGCGGCAATGGGGCAACCATCAGGGCAAGTCCGCGAATGCGGGTGGGAAAAGCATCTTTCTCATCGGAATGCCCGACGGGGAGCTTGAAGGGTGCGAGGGGAAGTGCGCCCACATTCCGGTACGATTGGGGGCGATCTCTCCGTACCTACTGGATCGCGTTCGCCGAAGGCCCGGCTTCGCTGGCGTGCGCGCGCCGAGGAGTGAAGGTGTGCCCCACCAGGGTCGGGATCCGGATGCGTGAGTGGCTCGAGCACGCGCAGGCCCGCAGCGTCGTCCTGCGCGCCGCGAAGACCTCGGTGCTCGTCGGCACGATCCTCGTGGCGATCAACCAGGGCGACGTGCTGGTCGCGGGCGGGCTCGGCGCGCTCTCGTGGTCGAAGGTC
Organism: uncultured Spirochaetaceae bacterium; assembly: GCA_964474355.1. Lineage (GTDB taxonomy): Bacteria > Myxococcota_A > UBA9160 > UBA9160 > UBA4427 > CAYYSY01. Next base: position 9,676 of record CAYYSY010000356.1, on the reverse strand, counting down.
GCGCTGACGTTCTTCGTGCCCTACGCGGTCTCGACGAGCTCGAGCGTGGCGAGCCGGCGCGAGCACCTCCCGGACGTCGGCACGGGGGGCGGCGACGCGTGAGAGCCCGGTCCGGGGCGAAGGGTGGAGGGACCAGCGCACCGTGTCGCTGACCTTGATCTGGGTGGTCGCCGGGGGCGCGCTGGGGGCGCTCACCCGCTTCGGCATCGCCGAGTGGGTGCGCGCGCGCACGCGCTGGCCCGGCTGGGTCGCGATCCTCGCGGCCAACGTCCTCGGGACGCTGCTGCTCGCCCTCGCGCACTTCACGATCGGCCAGACCGTCGCCGTGCCCCCGGCGATCTGGGCGTTCACGGCGCTCGGCTACTGCGGTGCGCTCACCACCTACAGCGCCTTCGGCCTCGACACGCTGCTCCTCTGGTACGAGGGGCAGCGCGTCATCGCCGTCGGGCAGTTCGTGGCGACGCTGATCGTCGGCGCGTCGACGATTGCGCTCGTGTCGCTCGTGCTCGGGGGCACGGCGGGAGCGGGGGGCTCGTGAAGCCGGGCATTCGACTCGCTGCAGCGGTCGCGACCGGTGGCGCCATGGGTGCGGCGCTGCGAGTGACCGTGGTCGAGCTCGCCGAGGTGTTCGGCATGGAGCTGTGGCTGGCGGTGGCGCTCGTGAACGTGCTCGGCGGCATCGCGATCGGCGTGTTCTTCGTGCACCTCGAGGCGCGGTTCCTGCGGCATGCGCGGAGCCGGCTGGCCGACTCGCCGCAGGCCGGCCGGGTCGCTGCGCGAGGCTGGCTGCTCGACCCCGATCAGACCCTCGATCCCGTCGACCTGTTTCGCGCCGAGGAGCGGCTGCGCGTGCTGTCGGGCTACTGGGTGACGGGGCTGCTCGGTGGCTTCACCACCTTCAGCAGCTTCGCGCTCGCGATGTTCGAGCTCGGCGAGCGCATCGACCCGCTCCGCTTCGCGGGCGCCTACCTGCTCGCGGCGCTGCTGCCGCTCGTCGGGACGTTCGCGGGGCTCGTGCTCGGTGCGTTCACGCTGCCGCACCGTTCGCACCCCCCCGGCTGAGCCAGGGCTCCCCAAACGAAGACGCGGCGGCCTGGCGAGCGTGCTCGCCGGGACCGCCGCGTGTCGTTCGAACGGGCTTGCTGGCTGGTGCTCAGCCGATGTCCAGCACCGTGCGGATGACCTCGCCGGCCTGCATGGCCCGGAACGCCTCGTTGACGTCTTCGAGCTTCATGCGGCGGCTGATCATGCCCTCGAGGTCGAGCTTGCCGGCCTTCCAGAGGCGCAGCAGCTGCGGCATGAACGTGCGGACCTGGGAGCTGCCGTACATCGAGCCGCGCAGGAGCTTGTCGGCGTAGAAGAGCTCGAACGCCGAGAACGTGACCTGCTGGTCGAGGCGGCCGACACCCACGATCACGGCGGTGCCACCGCGGCGCGCCGAGTCGTACGTGGCGCGGATCGTGGTCGGGTTGCCGATGCACTCGAGCGCATAGTCGAAGCCCTCGCCGGCCGTGATCTCCTGCATCATGCCCGGCAGGTCGTCCGGCGTGCACACGTGCGTGGCGCCGAAGTTCTTCGCCATGGCGAGCTTGCCTTCCATCATGTCGACCGCGAGGATCTCGGCCGCACCGGCGATGCGCGCGCCCTGGATCGCCGAGATGCCGACGCCGCCGCAGCCGAAGACCACGACGGACGTGCCGGGCTTGATCTGCGCGGTGTTGATCGAGGCGCCGACACCGGTGGTCACGCCGCAGCCGATCAGTGACACGACGTCGAGCGGAATGTCGTCCTCGACCTTCACGAGCGCCGCCTCGGGCACGATCATCTCTTCGGCGAAGGTGCCGCAGCCGGTGAAGCCGCCGAGCGGGTTGCCGTCCATCATGAAGTGCGGGGTCATGGCCATCGCGCCCATGGTCTCGCAGAGATAGGACTGGCCGCGCAGGCACGCCTTGCACTTCGAGCACGCCGGCGTGAACGAGACGATCACGTGGTCGCCGGCCTTCACGTCGGTGACGCCCGCGCCGACCTCCTGGACGATGCCGGCGCCTTCGTGACCGAGCACGCAGGGCGTGGGCGTGGGGATCGTGCCGTTCTGGCCGGACACGTCCGAGTGGCACACGCCGCTCGACACGACCTTCAGGTGAACTGCGCCAGCGGGAAGATCGACGAGCGAGATGTCGTCGCGGATCACGAGATCCTCGTTGAGTCCGGTGAGCACTGCGGCCTTCATGGGGGCCACCTCCAATTCAGATGGGCCGCGAGCACGCTCGCGGCGCGTGTGGGGTGGGGCGGTCGCCCCGATTCGACCCGGAAGCCAGCGCCTCCGGGACTCGAAACGGAAGCACGGAGCGCGCCGAGGGGCAACCGCCTCGCGCGAAGTCGGGCGGATTCGATTCGCTCCCGATCCGCCGGGTTTGCGGCTATCGTGCCCCTCTTTCGGGGCCATGCCCCGCGCCGAGACCCGGCCGAAGCGGACCACGATGGCCTCGCCGAAGCCGAGATCAGGCCACTTCGAGAGCGGAGTCGTCCCGCGAGCCCGCTCGTCGGCCAGTGCGAACCCGGCGAACCCGGCGAGAGCGGGCCCGCGTCCGTCGACGCTCAGGTGGCCGCGCAGATCGCAGATGAGGAGCGAGCAATGTCCGACCCGGAGAGCGAGTTCGATGTAGTGATCTGGGGCGCAACCGGTTTCACCGGCCGCCTCACTGCTGCACATCTCCTCGAGCGCGAGGGCCCGGGCGGTAGCGTTCGCTGGGCGATCGCCGGTCGAAGCGCAGACAAGCTGGATGCGGTTGCGAACGAGATCGCTGCGGAGACCGGGGTCGACGCGACCTCGCTGCCGCGCATCGTGGCCGACGCCGCGGACGAGACCTCGCTGCGGTCGCTGGTCGAGCGCGCGCGGGTCGTGTGCACGACCGTCGGGCCCTACGCGAAGTACGGCTCGAAGCTCGTCGAGCTCTGCGCCGCGACGGGCACCGACTACTGCGACCTGACCGGCGAGGTGCAGTGGATGCGACGCATGATCGACGCGCACGAGAGCGCGGCGCGCGCGTCGGGCGCACGGATCGTCCACAACTGTGGCTTCGACTGCATCCCGTCGGATCTGGGCGTCTGGTTCATCCAGCGCGAGATGAAGGCGCGCACGGGACAGGCGAGCCCGCACGTGAAGCTGCGCGTAGACGGCTTCAGTGGCGGCGTCTCGGGGGGCACGGCGGCGAGCATGCTCGAGCTGGTCGAAGAGGCATCGCACGACGCCGAGGTCCGCCGCCTGCTGGCCGACCCGTACGGTCTCAATCCGTCGGATGCGCGCAGCGGCCCCGACGGACCCGACCCGACCGGCCCGGCCTTCGACGCCGACTTCGGCCAGTGGACGGCCCCCTTCGTCATGGCCGCGATCAACACACGCGTCGTGCGGCGGACCAACGCGCTGACCGACAGCGCCTACGGGCCCGACTTCCGCTACGAGGAAGGCGTGCTCTGCGGCTCGGGCCCCGTCGGCTTCGCGAAGGCGTCAGCCCAGGCGGTCGGCCAGCTCGCGACGATGGGCGCCATGGCGATCGGTCCCCTGCGCGCGTTGGGCGCGAAGGTGGTGCCGGCGCCGGGCGAGGGACCGTCGAAGGAGCAGCGCGAGAAGGGCTTCTTCGACCTGCGTCTGTGGGCCGAGCCGCCCGACGGCAGCGACGCGGCGCCGCTGCGCGCTCGCGTCACGGGCGATCGTGACCCGGGCTACGGCTCGACTTCGAAGATGCTGGGTCAGGCCGCGCTGTGCCTCGCCGAGGGGGGCGCGAAGGTGGGCGGTGGCTTCTTCACGCCGGCCGCCGCCATGGGAGACCGCCTGATCGAACGGCTCGAGCGACACGCGGGGCTGCGCTTCGAGATCGAGGAGGGCGAGTGAGCCCCGGGCGTCACCGCCCGACCACGGAGCGATGACACCGGAGGGGCGCGCTCTCGTGACCGGTGCCGGGCGCGGGCTGGGTCGCGCGATCGCCCTCGAGCTGGCCGCGCTTGGCTTCGACGTCGTCGCCGGGATGCGCCGCCCCGATGAGGCGGGCGACTTGCCGGGCGAGGCGCGCGAACGCGGCGGTAGCCTCGAGGTCGCGAAGCTCGACGTGACCCGGCCCGAGTCGATCCGCCTGCCCGATGACCTGCGGGTGCTCGTGAACAACGCGGGCGTCGAGGGCCCCTGGCTTACCGGTCGAGGAGGAGCCGCTCGGCGACTGGCGCGAGATCCTCCGAGCCCCCGCGTGGCTCCTCGCCGTTCTCAGCGTCTCGCTCCTTCCCTGCGTCGCATCGGGCTACTCGCCCTCGTCCGACGTGGGCGTGACTCTGGGCGGCGACGCGTTCACCCGCGGCGACGTCGTTCGCGACGGCAGCACACCCGGGGCGCCTCGTAGCGATCCCCGGTGCCTTCGCGCTCGAAGCGCACTCGGAGCGGCCCGCTCCTACGGCCGGCTCCGCTTGAGATCGCGCGTCATTTCCTGCACGTCGATGCGGTCGGTCGCCAGGTCGTCGTCGAAGACGATGACCCGGAGCGATGCCTGAGCCTTCTGCTTCGCGGTGCCGGCCTCGGGCAGGGTGGTCCCGAGAAGCACCACCGCGATCCGCAGCGCGCCGTGCTTCGCGTTGTCGATGAGTGGGGCATCGAAGTAGGTGACCGAGAACGGCCCGTACTCGAGTGTCTCGAAGCGATCCGCGAAGACCAGCACGACGTGCGCCTCGTCGGGCAGCACCTCGACCACCCTCAGGGCCAGCCTGCCCTCGGTGCCGAAGACCACCTCCGAGAACTCGTGCGAGTCGCCGGCGGCCAGGTGGAGCCGGGGGATGTCGATGCCACCGTCCGACGCAAGCCGGAAGGCCTGCTTGCGCGCGACCGCCCTCGCCGCGTCGCGCAGCTTCGATCGCAACGTGTCATACCGGGCGCGCTCCTCGTCTGCGTTCGCACTGCTCGCTCGCGCGACGATCCGTTGGTCGATCGCCTTGTAGAGGGGCTTCAAGTGGACGGGGACGTCCCAGAGGTTGAGCGCCACCAGCTCGAGCATCAGCACATCGCGCTCGCTCGGCGTCCCGCCGTCGTCGTCGGGCGGCTCCACGATGTCTTCGAGGACGTTCTCGAGCAGCCGCATCCCGATGTCGACGTCGAGCGCCTTCTGGCGGCTGGTGATCTGGATGATCGCGTTCGCGTGCTGCGTGGCATCGGCGATCGTGCGCAGCCGGAGGTTCGCGTCCTCCATCCGCTGGCTGCCCCAGTAGCCGACCAGGCCGATCATGGCCGCGATCGCGGCCGGGCCGATGCCCCGCGCGATGGCCTCGACCCACAGCTTGGTCTTCCAATGCGGGTCCTTCTCGCCGTTCTCCGAGCTGGGCTCGGGCTCCGTCGGCGGTGCATCACCAGGGGACGACAAGGCTCACCTCCCCGCCCGAGAGTGTCTCGACGAGCTCGTGCATCTCATTGCCCTGTCGGATCCGCACGAGGTACTCGCCGGCGTGGAAGTCGGCGATGCGAAAGCGTCCAGCGTGATCGGTGACGGCGACGTAGCGCTGGCTCGCCTCGTTGCTGCCGACGAGCTGGACGCGTGCCGAAGGCTTTGGATCACTCTGGGGACCGACCACGGTTCCGATCAGGTCCTGGGCCCATGCGGCGCCTGCCGGGCCGAGCAGGAGGGGCGCGGCGAGAAGCATCGGCCGCAGTCTTGCGAGTGCGCGCATCTGGTGGGTCCTCCTCGGGCAGGAGCCCTCGAGATGGAGACGTTCCGACGCAGGGTGCGAGTGGCTGTGTGCGTCTGCGTGCGGGCGTCCTTGCTCGAAGGCTCGAGCGAGACACTAGCCTCGGGCACCGTCGGCGCCGCGCAAGATGGGTTGCACCCTGCAACGTGAGCGCGGTCGCCCGCACCCGCGAGCGACGAGTCGGCTCAGCCGCTGCGCGGCGTGTACCGCTGCTCGATGCCGACCTTGACCGGCTCGCCGGCGCTGAAGCGCTTGCTCGTCTCCACGCCGTTGGCGACGGCGACCTGCTCGTCGCTCCAGCTGGTGCCCACGCGCTTGCCGAGCTGCGCGGAGGTTTCGCCTGAACGCGCCTCCCGGATGCGCAGCCGTGTCTCGACGAGCGACTTGCGCTCCAGCCAGGTCATGGGCCGGAAGCTCCGCGTCGTCGCGTCGAACGTGGTCGCATAACGCGTGGCGTTGTCGCCCTCGGCCTGGCCGACCATCGAGTAGACGTCGCCGCCGTGCTCGATGAGGTCGATCTGAACGAACCGCTTGCGGTCGGTCATGCGGGTGCGTGCTGCAGGGAGCTTACCGACACTGAAACGGTCGAAGACGAGCCCGGGCTGCTCCTCCTTCAGAGTGGCGAGTACGGCGTCGAGGGTCGCGCCCTCTTCGGCGATGCCGACGAAGACGAGGGCATCCTTCCCCGGGCTGACGGCGCCCACGGCATCGTCGTTGCCCGCGGGCTCCCAGCCCGAAGGGATGGCGAACCGGGCGTTCAGCTCGGGGTGCTGGAACACACCGTCGATGAAGACGCCCTTTGCCGGGTCGGGGCCGACGACGAGGCCGTCGATCTTGGCGAAGAGGGCCGCTCGGTCGGCCGCGATCGGGCGGCCGGGAGTGTGCGGCAGATCTTGTGCTCGCGAGCGCGTCTTCGCGACCCGGTCGGCGGTGACGGGGTGCGTGTCGAGGAAGCTCGCACTGCGCTGCTCGCCCGTGAGCAGCTCGACCTCGCGGTCGAGGCTGTGGAGAAAGGCCGTGAGCCCGGCCGGGTCGTAGCCGGCGCGGGATGCGATGCGCTGCCCGATCTCGTCGGCCTCGTTCTCCTGCGATCGGCCGTAGGGCGCGACGACGAGCCCGGCCTGCAGCATCTGTCCGCTGTTCGCGACCATGCGGCCGAGCGATGGGCTGACGATCGAGGTCGCGAAGCCCGCGAGCCCCGACGCGATCGATACCGGTGAGGTGGCGACCGTTGCGCGGACCCGCTTCGCGGAGTGCCCTGCCGTGACGTGGCCGATCTCGTGGCCGATCACGCCGGCGAGCTCGTCCTCGGAGTTCACGAGCGCGAGCAGGCCTCGCGAGACGTACACGTGGCCGCCCGGCAGCGCGAAGGCGTTGGGCTCGGGCATGTCGATGATCAGGAATCGCCACGGCCCCTCGGGCCGATCAGACACGGCAGCGAGCTTCCGGCCCAACGCATCGACGTATGCGACGAGGGCGGCATCCCCGACCAGCCCCATCTGCTTCTCGACCTTCTCGGCCTCCTCGCCGCCGAGCTGGTCGATCTTTGCGTCGGTGATGCAGGCGGTCAGGAACAGGACGATCACTATGAGAGACAACCCGTGAACTCGGCGGATCGACATCAAATCTCCAATTTCGTTCGAGGTCCCATCCACTCAGCCGGGCGGATGGCGCCCCTTCGGCGAGCTCTGGCTGCTTCTTGGTCGCCCGGTCTGGAGAGCCCCGTTCGTCGCCCGGTCCCCGAGCGATGAACGCACACGCGTTCCGCAGCTCGACGGTCAGCGCACGGATCAACTCGATCCGCGAGTGTGCCGCGGGGCACGCTGGGCGTCGACCCTAGACGAGAGACGAGAGACGAGAGGCCTTCGCCTCGAGATCGACCGACCGCCGCTTTCGGCGAGCGCTCGCAGCGTTCGTCGGGCCGTCGATCGACGCAAGCGAAGCGGCGGGGCCAGACGACCCTACTCGCCCTCCGCCTCCATCTTCTCGAAGAAGGCCTTCATGCGCATGGGCACGTTCGTGCCGAACCTCTCGTTGATGCGGTCGTAGATGGCCTGATCGACCTCGGTCACGTCGAGGGACTGGGCCTGCATCCAGTCCGAGGGCGCGATGCCCGCCGCTGCCTTGGGATCCATGGGTGGGATGTCGAACACTCCGGCCGGAGGCCACGCGTTCGGGTTGACCACGACCTCACGCACCTCGATCGAGTCCCTGCTCACGTTCCAGACGAGATAATCGTCGGCCAGGGTGATGGGTCCGTCGTAGGTCGTGCGGATGCCCTTCTCGATGCCGGCGCGGGTGTCGAAGTCGTTGAAGAAGTGGAACGCGATGGCGAGTCGCGGCTCGACCAGGCTCATGATCTTGCCGAAGGCCTCGGGCGAGGTGTGGATCTGGGTCCCCACCTCGAGGGCGCGCGGCGGCGGGAACTTGTACTTCTTGATCCAGTCTTCGACCGTCATCATGCACTCGTGGATGACGACGTCGGCACCCTGGGCGGCGTCGACGAGCGTCCTCGAGGGATAGCTGTCGCCTCCGTAGACGACCTTCAGGCCGTTCCACTCGAGCGTGAACCCCACCGAGCCGTCGAGGGAGTGGATCTGGGGGAACGAGCGGATGGTCACGCCGTTCTCCTGATAGATGACCTCGTTGATCGCCTTGTAGTCGAACTCGTGGATCTCGAGCTCACCGCCGCGTGGCGGTAGGCGTCCCGTGCGTCCCTCGATGTCCCAGGTGTAGGCCCGTTGCAGGTTCTCGAGGGCGTACTTCGTGCCCAGCTCGGGTCTCGACCCGCTCGGCCCCTACACCCGCAGCGGCACGGTTCGGCCGGCGACCCAGCCTCCCACGTAGTAGGCGGGGAACGATCCCCAGTGGTCGGTGTGCAGGTGACTGATGAAGATCTTGTCGAGGAGGTCGTAGGGGATCTCGAGGCCGCCGATCCGAGAGCCGGACCCGGTGCCGCCGTCGAAGATGAACTTGTCGCCGTTGCCGAGCTCGACCAGGAAGCAGGTCGCCGCCTGGCTCTCGCGCGCCGAGGGCATCCCGGTGCCGCAGGCGATGATGCGCAGCTCGTCGGGTCCGAGATCCTCGGTGTTGGGGAAGTACGCATCCCGGTCGGGCTGCGCCTTCGTCGAGCGCGCCAGCACGTCGACTTCCGCAGCCTGGGCCACGTCGCTGCCGAGGCCGGGTCGATTCGCGCGTTCGTCTGCCCGACCGCAGGTGTAGGCCGTCGTCATCAGCAGACCGAGCGCGATCACTCCCGCGCTCGATCGCACGCGTCTCTTCCACATGGTGATGTTGCTCCTTCTCGATCGAGTGAGATCAGGGGCCGGGCCGCGGGTGGCGCTCAGGGCACCTTCTCGTCGCTGCCGAAGCGCTCGTTGATCGCGTCGTAGACGGTCTGGAGGATGTCACGATGGACCACGCGGCCCTCCCGCATGTACGGCGACATCTGAACGCGTTGGAGCTTCGGGTCGGGCGGCACGAGCTTGCGCGTCGCGGGCATCGGCCAGATGTCCTCGTCCACCACCGCCATGCGCACGCGGATGTCGTCCTTCGTGACGTTGAAGACCATGTAGTCCGTCGCAAGCGCGAGCGGGCCGTCGTAGGTCATGCGGATGTCCCGGAGCACCGGCGGCACCGTGTCGAAGTCGTTGAAGAAGTGGTAGCCGACGGCCATGCGCGGCTTCGTCGCGGCCATCACCTTGCCGAACTGGGCCGGTGAGGTGTGGATCTGCGTCCCGACGTTCAGCGCCGCTTCCGGCGTGAAGCCCTGCTTCTCAACGAGGCTCTCGGGAGAGACGAAGCACTCGTGGATCGCGAGGTCGACGTCCTTCGCGTGCTCCATCCACCACTTGTTCGGGAAGGTGTCACTGCTGTAAGCGATCTTCATGCCCTTCCACTCGAGGATGAAGCTCACCGGGCCGTCGAAGATGTGGATCGCAGGGATCGTGCGGAT
>CAYYSY010000355.1:0-11533 GCA_964474355.1 uncultured Spirochaetaceae bacterium | reverse complement strand
CACCAATACGCCCGTGACGAACGAAGCAGCCGGCGATGCCAGAAACCCGATCACGGCCGCCACCTCTTCGGCCTCGCCCCAGCGTTGGAGCGGGATGCGCCGCCCCATTGCCTCGAACTCCGCGGGCGCCGCCGACTCGATGAACGAAGTCATCGCCGTGCGCGTCGGGCCGGGGCAGACACCGTTCACGCGGATGCCGCGATGCGCCAGCGACACCGCCGCCGAGCGCACGAAGTTCACCGCCGCGCCCTTCGCCGTGTTGTACGCCCACATGCCGGGATCACCGCCCAGGCCGGACGTCGACGCCGTGACCACGACGGCCGGCGCGGCGGACCGTTCGAGGGCGCCGAGTGCCGAGCGCAGGCCGTGGACCGGGCCGTGCACGTTGACTGCGAGCACGCGCTCGAAGTCCTCGGTCGAGACGTCCTCGAAGCCGCCGAGGCTCGGAACGCCCGCGTTCAGCACCAGCGCGTCGAGCCCACCGAACGCCTCGCACGCGCGTGCGACGGCGGCGGCGTTGTCGGCGGCGCGCGTCACGTCGCCGGCGAGACCCTCGACGCGATCGTCGTCGACCGTCCAGGCGAGGCCTTCTTCCGTGAGATCCATCGCGACCACGCGCCCGCCCTCGGCCGTGAGCCGCTCGACCGTCGCACGCCCGATGCCGCTCGCCGCGCCCGTCACCAGGGTGACGCGTCCCTCGCCTTCGCCGCTGCTCATGCCTCGCCCTCCGCCACACCCTTCAGCTCCACCACGTTTCCATCCGGGTCGCGCAGATACATCGACGGCCCGTTGCCCTTCGCCCCGTAACGCGTGGCCACCTCGCCGGGCTCGACGCCGTGCGACTCGAGATGCGCGCGCAGCGCCGCCTCGTCGAAGCGAGCGAGCTCCAGGGCGAAGTGGTCGAGGTTGCGCCCCGTGTCACCGGCCGCCTCGCCGCCATGCCGGCCCAGCGGTGAATCGACCGGCACGAGGTCGACGAGGTGCGCGCCCAGCCGGACCTGATGCAGGCCGAGCTCGGCGAGCTCGCGCTCCATCGTCCCGCCGAGCACGTCGACATAGAAGCGCACCGACGCCTCGAGATCGACGACGCGCAGCACCACGTGGTCGAGACCGACGATCTCGATCGCATCGGCCTTCACATCCGTCAACGTCGTCCTCATGGACCGCATCATCCCAGCGAGGGCCCTAAAAGGAAAGGGGCGCTCTCACACCTCCGTGAGAACGCCCCCCCCCGTATTCGCGAGCGCAGGTCGCGCTCAGGTGTTCTTCAGCTCGACGAGGAACTCGTAGTACGTCTCCTTGCCGACGTTGTACGCCCATTCGGTGCCACCCTTGGGCACGTACACGGTGTTCCCCTCCGGCGGGACGATGCCGACGAACGACTCGATCGGGCCGCCTTCCGGGATCACGCCTGCCACGAGATCGCCCTTCTGGATGATCAGGTAGTAGTCGTGCTCGTGATGATGCAGGTCGCTCGCCTCACCGGGCTCGAGCGTCATGTCCCAGATCCTGACGTTGTCGTCTTCGAAGAGGACACGGGTGCCGACACCGCCGAGCTTCGCGCCCTTGTTCTCGTCCCGGAACTTTTCGAGGCGGGCCTTCATCTCGGGGGGGATCTCGGCGTACTGGGGCTCGGAGTAGATCACGATTGGTTCTCCTGGTGGCGCAATGCGTGGCTGCGCGACGTTGTCCGCCCTCTGTGGTCGGCGGAATCGTGGGCGCGCCCTTCGGCGCTCCCGTACACGTGGCTCCTCGCGGAGCCCGAGGATTCTACCCGACGCCAGGGGGCACGACCCGCGATATGGCGCTGCACCCGGCGGTCGCTGAGTCCGGAAGCAAACACCTCTCACCTGCGGCGGGGCGCCCTGCCCCGCCCGCACTGGTCGACGTTACAGCGAGCCCTGCTCGATGGCCTCGCTGCCCTGCGGCAGCGTGAAGTGCATCCCGTCGTCGCCGACGACCACGCCGTTCATGTCGAGGCCGGCCGTGAACATGCGTTCGACCACCGCGTTGCGCAGCGGCGGCACGTTGTGGGAGAGCACCAACAGCCCGACCCCGGCCTCGTCGGCCATCTGCTTCGCCTGCACCGGGCTCGTGTGGTAGTCGAGCACGTCGAGGGCGAGCTTGCTCTGCCGGTCGCGGCCCGCCTCGCCCACGATGCGCGAGATGCGTTCGATCAGCTCGAAGCTGAGCGCCTCGTGCACGAGTACATCGGCGCCCGCAGCAGAGGCGACCAGGCTCGGTGTCGGCGCCGTGTCGCCGCTGATCACCACGCTGCGCCCGCCGAACTCGACCCGGTAGCCGACGGCGGGCTCCACCGGTGTGTGATCGACGGCAAAGGCGACCACCTTCACGCCGTTCGTCTCGAGGACCGTCACGCGCTCGCCCGGCGCCGGCATCGTGAAGCTTCGCGCGACACCCCGGCCACCGGCCTCGGGCAGGTACTCGCGCGTATGGTGCACCTCGCGGTATACGCGATCGTGTGAGTAGGCGCGGTTGAAGCCCTCGACCACGTCCTCGATGCCCGGTGGTCCATGCACCGGCAACGGCTCACCGCGGCCGCTCGCGATCCATGCCTGGGTGAGCGTCTCACCGAGTCCGCCGATGTGGTCGGAGTGGAAATGGGTGATCAGCACGGCGCTCACGTCGCCGACCGGCATGCCCCAGACCTGCATGTTCTCCCACGCGCCGGGCCCCGCGTCGAAGACCAGGAACTGACCGCCGGCGAGCACGGCGGTGCAGGACGCCGCGCGCTCGGGATCGGGCAGCGGTGACCCGGTGCCGCACAGCACCACGTGAAGGGCGCCATCGCTGGCATCGACCGAAGGGGGCGCCGTGGCCTGGCGACGGACCATGCGATCGACGACTGCGTCGCACGCCACGACGCCCAGCATGAGCAGGCCGGCGCAGAGCCCGAGCAGCAGGCGAGCCCGCTGGTCTGCAGGTCGAGTCATCGACGAAACTCCTTCAGGTGGCTGGGCCGTAGCCCGCTATTCCTTCCAGCCCGAGCTGGCGCCCTTGACCATCGCGAAGGGACCAACGGGCCAGTTGAAGCAGTCGACCATCAGCTGGTTGACCTCTTCGTGACTCGCGACGCCCTCGCCGACCACGGCCCCCGCCTCGCGCAACATGGCGGCGTAGATGCGGTTGGCGACGAAGCCCCAGTGCATCGGGCTGTCGTTCACGACGACGGGGTTCTTGCCGCAGGCGCTCGCGACCTCGCAGACCCGCTCGAGGGTCTCGACTGCGGTTCGGGACGTGCGCACGATCTCTGCGAACTTCATGACCGGCGGTGGCGACGCCCAGTGCCACACGACCACCTTCTCGGGCCGGCTCGTCACCGCGGCCAGCGCCGTCAGCGGGAAGCCGGAGGTGTTCGAAGCGAGGATCGTGTCGGCGGGAGCCCGCGCGTCGAGATCGCGGAACACCTCGAGCTTGAGGGCGAGATCCTCCGGCACGCACTCGACGACGAGATCGGCTGCGGCCGCTGCATCGAGATCGGTCGTGAACGAGAGGCGGTCGAGCGCTGCATCGGCGTCGGCGCGTTCGACCTTGCCGCGAGCGACCGCGCGCTCGAAGCCATAGCGACCCGTGCGGACGAGCTCTCCAGCCTGTGCCACCGCCTCCTTCGACGTGTCGTAGCCGACCGTCTCGTAGCCCGCCTGCGCGAGGGTCTGGGCGATGCCACTTCCCATCACGCCCGCGCCGATCACTCCGATTCGCATGGCCTTCCCTGCTCCTCTGCTCGAACGCTCCGTCCCGCACGGCGAGCCGAGCGTAGCAGCGACGCCGGGCCCGCAGGTCGGGGCGCGAGGCGTGTCGTGCACCCTGCTACGGTCCCTGCGCATGCCGATCGACCGACTCCTGATCACTGGCGCCGCCGGATTCCTGGGCAACGCGATCGTGCGCGAGCTGATCCCGCGGCTCGAGAGCAGCGACGATCCGCTGATCGAGATCCGCTTGCTCGACGTCGACGGCGACGGCCTGCCCGAGCACCGGCGGATCGAGCCCTTCGTCGGCAGCATCACCGACACCGCACTGATCACGAAGGCCTGCGACGGCGTCGATGCAGTGATCCACTGCGCTTCGCTCATCGACTGGGGCAACGTGTCCGAGGAGACCCTGCGCGGCGTGAACGTGGGCGGCACGTCGCTGCTGCTCGACACCGCACGGCAGGCGGGTGTGCGCTCGTTCGTCTACACGAGCTCGATGGACGTCGTGTGCGGTCGCGAGCCGGTGGTGAACGTGACCGAGAGCGCCGGGTATCCGCAGCCCCTCGACAACCTCTACTGCGAGACCAAGGCCGAGGCCGAGCAGCTGGTGCTCGAGTACGACGACCACGTCCGCGGCAACCGCCCCCAGGATGAACCCGATCCCACCGCTCGGATGCGGACCACGGCGCTCAGGCCCTGTGGCATGTACGGCGAGGCCGATCCCTATCACGTGAAGAACGTGCTCGACGTCGTGCGCGGAGGGAAGCTCACGGCGCGCCCGGGTGACGGCACCGCGCTCTTCGAGCACGTCTACGTCGGCAACGTCGCCCACGCCCACGTGAAGGCGCTCGAGCGCGTCGACCTGCAGGACCCCGACGTCTGCGGCCAGGCGTTCTTCATCACCGACGACACGCCGGCGCTGAACTTCCTCGAGTTCATGGAGCCCATCGTCGAGGGCGTCGGCCTCTCCTTGCCGCCGCGCAACCGACGTGTGCCCTATCCGGTGATGTGGATCGCCGCCGTGGCGTCCGAGCTCTGGGCCCTCGTGGGCAAGCCCTTCGGCGTGCCGCCACCGGTGCTCACCCGCTCGAGCGTGCGCTTCATCTGCAGGACGCACACCTTCGACGGGAGCAAGGCACGACGCTGCCTCGGCTACGCGCCGAAGTACGGCTGGGACGAGTCGCTCGAGCGGACGATCGCGTGGTGGCGCGAGCACGCCGGCTTGCAGCGCAAAGACGCCGCATAGCGGCGCGCGGCCGGCGCGGCCTCAGAGCTTCTCGCTCGCCCCGAACGCGCCGAACATGTGCTCGCTCCAGGCCGAGAGCAGCGGCGTCGCCGACTCGACCCCGAGGGCGCGCAGCTCGTCGGCAATCGGGTGATCGCCGAGCTCGAGCACGACGCCCTCGCCGCCGGGCACCGTCTGCTCGCCGCGCCCGCCGCGCGTGAAGACGTTGCGATGCGGGACACCCTCGATCAGCGTGTAGCCCGTCGCCTCGGTCTCGGGCGTCTCGCCGTCGCCACCGCGCGGCACCGTCAGCGTGAAGACGTGCTTGCCGTCCATCGCGAGCCGGCACGTGGCCGAGCCGTCGCCGTAGGAGAAGTCGATGTCCTCGACGCTCTTCGGGAAGCCCCAGATGCGGCAGCCCGCCTCGCAGGTGAACGACTGGTTCACCGGCAGCTTGTAGATGTAGCTCCCCATCTCCGCATCGGGCTGGCCCTTGGGCCGCACGAAGAAGATGATGCCGACCTCGTCGTAGTCGCCGAGGTCGTTGTCCTTGTAGTCGACGATGATGAGGGTGACCTGCGTCTGACCCGGCGCCGACTCGACGACCTCGAACGCATCGGGCACGAGCTTCGCCGCCGCCGTCGCGTCGATCATGTAGAGCACCGACCCGTTCGAGGCGTCGCGCACGACGGCGGGCAGGGTGACGGTCTGCCCCTGGATCTCGTAGCTCTCTGCACTGGACATGGCTGACCTCCTGCTGGACTTGACGGCACCGGCCGGCATCCCTGTTAGGCTGAGGAGTATGCTGCAGGCTACAGACGCGGGCATTTCCGGCGCCGCTCGGCCCCCGACCACCCGGCAGGGCATCCGACTTCCTCGGGAAGCCGGACGAGCCCGGCATCCGCGGCGCGCGACCCGCGCCGCCCGAGGATGAGACCTTGAGCACGAGACTCCCGACACCGCGCATCGAGCCGCTGGCCGAAGACGAGCTGCCCGAAGAGGCGCGCGTCAACATGGGCAAGGGGCCGACCCTCAACATCTTTCGCACGCTCGCCCACCACCCGGGCCTCGCGAAGCGCTGGCTGGTCTTCGGCAATCACGTGCTCGGCAAGTCGACACTGCCGGCGCGCGACCGCGAGATCGCGATCCTGCGCATCGGCTGGCTCTGCCGCTCGGCGTACGAGTGGGGGCAGCACGTCGTGATCGGCAAGCAGTGCGGGCTCGACGACGACGACGTCCGCCGCATCGCCGAGGGCGCCGACGCGCCGGGCTGGTCGCCCCTCGAGCAGGCGGTGATCCGCGCCGCCGACGAGCTGCACGGCGACGCATTCGTGACCGACGAGACCTGGGCCGCGCTCGCCGAGCACTACGACACGCAGCAGCTCATGGATCTCGTCTTCGCCGTCGGCCAGTACAACCTCGTGTCGATGGCGCTCAACAGCTTCGGCGTGCAGCCCGAAGAGGGCCTGCCGCCGCTGCCCGAGCTCGACTGACCGGCCGATGACCGATCCGCCCCCCTCCAATCTCTCTCCCCGGGCCTTCGCGGCCATCAACGTCGCGGTCACCGTCGTGGCGCTCGGCTTCCTCGTCTGGCTCATCTACGTCCACGACGAGCCCGCCTCGGGCGGCTCGACCCAGCTCCCCGCGCTGAACGCGTTCTTCAACGCCATCGCCGCATCGCTCCTCGTCGCGGGTCGGCGGGCCATCGCGCGCGGGCAGCGCCGCCTGCACCAGCAGCTCATGCTCGCGGCGCTCGCGGCGTCTGCGCTCTTCCTGGTGACGTACGTCTACTATCACTACGGGTACGGCGACACGAAGTTCGCCGGGCAGGGCCTCGTGCGGCCCTTCTACTTCGCGATCCTGATCAGCCACATCGGCCTGTCCGCCATCGTCTTTCCGGCGATCCTGACGAGCGTCTATCTCGCGGCGACCGAGCGCATCGCGACACACAAGCGCGTGGCGCGCTGGACCTGGGCCGGCTGGATGTACGTCTCGGTCACCGGCATCGCGATCTGGCTGATGCTCCACGTCATTTCCTGGGGCTGAGGGTCTTCGACTCAAGCTGAGGGCTCTCGGCCGGAGCTGAGGGTCTTCGAGTCAAGCTGAGGGCTCTCGGTTGGGGCTGAGGGCTCTCGGCTGGAGCTGACGGCCGGAGCAGCGTATCAGTCGCCGGGCGGAGCCGTGGGCAGTCGCATCGCCTCGGGGATCACGAGCGTGTCGAGCCGGCGCGTCTGCTCGAGCAGGTCACGCTGACCCCGGGCAACGGGGATCGCGACGAACTTCGTGATGCCGCCGCGGGCGTACGCGGCGAGGTGCTCGACGAGCGCCTCCGCCGGACCCGACACCACGAGCTTCGAGGCCGCGCGAAGCGGCCCGTCGTCTGCGGCGCTCTTGCGCGCCGCCTCCTCGGCCGAGTCGATGCGGTAGAGCACCGTCGCGCCGTAATGGTCGTGGGGGATCGGCCGTCCCTGGGCATCGGCCTCTGCGCGGATCGCCGCGGCCGTCGCGATGGCGCCGTCCACGTCCTGCAGCCCCGCGAGCCAGCCCGTGCCGTACCGCACGGTTCGCAAGATCGCCGCGCGGCTCGAGCCGCCGATCCACAGCGGCAGCGGCTGCTGCACCGGGCGCGGCGAGATCGTCGCCTCCTCGACGCGGATCGACTCGCCGGCGAAGCTCACCTTCTCCTCGGACCACAGGCGCGTGATGACCTCGAGCGCCTCGTTGGCGCGCTGACCGCGCCCCGCCGAAGAGCGACCGGTGGCCTTCCATGCATCGAGTCCGCCGCTGCCGACACCGACGACCGGCAGCAGCCGCCCCTCGCTCAGGTGATCGATCGAAGCGCATTGCCGCGCGAAGGTGAACGGGTCTCGAAAGCCGATCACCACCGCGTTCATGCCGATCTTGAGACGGCGCGTGGCGCCAGCGACGACGGCGAGCAGAGCCAGTGGCTCGTGGAAGGGCTCGCTCGAGAGCACGCGATCCGATTGCCAGATCGAGTCGACCGCGCCGCCTTCACAGACGTCGAGCCACTCGCGAAACCCCGACACGTCGTCGAAGACGAAGCGCCCCACACCGATCCCGACCCGCACACCCATGGACGCTCCCTGCTCTTCGAGCCGCTCGAAGCGCGGCGTGAGGATTCGATGCCCGGCCGGGGCATGCGATGCGCGCCATCGCCCGCCCGCGGGCCCGATCGATTACCATCGAGGGCCCATTGCGATGTGGCCCCGCGCCGCCGCCCTCCCAGGAGCGCCGCCATGAACCTCAAGGGAAGCCCCGCACACGTCGGCCGCCACTGCGGCTCGAACGAGTACGACGTCACGCAGGAGGTCGTCGATTTCTACGTCGACGCGCTCGGTGAGCCGAGCCAGAGCGGTCGCAAGTTCGCGCCGCCGCTGCTCCACCATTCCGAGTGCTACAAGCACCTCGGCGAATGGTACCTCGCGAACCTCTTCGGCAACCTGCACGCACAGCAGGACTGGTTCATGTTCGCGCCGATCGAGATCGGCGCGAAGATCCGCACCCGCTCCACCATCATCGACCGCTTCCACAAGCGCGGCCGCGACTACGTCGTGAACGAGACCGACTGCATCGACGCGCTCGACGGCCGGCTGCTCGTGCGCGGCCGCACGTTCCAGTCCTTCCTGCCACCGAAGGAGTCGAAGTCGGACGCCGCGGGTGAGGAGAAGGGCGACTTCGTCGTCGACGAGGCCACCGCCGCGAAGAAGCAGGCCGAGCGGGCCGCGGCGAGACCGCCCTTCCCCACCGCCGAGGGGCGCGACTTCGAGGCCATTCCCAAGGTCATCGACGAGCGCCGCTGCTGGATGTTCTCCGGACCCGGTGCCAACTACCACACCGACCGCGAGCAGGCCAAGAAGCTCGGCTTCCCGAACATCGTGGTGCAGGGGATGATGACCACGTGCTTCGTCAGTGAGATCATGGAGCGCGAGTTCGGCGAGGGCTGGCTCGAAGGGGGCCGCATGTCGGCGAAGCTCACCAACGTGGTCTGGGTCGACGATGCGCTCTCGGTGCACGGCCGGATCAAGCGCGAGGAGCGCGAGGGCACCCGCACGCGCGTGCACTGCGAGGTCTGGGTCGACAAGCAGGACGATGACGAGACGCGCGTCCTACTCGGCGAGGCCAGCGCGATCGTCTGAAGCGCAGGGGCCTTCGAGCGCCCGCTACCGGTAGTCGAAGATCTCCGACTCGACCTGCATCAGTGCCGTGTCCGGGTCGAGCTCGAAGCGCTGGACCTCGACGCGCACCGCCGAGATGCCCGGGATCTCCTGACGCAGCACGCCGCCGAGCACGTCCGCTGAGGCGCCGTTCGGGTTGCGCGCAAGCTTTACGATGAAGGCGATGACGGCCTGGCGAGAAGCCTGTGGGAGCTCCCTTCCGTCGAGGGGCCGCCACACCCCGGCCTGCTGCTTCCACAGCACGGCCCTCGGCGGAAACCACGGCTCCGCGTTCAGCGCCCAGCCCCCGAGCTGCTGGGGCGGCATGCCCGTCGACCGCACGATGCCCCCCTGCACGAGCGGCCACGCCGCGAATACAGCGAGCAGCCCGACCACGAATTGCTTCTTCACTGCGTCGTTCACAGGTGAAGCCTCCCGGGCACCCAGGTCCCCTTGAGCAGCCCGCCTCCAGGCAGCAGCCCCATCGCCACACCGAGCGCGGCGACGTAGAGCACGACCAGCGGCCAGTACGCGCGCTCGATCCAGTCGCGCGGCGCATGCAGCAGCAGCAGCATCGCGAGCAGCAGGCTCGTCAGGACCTCGCGGGCTGCGAAGAGATCGAAGACGACGACCAGCGCGAGCAGTGCTGCGACCGCGGGCAGCCGGGTCGCCCGATGCAGGAGCCCGAGCGGGAGCGTCACCTGCAGGATCCACACGAGGTTGCTGACCGGGACGAGCATCGGCGCATCGGCGCGAAACGGGCCTTCTTCGGCGAGAGTCGGATCGAGCGACTGCAGCCGCGCGACCTCCGCCGCCGGCACCGCCCACTCGAAGAACGCGCCGATCGGCTCACCCGTAGCGATCGCGACCGAGAGGAACTCGCCGCCCGTCCAGGCCCCGTACAGGAGCTTCTGCAGCCCCGACCACGCGACGACGAGGAGCACCGTCCACTTCAACGCCTGGAGGAGCGTCGCGCTCTGCTCGGGCCGCCGCTCATCGAGCACGACGAAGAAGAGCAGGCAGAAGGACGCGAGGATCGTGTGCCCGCTCGTGCCGGGCAGGGTCAGAGCCACGTTGCAGAGCAGCAGCAGCAACGCGACCGGCGCGGACCAGCTCGCGAAGCGTGGCAGCAGCGATGCGGCGAAGCAGCCGCTCGTCCCCAGTGCGATCACGCTCACGATGCCGAGCGCCATCACGGTCGACGGGAGGACGAGCTGGATCCAGAGGGCATGCCATGCGAGGATCGCGGCGTGCAGGATCAATAGCTGCTTCGCGATGTCCAGCTTGCCCGCGACGTCCGCCTCGTCGTCCGCGCCGACGAGGCCCAGCACGCGATCGATGGCGCTCGATGATTCCGTGGCGCTCATCATCCTCCCCCGTCGGTGCTCATCCTACCGACTCCGACGCCGACCGGCGGCGCGCCCGCTCGAAGCGCCGCAGGGCCCCGAACGTCGACGCGGCGAGCAGCAGCTCCGCGGCGCCGGCGACCAGGAACGCGGCGCGATAGCCGGCTGCCCAGCCCGCCTCCGCCGCCACGGTCTGGCTCACGAGCCCGCCGACGAGCGGACCGACGATGAAGCCGAGGCTTCCGGCGGCGTTGAACGCGCCCAACGACGTCGTACGCAGCTCTTCGGGCGAGAGCTCCGTCGTCATGAGCATCGACGGAACGAACATCACGGCCGCGAGGGTCCCCGTGGCCACCATGAGCACGAGCAGCGCGCCGGGCGGCCAGAAGGTGAGGCTCCCCACGGCCAGGCCGTAGAGCGCACTGCCCCCACAGAGAAGCACGGCCAGTGAGAGGCGGCGCGAGAGCTGCCCGAGTGGCACGGACAACAGCGCGAAGGGCAGCATGAACGAGGCGATGAGCCCGCCGATCTGCGCCGGGCCGAAGCCGTGGATCCGCGTGAGATAGAGGGAGAAGGTCGTGGTGAAGAAGCCGACGGTGAAGCGGTCGGCGAAGGCGAACGCGAGTGGCGCCAGGATCAGCGGCCGGTCCCGCACCATGCCGAGCATGTCGCCGAGCCCCGCGCGCTTGCGACCGTGCACCCGCGTCTCGCGCAACAGCGTGGCCGCGAGCGCCGCGGTCACGAGCAGCAGCACGGCCCCGACCCGCAGCGGCATCAGCGCGTCGTCTCGGCCGAGCAGCCCGCCGATCGGCGCGCCGATGGCAACGCCGAGCAGGAGCCCTCCCCCGGCGAGGCCCATCGCGAGCCCCCGCTCGTGCTCGGGACGCGCGCCGTGGGCAAGCCCGAGCAGCAGCGAGAGAGCGACGATGTGCCCGCAGCCTTCGAGGAAGCGGATCGCCATGAAGAGTGGAAACGACACGTCCAGGGTCAACGCGAAGAAGCAGAGCCCGTCGACCACGAGCGCGACCGCAATGAAGAGCGGTCTGCGGAGATGTCGATCCGCGAGCAGCCCCG
>CAYYSY010000354.1:0-19155 GCA_964474355.1 uncultured Spirochaetaceae bacterium | reverse complement strand
TCCTTCGCGGGCTGAGCGCGGTGCCAGCCGTTCGTGAGGCGACGCTGCTCGTCGGGACCGAAGTCGAGCCGACCGAACTCGCGATCGATCCACATCGAGGCCGGCGAGGCCACGAGGTCGACGTCGACCGGCGTTGCGACGAGCTCGGACTCGAGGGCGAAGGCGCCGGGAGGGGGCGGCGGCGGAGGCGGCAGGAGCGGTCGCGGCTCGAAGTGGGGGGCGACCGGTGTCGGGGGCTCGGGCGCCGCTGCCGCGCCGGATGCGGGATCGACGGAGTCCGCCTCGACGGGCGAGCCCGCCTCGGAGCACGCACCCACCATCGCGACGATCGACACCGAGACCAGCAGGAACGCACAGGCGCAGGCGAGCGAACGAGCGTGCCATTCGCGCCCCGACCCGGCGCCGGCTCCCCCGCGTCCTTCTCCGATCACCACCGCCTGCGCGTCTCCCTGAGCGTTCGGGGACGGACTGTACACGACCGCGCCCACGCCCATCGCAGCGAGCGGCAACGCTGGCCCCGTCAGGCGGCGCCGAACCACTCCCTCACCTGGGCCACCGTCTCGGGCCGCGCCTTCTCGGGCGTGCCCGAGTCGAAGGGCGGCTGCGGCGCGTACTCGAGGCCGAGCTGCACGGCGCGCGCCACGTCCTCACCGGCGACCTCCGCCATGAGCGCGAGGCCGAAGTCGATGCCCGCGGTGACGCCACCGCCCGTCGCGCGATTGCGATCGATCACCCAGCGCTGCTTCACGGGCGTCGCGCCGAACCCCTCGAGCGCGTCGAGCGCCAGCCAATGGGTCGTGGCCTCGTAGCCGTCGAGCAACCCCGATGCACCGAGCACCAGCGCGCCGGTGCAGACGCTCGTCACCCACTTCGCCTGCTCACCCCGCGACCTCATGAACGCCGTCACCTCGGCGTCCGCCATCACAGCGAACGTGCCGGCGGTGCCGCCCGGCGAGAACACGATGTCCGGTGACGGCCACGCGTCGGCGAACGAGTGGCTCGGCACGACGGCCATGCCGGTGTCGGTCATGACCGGCGCGGTGTCCTTCCAGACGGTCTGGGTCTGCGCCCCCGGCCAGAGCGACCAGACCTGGAGCGGACCGACCAGGTCGAGCAGGGTCATGTCCGGGTACACGAGCAGCTGGATCTTCATCGTCTGGCCCTTCACCTACGCTTCCATATCCACGTGGTCGTCGCGGCGGCGCACGCGGTCGGGCCCGAGGTCGCCGAGGCTCGGGCAGCCGCTGAGCGCCATCGTCTGCAGCACGCCGTCCTTCAGATGGGCGAGCACGTGATCGACCCCGCGCTCGCCGCCCGCCGCGAGCCCATATAGATAGGCGCGCCCGATCATGCAGGCGCGGGCGCCCAGCGCCACGGCCTTCACGACGTCGCTCCCCCGCCGCACGCCCCCGTCGCAGTAGATCTCGATGCGATCGCCCACGGCGTCGGCGACGCTCGGCAGCAGCTCGAGGGGCGGCGGCGCGCCGTCGAGCTGCCGGCCGCCGTGGTTCGAGAGCGCGATCGCCTGTACGCCCGCCTTCGCGGCGAGATGTGCGTCCTCGAGGGTCTGCACGCCCTTCAGCACGATGGGGCCCGACCAGTGCTGCTGGAACCATTCGACGTCGCGCCACGAGAGCGCGGGGTCGAACTGGCCGTTGATGTAGTCGGCGAGGCGAACCGCGTCGCTCCCGTCGCCGACCGAGCGACCGACGACGTTCGCAAACGAGATGGGCTCTGCGCGGGCGAACGACCAGGTCCAGCCCGGATGCAACGCGCCCGACAGCAGCGTGTCGAGGCCCATCTTCGGCGGCAGCTCGAAGCCCCGACGCACGTCGCGCTCGCGGCGGCCGAGCACCGCGGTGTCGACGGTCAGCATGATCGCCTCGTAGCCGCTCTCGTTCGCGCGCTGCAGCATCTCTGCGAGCAGCCCGCGATCGCGCCACGCATACACCTGGAACCACTTGCGTCCCGCAGAGACGGCCGCGACCTCTTCGATCGAGCGTGTGCTGAGCGTCGAGAGCGTGTAGGGCAGCTGCGCCCGCTCGGCAGCGCGGGCCACCGCGAGCTCGCCCTGGGGATCGGCGATGCGAGTGAATCCCGTCGGCGAGAGGATCAGCGGGATCGGCAAGGGCCGCCCGAGCACCGTCGCCTGCGCGTCGACCTTCGAGACATCGACGAGCACGCGCGGCCGCAGCTCGACGCGCCGGTAGGCCTCGACGTTGCGCCGGAGCGTGAGCTCGTCCTCTGCACCGCCATCGATGTAGTCGAAGACACCGCCCGGCAGGCGGCGCTTCGCGATCCGCCGCAGGTCTTCGACGCTCGCGGCTCGCGCGAGCCGGCGCTTCACGCGATCGGTCTCGAAGCGGCGGAAGCGCATGACGGAGCGGAGGGTTCGAAACATGGCGGGGGTCCGGAGACACAGGGACGGGGCGCGCCGACGGCTCGGCTGGGGGCAGAGAAGATGGCGGCGAGGATAGCGGGGAAGCGCATGGGTGGACGAGGACACCTCGCGCGCGCTGCTTCGTGATAGGCTGCGCCACATCTCATCCCAGACCGCCCCGGGAGCATCGCCATGGCACGACACCAGAGCATTCTCGAGACCATCGGCCACACGCCCGTCGTGCGCACGCAGAAGCTCGAGCCCGAGGGCGTCGAGGTCTACGTGAAGGTCGAGGCCTTCAACCCCGGCGGCTCGGTGAAGGATCGCCTCGCCCTCGGCGTGATCGAAGATGCCGAGCGGCGTGGCGCATTGAAGCCCGGACAGACCGTGGTCGAGGCCACGAGCGGCAACACGGGCATCGGTCTCGCCGTCGTGTGTGCGCAGAAGGGCTACCCGCTCGTCGTGACCATGGCCGAGAACTTCAGCGTCGAGCGGCGCAAGCTCATGCGCTTCCTCGGCGCGAAGGTCGTGCTGACACCGGCCGCCCAGAAGGGCAGCGGCATGCTGCAGAAGGCCCGGGAGCTCGCCGAGGAGCACGGCTGGTTCCTCGCCCGGCAGTTCGAGAACGAGGCGAACCCCGACATGCACTCGCGCACCACCGCCCAGGAGATCCTCGGCGACTTCGAGCGCGATCGGCTCGACTACTGGGTGACCGGCTTCGGCACCGGCGGCACGCTCACCGGCGTGGCGCGCGTGCTGAAGAAGGAGCGCCCCGAGACGAAGATCGTCGTGTGCGAGCCCGACAACGTGCCGCTGCTCGGCAGCGGCGTGGCGCAGGTGCGAAGCGACGACGGCGCGCCGGCCGAGAGCCATCCCGAATTTCGGCCCCACCTCATGCAGGGCTGGTCACCGGACTTCATCCCGAAGATCGCGGGCGAAGCGGCGGACGAGTCGCTCATCGACGAGATCATGCCTGTCGCCGGTGCCGACGCACTCACCGCCTCGCGCGCCCTCGCGCAGCAGGAGGGCATCTTCGCCGGCATCACGGGTGGCGCGACCTTCGCCGGCGCCCTCGCCGTGGCGAGGCGCGCGCCGAAGGGCAGCAAGGTGCTCTGCATGCTCCCCGACACCGGCGAGCGCTACCTCTCGACTCCGCTCTTCGAGGACATCGCCGACGAGATGACCGAGGCCGAGATCGCGCTGTCGAAGTCGACGCCGAACGTGCGGTTCGACGTCTCCCCTCCCCCGCCGCCGCCCGCCGAAGAGCAGGACGAGGCCCCCGCCATCGTGACTCCCGAGGCCCGCGCGTTCCTCGAACGGACCCTCGCGTCGAACGACGACCCGGTGGTGATGTTCGCGCTCGAGTGGTGCGAGTTCTGCTGGTCGGTCCGCAAGCTCTTCTCGAAGCTCGACATCCCGTACACGTCCGTCGACCTCGACTCCGCCGAGAACCAGAAGGACGAGTGGGGAGCGCAGGTGCGCGTGGCGCTCACCGCGCACACCGACATGAAGACGATCCCGCAGATCTTCGTCGGCGGGGAGTTCGTCGGGGGATGTACCGAGGCCTTCGACGCCTTCAACGAAGGGCGGCTCGCGGAGATGCTGGGTGGCGCGGGGGTCGCGTTCGACGCGGAGGCGAAGCTCGACGCCTACGACTTCCTGCCCAAGTGGCTTCAGCCGCGCTGAGGGCGAGCGGGCGTCAGCCCGCGCCGATCCGAAAGTCCTCGATCTGGATCTCGGCACCGTAGTCGGCGTAGTCGCCTGCCGAGCGCTGGTCGCGGAAATGCGACCACGAGACCGGACGGAACCGGGGCGTCTCGCCGGCCTCGAGCAGCCCCGGCAGCGGCGCGCACACGGTCTCGTAGCCTGGATTGAAGAAGAACGGCGCGCTGCAGCGCGCGCGGTCGCGGTGCACGATCACGCGGTGCAGCGGCGATCGGTAGCGGTCGTTGCTCCACACCTGGAGCATGTCCCCGAGGTTCACGTTGAGAGCGCCCGGTACGGGCTCGACCGTGATCCACTCGTCTCCGACGTACGCCTGCAGACCCTCGACGTCGTCCTGCAACAGCAGGGTGAAGGCGCCCGCGTCGGTGTGATGGTGTACGCCGAGATGTCCCTCGTCGGGAAAGAAGGGCGCGTCGGGCGCCGCCGGCTCGTCGCACGGGGCGTAGCGATTCAGCCGGACGAAGCTCGAGTCCTGGGCGAAGAACGGCGCGAGCGTCTCGGCCTCGAGGCCGAGGCTCGCGCACAAGGCGCGCAGCACCGCGTGGGCGACGCGCTCGCACGAGGCGTGGTGCCGCAGCAGCGCGTGTCGGAACGCTTCGTCCTCCGCGCCTCGCCCCGTCGGCCACTGGTTCACGCCGTCGCTGTGGCGGCCGTCGCTCCGCTCGGCGCCGTAGTCGAAGACCTCCTTCCAGTCGGGACGGTTCTTCGTGAGCTCCTCGTCGTAGTAGCCCCAGGCGTTGTCGCGCGTGCGCAGCAGGCGCCGCTTCTCCTCGTGCGGCCGCGCGAAGAACGCGTTCATCGCGGCGTCGAACTCGGCGAGCTCCTGCTCGGGCACGCCGTGCCCGACGATCTGGAACACCCCCCACTCGGTGCAGGGGCCGGGCAGATCGGCAGCGACGCGGGCGAGCGCGGCGGCGTCGCCCTCCACGAGGCCGGTCACGTCTACGATGGGGGGCTGGGTGGTCATCGCCGGAGGATAACGCCACGTACGAGGGTATGATCGAGGGCCCGATGGCAGGCTCATCCAACGACCCCAGACACGAGATCCCCGCCCGCTCCGACTACGGGCACGGGTGCTACCGGCGCACGATCCTCGTCGAGGCGGCGGCCGGCGAGGTGCGCGGCGAGCTCGCCGACGACTTCCATCACTTCGCCGTACGCGTGCGCCACGACGACGCCGCGGTGTGCGAGATCGACGGCGAGCCCGTGCGCGTGCCCTGGACGACGTGCCCGGGCGCGCTGACCCCGCTTCGGCGAATGGAGGGCGTCGCCCTCGAACTCCCCCTCCTCGAGCTCCTTCGTCATTCCCCGGCTCGTGAGCAGTGCACCCACTGGCACGACCTCGCCTGTCTGGCGATCGCCCACGCGGCGCGTGCTGCACGGGGTGGCCCGGCTGCACGGCGCTACGACTTCGCCATGCCCGATCGCGAAGGCCGAGCCACCACCTGCTCGCTCGCTCGCGACGAGGAGCCCTGCGCGCGGTGGCACCTCGAAGGCATGCAGATCGTCGAGGCCGACGACGCCTCGTTCGCCGGCCTGAAGATCGGGACCGCCCCCTTCCGCGAACATCTCGCACGTATCACCGACCCCGAAGCGCTCGAGGCGGCATGGGTGCTGCAGCGCGCGTTCTTCATCGGGCTCGGGCGCCAGCACGACTTCGAGCGGATGCCGACCGCCGAGGTCTTCGGCGCGATGGTCGGTGGCTCGTGCCACACCTACTCGCCCGAGCGCATGGCGAGCGGCGAGCGCATTCGCGGCACGGTGCGCGACTTCACCGACCGGCCCGGCGACGTGCTGGAGCGGAGCTGACCGCGAACCGAACGCACCCCGACTGCACGATCTATCCGTCGGTCGGCGCCTCGAAGTAGCGCCCGGGGGTCGTGCCCGTCGCGCTCCGAAACATCGCGATGAAGGCGCTCGGACTCTCGAAGCCCACGTCGATCGCCACCACCGTCACGCTCCGACCGGCCGCGAGCAGCTCGAGCGAGCGCAAGAGCCGCACCTGACGCTGCCATCGCCCGAAGCTCATCCCGACCTCGGCGTGATAGAGCCGCTCCAGGGTGCGCTCGCTCGCCCCGGCGAGGCGGGCCCACTCGGCCCGCGCACGGCGGTCGGCCGGATCGTGCGAGAAGACCTCGGCCACGCGAAGCGCGCGCGGGTCGGAGGGCATCGGGAGATGCAGCGGCGCCACGCGTGCGACGCGGATCTCGTCACGAATCACGGCGGCGACGTTGGCCTCGGGTCCCGAAGACGAATACTCGCCTCCGAACTCCACGGCGCGCAGGATCGCAGCCCGCAGCAGGGGGCTGACCTGCACGACACAGCACTGCGTCAGATCGGCCGGGGCGAAGTCGGGGGCGAGATAGATCGTGCGTAGCTCGACCGCACCCGACATCTCGATGGCATGGGTCTCGAAGGACGGTACCCATACGGCGCGCGCCGGCGGCACCACCCACAGCCCCTGCTCGGTGCGCACCTTCATCACACCGCTCGCGGCGTGGATCAGCTGCGCCGCGTCGTGGCGATGAGGCGGAATCGGCTCGTGGGGGCCGTGATCCTCGGCGAGCCCGAGGACGGGGACGCCGAGCCGGAGCTCGACGAGGGGAGCGATTTGGCGGTTATCCGACATCGAACGACATAATAGGCGTAGACCGTCTCCGCGCATCTCCCGATGATCCCGGCTGGGGCCTGGAGCCCCTCACACAGGAGGACAGCGCGATGCAGGAAGTCGTCGTTCGAGAGCTCTGGACCTACCCCGTCAAGGGCTGCCAGGGCGTGGCGCACCAGGAGATCGAAGTGACCCGTCTCGGCGTGCGCGGCGACCGCTGCTTCACCATGTGGAAGGGCGGCGCCCTCGTCGATCAGAAGGAGACGCCCCGGGCCGCCTCGATCGGCGCCCGGGTCGATGCCGAGGCGGGCACGCTCATCCTCGCGCACGCCGAGGCGGGCGAGCTCGTCCACCGAATCCGCACCGACGGCGACCGGCTCCCGGGACGATGGGTGCTCGACGAGTTCGAGACGGTCGATCAGGGCGACGAGGTCGCGGGCTGGCTGTCGTTGGCCCTCGGCGACGAGGTGCGCCTGGTCGCGACGGACGAGCCCTGGCGGATCAACTTCCCGATCCCGCAGATGAAGCTGCTGCACGACGAGCCGAAGCGGAGCTTCACCGCCGCGTCGCCCGTGTCGCTGGCGAACGTCGCCTCGCTCGACGCGTTGAACGCGCGGCTCGAGGCGCCCGTGCCGATGGAGCGCTTTCGCATGAACGTCGTGGTCGAAGGGCTGGAGGCGCACCGGGAGGACACCCTCGAGTCGCTCGAGAACGACGCGGTGCGCCTCCTCCAGGTAACGCCCGCGGAGCGCTGCGTGATCGTGTCTACCGATCAGCACACCGGCGAACGCGACGCGTCGGATCTCCTGAGGTCGCTCCCGAAGAAGCCCAAGGAAGAGCGATTCGGAAGCGGGCGGATCTTCGGCACCTACCTGCAGGTCGCGCGCGAGGGCACCCTGTGCGTCGGGGATCGCCTCGCCGTGCGCTGACGCCTCTCTTCTCTTTTCTTCAGGGGGGGGGAACGCTCCGCGAACGGCGGGAGCCGCCGGATCACGATTCGATCACGACACGATCGAATGATGGATTGGCCCTGGCGCCCAACTCGGGGCAAGATCGGCTCGAACGCATCCCCTCGCCCACCCCGGAGAACCGCGATGGCCCCTACCGCAGAAGAGCTGATCGGCCAGCTGATTGCGCACAAGACCGGTGAGCTCGCCTCGTTGATGA
The DNA here is from genome assembly GCA_964474355.1 of uncultured Spirochaetaceae bacterium. GTDB lineage: Bacteria > Myxococcota_A > UBA9160 > UBA9160 > UBA4427 > CAYYSY01. The sequence goes on along the minus strand of CAYYSY010000354.1, from coordinate 11,275 downwards.
CCCATCTCGGGCTCCGGCTCGGCCTCTTCGAGGCGATGCGGGGCCAGGGCGCCGTCGGCGTCGACGACCTCGCCGAGACCGTCGGCCTGCATCGGCGGTGGGTGCTCGAGTGGCTCCGCCAGCAGACGGCGTCGGGCGTCACCGAGTACGTCGACGAGGAGTCGTTCCGGCTGAGCGACGAGGTCGCCGGCCTGCTCCTCGACGATCACGCCCCCGCCTACGTTGGCTGGCTCTTCCACGGCCGGCCCATGGGCGGCGAGCGCATCGATCGCCTGGTCGAGGCATTCGAGACCGGCATCGGAATGAGCTGGGACGATCACGGTGACGAAGGGGCGCACATGGTCGAGATCTCGACCGGCGCCGAGCACAAGCGGCTCCCCACCGAGATCCTGCCGATGCTGCCGGACGTCGCCGAGAAGCTGCGCGCCGGTGGCACGGCCATCGACGTCGGTTGCGGCTCGGGCGTCGCCATCTGCGAGATGGCGACGGCCTTTCCCGAGGCGACCTTCGTCGGGATCGACCCCTCGCCCACCGCCATCGCCCGCGCGAAGGCGCGCGCCGAGGCTACCGGTCTCGAAAACGTCGAGCTCTCGGTCGCGGCCGCCGAAGAGTTCGACGGCTCGCACATGTTCGACCTCGTCATGGTGCTCGACTGCATGCACGACATGACGCACCCGCAGGAGGCGGCGAAGGCGATCCGCGGCATCGTGGCCGACGACGGTGCGTGGCTCGTGAAGGACGTCCGGTGCCAGGACACCCTGCGCGAGAACCTCCACCACCCGATGGGCGCCCTGCTCTACGGCATCTCGATCGGCTTCTGCATGTCTTCGTCGATGTCGAAGCCCGACGGCGCCGGGCTCGGCACGCTGGGCTTCAGCGCGAACACGGCGAGGGCCATGACCGAAGCGGCCGGGTTCACCCGGTTCCGAGAGCTCGACTACGAAGGTGATCCGCTGAACGCGTTCTACGAGGTGCGACCCTGAGTGTGGCCGTAGGCGCGGCTACTCCTCGATGAACCCGTCGAGGCGCTCCATCGTGTCCGCGTACTCGACGGCGAGCTCCTCCATCACCGTCCGCACGCTCTTCACGTGGTTCATCGAGCCGACGATCTGGCCGACGAAGTAGTTGGCGAGCTGCTTCGAGCCCTCGTTGTTGTGGGCGGTGCGGTTGATGCGCGCCTGGTACTCACGCGTGAGCCGCGGCTGCAGGGGCATCGGCAGCGGGTCGGGGTTCGACTCGTCCTCCCACGCATCGGTCCAGGCGCTGCGCAGCTGGCGCGCCGGCTTGCCGGTGAGCGAGCGGCTGCGCACCGTATCGCCGGGGCCCGCGGCGAGGAACTTCTCCTTCACGACGGGATGCGTCTCGGCCTCTTCGGTCGTCAGCCACACCGATCCACACCACACGCCCTGGGCGCCGAGCGCGAGCGACGCGGTGACCTGTCGACCGTTGCCGATGCCGCCGGCAGCGAGCACCGGCACCCGGTCGCCCACCGCGTCGACGACCTCGGGCACGAGCACCATGGTCGAGATCGTGCCCGTATGCCCGCCGGCCTCGTAGCCCTGGGCGACGACGATGTCGGCGCCCGCCTCGACGTGGCGCAGCGCGTGCTCGACGGTGCCGGCGAGCGCGGCGACCTTCACGCCCTTCTCGCGCCCCGTCTCGATCATCCATGCGGGCGGCGGCCCGAGCGCCGACGCGATCAGACTGATCGGATGCTCGAAGAGCATCTCCGCGACCTCGCGCTGGCTGTCGGCGCCCACCGCGAACTGCTCGCCCACCGAGGCGCCCTCGGACAGGGGCGGCACCCCGTGCTGCTCGAGCAGGTCGTCGAGGAACTTGCGGTGCGTGTCGGGGATGCGCTCGTCGAGCTGGGACGCATCGAAGCCGCCGCGATCGCTGCCCGCGAACTTCGTTGGCAGCAGCAGATCCACGCCGTACGGCTTGTCGCCGATGCGCTCCTCGATCCATCGCAGCTCGGCCTCGAGGCCGTCCGCCGAGTGCGCGGCGACGCCGAAGACGCCCATGCCGCCGGCCTTGCAGACCTCGACGACGACGTCGCGGCAATGGGTGAAGGCGAAGATCGGGAACTCGAGACCGAGCTCTTCGGCCAGGGGGGTACGCATGGGATGGCACTCCTCGACGGTGGGTGGCTGCGATGCGGCCCGGTCTCAGGCGGCGGGGACGAGCCCCGAAAGCGTTGCCGCACGCTCGCGCAGATGCTCCGGCCCGCCGAGCAGATGCCGGGCGTTGCCGATGCGCTTGAACCAGAAGTGGAGATTCTGCTCGTCGGTCCAGCCGATGCCCCCGTGCACCTGGGTCGAGACGCTCGCGATCTCGCGGCCGATCTCGGACAGATGCGCGAGCGCGTGGCAGGCCATGAGCGGTGCGTCGTCGGGGATCGCGTCGAAGCTGTGCGCCGCGTACCACACGAGCGAACGCGCGGGCTCGACCTCGGCGATCATCTCCGCGCACATGTGCTTGACCGCCTGGAACGAGCCGATCAAGCGATCGAACTGCTTGCGCTCCTTGGCGTAGGCGACCGCTCGCTCGACCATCTCCTCACAGCAGCCCAGCAGGTCCGCGGCGAGCGCGATCCGCCCCGCCTCGAGCATGCGTCGGATCGCCTCGCCCGCGCCCTCGAAGACCGCGACGGTCTCGGCACCATCGAAGACGACCTCGGCCGTGCTACGCGTCGCATCGATCGTGAGCAGTCGCTCGATCGCGACGCCCGAGGCCCTGGCATCGACGACGGCCAGCGTGGCATCGTCGACCGCGACGAGCAGCAGGTCGGCGTCGACCGCGTCGATCGCCATCATGGCCTTGCCGCTCAGGCGGCCTCCGTCGAGTCGCACGCCCGCGCGCTCGCGCACCGAGAACAGCTCGGTCGCGGCGACGCCGACGACGAGGTCGCCCGTCGCGATCTGCGAGAGCCAGCCATCGGCCTGCTCGCCGCCGAGCGCCGCAAACGCGGTCACGGCCATGACCGACGTCGAGAGGAAGGGCGTCGGTGTCGCGGCACGACCGAGCACGCCCGACACCAGCGCCGCGTCGAGCAGCGCGAGCCCCGCCCCGCCCTGTGCCTCGGGCACGAGCACGCCCGCGATGCCGAGCTCGGCGAGCGCCGACCAGATCTTGCGGTCGTTCGGCTGCGGGTCGTGGCGCAGCTCGCGCACGCGCTCGATGGGCACCTGCTCGGCGAGAAAACCACGCAGCGTCTCTTCGAGCATCACCTGGTCTTCGGAGAGTCCGAAATCCATTGCCTGTACCCCCTCAGACCTTCGCGGGCTTCGGCTCGCGCGGCATGCCCAGCCCGCGCTCGCTGATGATGTTCTTCTGGATCTGCGCCGTACCGCCGCCGATGATGAGACCCAGCGAGAAGAACGAGTGGGCCTGCCACCAGCCGCGCTCGCGCTCGTACTTCGTGTGGTCGTAGAGCGCGCCGAGCTCGCCCATCACGTCGATGGCGAGTGACGCCATGTCGAAGCTCAGCTGACAGTTCTGGAGCTTCACGATGAGACCGGCCACACCGGGGTTCTCGCCCTTGAGCGAGCAGGTCAACATCCGCATCGAGTGACATTTCATCGAGAGCGCTCGCGCGTGGAGCTTCATCAGCCGGTCGCGATAGACGGGACTCTCCATCAGCGACACGCCATTCACCGTCTCGCTCTGCACCAGCTTCGCGAGCTTCATCCACGTGCCCTCGGCGTTGCCCGAAAGAGAGCTGCGCTCGTGCTTGAGCGTCGTGTTCGCGATCTTCCAGCCCTCGCCACGCTTGCCCACGACGTTGGCCTTCGGGATCCGCACGTCCTTCAGGAACACCTGGTTGAACGAGTTCTCACCGATGTCGCCGCTCATGGTGCGGAGCGGCTGGATCTCGATGCCGGGCGTCGACATGTCCATCAGGCAGTAGCTGATGCCCTCGTGCTTCGAAGCAATGGGCTCGGTGCGAATGAGGATGAAGCACATCTGCGCGAGGTCGGCGGTGCTCGTCCAGATCTTCTGGCCGTTCACGATGAAGTCGTCGCCGTCCTCGACGGCCGAGGTCGAGAGGCTCGCGAGGTCGCTGCCCGAGCCGGGCTCGCTGTAGCCCTGGCACCAGACCACCTCGCCGCGCATGGTCGGGCCGACCCAGGCCTGCTTCTGCTCTTCGGTGCCATGGGCGAGCAGCGTGGGCACGAGCATCGAGGGGCCCTGGGCCATCGTGCCGCGCGCGACGCCGGCGGCGTTGAACTCCTCGTCCATGATCACCGTCTGCAGGATGTCCGGCTCGGCACCGTAGCCCCCGTACTCCTTCGGGATCGTGCGCGCCCAGTACCCGTGCTCGATCAGCTTCGAGAGCCACTCGACGCGGGCGGGCTTGCCCTGCTCGTCCATGGCCACGCGACCCTTCGGACGATGCTCCTTCAGGAACTCCTGCACCTCGGCGCGAAACGCGTCGTATCGCGCGTCGATCTCCAGATCCATGGTGTCTTCCTCGGTTCGATTGAGGTGTTCAGCTCTTCGGGCCGCGGGTGCCCGGCGCAGGCGGATCGACCGGACCACCGGCGAAGCACTGCGCGATCTTCATCCACGCGTTCGCGACGGGCCCGACCACCTCGAGCTTCGTGTCGGCGACGTTGCGGCCCTGGGTCACGACGTGGCAGAAGTCGATCGCGCTGCCGCGCACGCACTCTTCGTCCTTCGGCTCGCCCCACTCCCAGATCTCACCCGACGGCGCCTCGAGGCGGACGTAGGGGAGCGGGCCCGGCGGCTCCTGCTTCCGGTTGACGAAGGTCCAGGCGAAGGTCTTCACCCCGATGGTGGCGATGTTCTTGATGCGGTCGTCGTAGCTGCGCGTCACGCCCGCGAGGTCGTAGATCTCCTGACCGTGGGCCCAGGTCTCCATGTACCGCGCGGTGGTGAACATGGGCACGCCCATGTCGGGGCCGAACCAGGGCAGGCGCCGCTTCGGCTCGGACTCGCCGAGCGCCGCAGCCAGGTCGTGCGCGGTCGACTGCCAGGTCGCGAGCAAGGCCGAAGCACTCATGTCGCCGAAGCGGTCGCGCGCAACCTGCTTGTTCGTCTTGCCCGTGCGGACGGCGTCCATCACGGCATCGCGCTCGGCGGCGAAGGCGGCCTCGCCCTCGAGCGACGCCATCGACACGACGTCGAAGTAGTGGAGGTGCGCCACCACGTCCCACGGCGTCCACTCCATGAAGCCGGTCTGCTCGTCCCACTGCTCGGGGGTGAGCGTCTCGAGGAACGCGTGGAGCTCGTCGACCTCGTCCTTGAAGTCCTGGCTGATGGGGAGCAATGGGAGGTCTCCTGGTGGAAGGGGGTCGAGCGGGGCCGGCTCGAGCTACTCGGCGTCCGCGGCCCAGGGCGGCTTCTCGCGCTTCAGGAACGCCTTCATGCCGGCTGCGGCCTCCTCACCCTTGAAGAGACCAGCCGAGAGCTCGGAGGTCCACTTGAAGGCCTCCGCTTGATCCATGACCGGCACCTCGTAGACGAGGCGCTTCGCGTGACCGAGAGCCGTCGGTCCACCGAGTCGCAGATCGGCGAGCACCTCGTCGATGGCCGCATCGAGCTCGGCCTCGGGCACCGCCCGGCTGATCAGCCCGTACTCGGCGGCCTTCGACGCCGTGAAGCGGTTGCCGCGCAGGAACGCCTCCATGGCCTCGCCGGGCCGCATCTTCGGCAGGCACACCACCGAGATGATCGCCGGCGCCACGCCGAGCCGGACCTCGGTGAAGCCGAACTTCACGTCGTCCTGGGCGATCGCGATGTCGAGGGCCGCGGCCAGGCCGTTGCCGCCCCCGACCACGTGGCCACGGATCTTGCCGAGCACCGGCGTCGGCGACTGCTGGATCATCACGAGCAGGCCGTCGAGACCGATCTTGGGCCGTTCGCCCTGCTGTGCGCCGGACTGCTGCTTGAGGTTCGCCCCCGCACAGAAGGTGTTGCCGTCGTTGGTGAGCACGACGGCGCGGATCGCGTCATCGCCGTTGGCCCGCTCGATCGCGTCGTGGATGCCGTTCAGCACCGGCGCGCCGAGCGCGTTGCGGTTCTCGACGTCGGCGAGGGTGACGGTGAGGACCCCGTCTTCGAGCTCGCTGCGCACTTCGCCCATACGGATGCCCCTTCCTTCTCTCTATATCTTCACCTGGCTGCGCTGCCTACCCGGCAGCCTCGCCGTGCGCGGAAGAGCGAAAATATTGCTTGCTTCTCATTACCGCAAGCGTTACCTGTCCTCCGTCGGCGTGAATTCCGGCGCCGCCCACCATCGAACCCGATCCCCCCGGTTCGCGCGCCCGCGCTACGCCCGGCGGATCGAAGCTGGGGATGCCATGCAGCCTTCGCTCCTCGCCCCGCCGCTGCGGTCGAGCCTCGATCCGCGCAGCGAAGAGTTCCAGGAAAACCGCGACGCCATGCTGAAGCGTCTCGACGAGATCGAGGCGCTGCTCGACGAGGCCGAGCTCGGCGGCGGCGAGTACCACCACGAGCGGCTGGCGAAGCGCGGCAAGCTCCCGGTGCGCGAGCGCATCGCCCTCGCCCTCGATCCCGACACGCCCTTCCTCGAGATCAGCTCGCTCGCCGGCTACAACAGCGACTATGCCATCGGCGGCGGCGCCGTCATGGGCATCGGCATCATCGCCGGCGTCGAGTGCGTGATCTTCGCCAACGATCCGACCGTGCTCGGCGGCGCGCTCACCCCCTACGTGAGCAAGAAGTGGATGCGCGCGCTCGAGATCGCACGCGACAATCACATCCCCTACGTGAGCTTCGTCGAGAGCGCCGGCGCCGACCTGAGGATGGGCGGCGACGACGGCGACAAGAACAAGAAGAAACGCAAGCCCGCGAAGGTGAACCACTTCGCCGAGAGCGGCCGCTTCTTCTACGAGATGATCGAGCTGTCGAAGCTCGAGATCCCGACGGTATGCGTGGTCTTCGGCTCATCGACCGCAGGCGGCGCCTACCAGCCAGGCATGAGCGACTACAACGTCGTGATCAAGAAGCAGTCGAAGATCTTCCTCGCGGGTCCGCCGTTGGTGAAGATGGCGACGGGCGAGGACAGCGACGACGAGAGCCTCGGCGGCGCGCAGATGCACGCCGACATCTCGGGCCTCGGCGAGTATCTGGCCGAGGACGAGCCCGACGCCCTCCGGCTCTGCCGCGAGATCGTGTCGCACCTCAACTGGCGCAAGCCCGGCCCCGAGCCCTCGCTGGCCCCCGAGCCGCCCGTGCTCGACGAGGAGGAGCTGCTCGGCATCATCGACGCCGACCTGCGCCGCCCCGTCGAGATCCGAGACGTCATCGGCCGCATCGTCGACGGCTCGCGCTTCGAGGAGTTCAAGCCGCGCTACGGGCAGACCATCGTCTGTGGCTTCGCCTCGATCCAGGGCTACCCGGTGGGCGTGCTGGGCAACAACGGCGTGATCTACCCCGAGTCGGCGGAGAAGGCCGCGCACTTCATCCAGCTCTGCAATCAGATCGACATGCCGCTCGTCTTCCTGCAGAACCTCACCGGCTTCATCGTCGGCCGCAGCTTCGAGGAGGCGGGGATCATCAAGAAGGGCTCGCAGATGATCAACGCGGTGACGAACAGCGAGGTGCCCCACCTGACGGTGATCGTCGGCGCGTCATACGGCGCCGGCACCTACGCGATGAGCGGACGCGCCTACAACAATCGCTTCACGTTCATCTGGCCGAGCGCGAAGATCGCGGTCATGGGCGGCAAGCAGATCGCCGGCGTCATGTCGATCGTGCGCCGTGGCCAGGCTGCGCGGAAGGGACTCGAGTTCGACGAGGAGGCCGACGCGGCGATCCGCGCGGCCGTCGAGCGTGCCCAGGAGGCGGGCTCGATCGCCCTCGAGGCCAGCGGCGCGATCAGCGACGACGGCATCATCGACCCGCGCGACACACGCACCGTTCTCGGCCTCTGCCTCTCGGTGGTCCGAAACAAGCCCGTCGAAGGCACCGACGGCTACGGGGTGTTCCGGCTGTGACTACGAGACCGCTCCGTATCGCGCGCCCCGGTGCGAGTTTCCGCCGCCTCATTGGAGAGACCCGGCTGTGACGACCATCAAGACGCTCCTCATCGCGAATCGCGGCGAGATCGCCCGACGCATCATCGACAGCGCCCACGACATGGGCATCCGCTGCGTGGCCGTCTACACCGACGCCGACGCGAGCGCGCCCTTCGTGACCGAGGCCGACGAGGCCGTGCGCCTCGCCAGCTCGTATCTCGACGGTGACGCCGTGCTCGCCGCGGCGAAGGACACGAGCACCGACGCGATCCACCCGGGCTACGGCTTCCTGTCCGAGAACGCCGATTTCGCCCGCGCCGTCGAGGCCGCGGGGATCGCGTGGGTCGGCCCCTCGCCCGAGGCCATCGAGCAGATGGGCGACAAGATCGCCGCCAAGGCCCTCGCAGAGAAGGCGCAGGTGCCGACCCTGCCCGGCTCCGAGGACACCGGCGACGCGGCCTCGGTCGGCTTCCCCCTGCTCGTGAAGGCGGCGGCGGGCGGCGGCGGCAAGGGCATGCGCGTGGTCGAGGCCGAAGCCGACCTCGAGGAGGCGGTGGCCGCTGCGAAGCGCGAGGCACTCGGCGGCTTCGGCGACGATCGCGTCTTCCTCGAGCGCTACGTGTCGCGAGCCCGGCACATCGAGATCCAGATCCTCGGCGACGCACACGGCGAGGTGGTGCACCTCGGCGAGCGCGAGTGCTCGATCCAGCGCCGGCACCAGAAGATCCTCGAGGAGTCGCCCTCCCCGCGCGTCGACGATCTGCTGCGCGACTCGATGGGCGACGCGGCTCTGCGTCTGGCGCGCGAGCTCGGCTATCGCTCGGCGGGCACCGTCGAGTTCCTGCTCGACGACGAAACGGGCGAGTTCTTCTTCCTCGAAGTGAACACGCGGCTCCAGGTCGAGCATCCGGTCACCGAGATGGTCACCGGCATCGACCTGGTGCGGGAGCAGCTTCGCATCGCCGCGGGCGAGCCGCTGGGCTACGAGCAGGACGAGATCTTCGCCGAGGGTGCGGCCATCGAGGCACGCCTCTATGCCGAAGACCCGGCCAACGACTTCCTGCCCGCCACCGGCACCTTGGCGGCCTTCAAGCCTGCCGACTCGCCCGCCGTCCGATGGGACTCGGGTGTCGAGCAGGGCTCGGTGGTCGGCACCGACTTCGACCCGATGCTCGCGAAGGTGATCTCGTTCGGTCCGACGCGCGAGGAGGCCGCGCTGCAGCTCGCCCTCGCGCTCGAGCGCACCCATATCGGCGGCGTGGTCACGAATCGCGACTTCCTCGTGAACACGCTGCGCACCGACGCATTCCTCGAAGGCGATACCACCACCGACTTCATCGATCGCGTGCAGCCCGCGCGCGCCTCTGCCCCGAGCGAGGCCGACCTCGAGCGCCTCGCGCGAGTCGCCGCGCTGTGGATCCAGGGCGAGAACCGCCGGAATGCACGCGTGTGGAAGGAAGCGCCGTCGGGCTGGCGAAACGCTCGACTCCCCGATCAGAAGATCGTGCTGAGCGCGGGCGACGAGAGCGTGACCGTCCAGTACCAGTCGCATCGAGACGGGCGCTATCGCTTCCCCGACGGCGCGACGGCGCTCGTCCACGCCTGGCGCGAGGACGGCCTGGACGCCGAGATCGCCGGACGCCGCGTCGACGCGCAGGTGACGCGGGCAGGCGACCAGATCCACGTCGGTGGCCCGAGCGGCGACGTGAGCTTCACGATCGAGCCGCGCTTCAAGATCCCCGGCAGCGAAGACGAGGCCGGCGGCTTCGTCGCGCGCATGCCGGGCAAGGTGATCGAGCTCCGAGTGAGCGTCGGCGATCGCGTGCAGGCCGGTGACACGGTGCTGGTGCTCGAGGCAATGAAGATGGAGAACCCGGTTCGCGCCGCCGAAGACGGCGTCGTGACCGAGGTGCGCGTGGCCGAAGGCGATCAGGTCGAGGCGGGCACCGTGCTGATCGTGGTCGAGAACGACGCCGACGGAAGCACCGAAGACAGCTGAGCGCGGCATGCGGCCGTCGCCGCGCGCCGCTCGGCATGGAGCGCCCGCAGCTCGAAGGAGAGCGCCGGCAGCTCAAAGGAGTAAGACATGGCCGATCCGATCCGCATCGCGAACTGCTCCGGCTTCTTCGGCGACCGCATCACGGCCGCGAAGGAGATGGTCGACGGCGGACCCATCGACGTGCTGACCGGCGACTGGCTCGCCGAGCTCACCATGCTGATCCTCGCGCGCACGCGCGTGAAGCGCCCGAACGGCGGCTACGCCCGCACCTTCGTGACCCAGATGGAGCACGTGATGGGCACGTGCCTCGACCAGGGCATCAAGGTCGTGAGCAATGCCGGGGGGCTCGATCCCGACGGCTGCGCCGAGGGCGTGGCCGAGGTGGCGCAGAAGCTCGGCCTGAATCCGAAGATCGCCTACGTGCGCGGCGACGACCTGCTGCCCCGCATGAACGACCTGATCGCGGCGAACCAGCTGAGCCACTTCGAGACCGGCGAGCCGATCAAGGACGCCTCGGCCTTCCTCACCGCCAACGCGTACCTCGGCTGCTGGGGCATCGTCGAGGCGCTGAACGCCGGCGCCGACATCGTGATCACGGGCCGCGCCACCGACGCGGCGATCGTGTGCGGGCCCGCCGCCTGGCATCACGGGTGGCAGCGGACCGACTTCGACCAGCTGGCCGGCGCCGTCGCGGCCGGTCACGTGATCGAGTGCGGCACCCAGGCCACCGGTGGCAACTACTCGTTCTTCACCGAGGTGCCGGGCATGGAGCGCATCGGCTTCCCCTGGGCCGAGGTCGCAGAAGACGGCTCGACGGTCTTCGGCAAGCACGACGACGAGTTCGGGGGCGAGGTCTCGGTGGGCACGATCACGTCGCAGCTGCTCTACGAGATCGGCGGCCCCGAGTACTTCGGGCCCGACGTGACGACCCGCTTCGACACGATCTCCCTCGAGCAGGCCGGCCCCGATCGCGTGCGGATGAGCGGAGTACAGGGCGAGCAGCCGCCCTCGACGCTCAAGGTCTGCATCAACCGATCGGGCGGGTTCCGGCAGGACCTCAAGGTCTGCCTCACCGGCCTCGACATCGAGGCGAAGGCGAAGTGCGTCGAAGACGCGTTCTGGCGCGCCTGCCCCGTGCCCGAGAACGAGTTCGCGTCCGTGACGAAGAAGCTCGTGCGCACCGACAAGGAGGATCCCGCTTCGAACGAGGAGGCGACGGCCTTCCTCATCATCTCGATCATCGCGTCGATCCCCGGCTTCACGAGCGTGG
>CAYYSY010000353.1:0-4964 GCA_964474355.1 uncultured Spirochaetaceae bacterium | reverse complement strand
CGAGCTGGCTGGCCACCGAGCTGGATGATGCGCCGGACGATTTCAGGGCACTCGTTCGGGGGCAGCTTCACGAATACATCGAGTCGCTCGATGGCCGCGAGTACATCCATCTGCTCGACGGAGGCATCTCGGACAACCTCGGGCTGTTGAACGGCGTCGCGGCGATCGCCGCGCTCGGTGAGCCCGAAGAGGCGATGCGGGGCATCGGCCACGAGAACGTGCGGCTCATCCTGCTCGTCACCGTCGACGCGGGCAGCGAGACAGAGAGGCCCTGGGATCAACTGGACAAACCGGCATCGCCCATTCAGGTCGTCAACGGGCTCTCCGGCGCCGAGATCGAGCGCAACAACGAGCTCGTCACGAAGCTCGCCCGCCTGACGTTCGCCGATCTCGCCGAGGATCTCTCGACGCCGGACCGGCCGGTCGAGTTCATACACAGCGAGATCAGCTTCGAGAAGGTCGAGAACGAGGAGGAGCGATCGGCGTTGAGCCGAATCCAGACGAGCTTCAACCTGAGCGACGCCAAGGTCGACCTCCTCATCTCGGCCGGGCAACGCCTGACTCACGAATCGCCGGGCATTCGACGGGCGACCGACGACCTCGAGACCGGCGTGGGAGATCGCTGAGATCTGTCCGATCATGAGCGCGATGGTCTCCCGGACGTGATGCGAAGAACGACGATCATACTGATGGCGATTCTGTCGCTGCTCGGCAGCTCGGCCTTGCGCGCGCGTGCCGATGCCCTCGTTCGCAGCGACGCGATGCGCGCCGAGACGATCGCCGAGCTCTTCGTCGAGCGTGGCGAGCTGGTGCTCGAGTTCGAGATCGGGATCGCCGATCTCGGCGCCTTCCACAACCTGCTGCCGAACGACTTGCGCAAGAAGCTCGGTCGAGCCCCGCAGCCGGCGGCCGAGCGACTCGAGGCCTTCTTCACGACCGACATGCCGATCGTCATACCAGGCTCGGGACCGATCGTCGGGCGCATCGAGCAGATCGGACCCCGGCTGCGGGTCCGCCGCGACGAGGTGACGGGCGAGCCTCTCGACGACGACGACGCCGAGCCCGACGCGACGGTGTTCGCGCGCCTCGTGTATCCGATCGAAGGCGAGCCGCCGCAGCTCGCGCTCGGCGCACCGGCCGGCGCCAGCGTCGGGTTCGTGCTCTATCACCGCGGCGTCGCGGTCAACGACTTCCGCTATATGACGCCGAGTGCGGTCGTGACGCTCGACTGGCGCGATCCCTTCTTCTCGCAGTTCGAGGCGCGCAGCCTGCGTCGCCAGTACTTCGCGTCGATGAGCGTGTTCCTCTACGTCGAGCCCTACGAGGTGCGCAAGGAGGTCGTCGTCCGCCCGCTCGATCTGCAGCGCTGGGTCGATCTCGGGCTCGAGGGCCGCGACACGATCTCGCCCGACATGCAGCCGGAGCTGAAGCGCAAGGTGGCCGAGTTCCTGCGACCGCGACAGCCGGTCGAGATCGACGGCCAGCGGATCGAGCCCGAGCTGGCGCGGATCCACTTCCTCGAGCGCACGCTCCGCACGAGCCGCGTGATCGATCCGCCCGAGGAGCTGAGCGTCTACTCGGCCATGCTCGGCGTGATCTTCGTCTATCCCACGACTGGCCTGCCCGAGCGGGTCACGCTCGAGTGGGATCTCTGGCACGATCAGCTCGCACGGGTGCCCGCGTCTTCGGTCGATCAGGCAGGGCCGCTGCCGACGTACCTCGAGCCCGATTGGCGCGTGCTCGAGTGGCAGAACTTCCTGAAGAACCCGGAGCTGCCCACGCTCGTCGACGTGCGTCCCCCGCCATCGGCCTGGGAGCGGGCCGCCGCATGGGCCGCATGGGTGCTCGCGTTGGCGACGCTCGTGCTCGGGGTCCGGGCGGTGCGCGGGCCGAGGCAGCGGTGGGTCGCAGCCGGCCTGGCTGCGATCGTCACGGGCGCCGCATTCTGGCTCGGCGCCGAGGCCCGTGTCGATGAAGCGAAGGGACGGGAGGTGACGGCCGCGTTGCTGCACAACGTGTACCGGGCCTTCGACCATCGCGACGAGGAGGCGATCTACGACGTGCTCGCGCGAAGTGCGTCAGGCGACCTGCTGGAGCAGATCTATCTCGAGACGCGCCGCGGTCTGGTGCTCGCGAGTCAGGGGGGGGCCCGGGCCAAGGTGAAGGAGATCGAGCTGGTCGAGTTCGTTGCCGAGCGTGCCGACGGCGGGGGCTTCGTGGCGGACGCGACCTGGCAGGTCGGCGGCTCGGTCGGGCATTGGGGACACATTCACGAGCGGCGCAACCGGGTTCGCGCCGAGCTCCGCGTGATGCCCGTCGACGGGGCGTGGCGGCTCGCAGAGCTCGAAGTGCTCGAGGAGGAGCGCCTCTAGTCGGCCGGCGGGTCGACGGGGCACGGTGCGAATGATCGAGGTCGACGACGTCCATTTCAGGTACGCAGAGGGCGGCTTCGCTCTGCACGTACCCGAGCTTCGCATCGCCGACGGCGAACGCGTGGCGATCATCGGCCCGAGCGGCGCGGGCAAGACCACGCTGCTCCATCTCGTGGCGGGGATCGTCGCACCCGACCGCGGGCGGATCCGCGTGGCTGACGTCGACGTAGCCGCGCTCGACGACGGCGCGCGGCGACGCAATCGCGTGACGCGCATGGGGCTGGTCTTCCAGGAATTCGCGCTGCTCGAGCACCTGCACGCGCTCGACAACGTCCTGCTGCCCTATCGGATCGGTGCGGACCTGAGTCTCGACTCGGCCGCGCGCGATCGTGGCCGGTCGCTCCTCGCCGACGTCGGCCTCGCGGCAGAGGCGACACGGATCGTGACGCGTCTGTCCCAGGGCGAGAGGCAGCGAGTCGCCGTCTGCCGCGCGCTCGTGACCGAGCCGGGCCTCCTGCTCGCCGACGAGCCGACGGGCAACCTCGATCCGGAGAACAAGCACCACGTGCTCGATCTGCTGCTCGAGCAGACCGAGCGCCTGGGCGCCACCTTCCTCGCGGTCACCCACGATCACGATCTGCTCGCTCGCTTCGACCGGGTGATCGACTTCCGCGCGCTCAGCGACTCGGGCGGCGACGGCGCTGCGCACGAGGGGGCCGCGCCGTGAGTGCGTCGGGCGATGCGCTCTACCTGGCGTGGCGCTACGTCTCCCATCGTCGCGTGCAGACCGCGATCCTCGCCGCTTCGATCGCGGTCGTGGCGACCCTGCCGCTGGCGCTCCAAGTGCTGGTCGCCCGAAGCGCCGACGAGCTGATGGCGCGCGCAAAGGCGACGCCTCTGCTCGTCGGGGCGAGGGGCAGCGCCATCGAGCTGGTGCTCAGCGCCCTCTACTTCGCGTCCGACCCGCCTGCGCCCATGCGGTACGCCGAGGCGACGCGGATCGACGAGGCGGGGCTCGCCCGCGCGATCCCCCTGCACGTCCGCTTTCATACGCGCGGCCACCCCATCGTCGGGACCGACCTCGCCTATCTCGACTTTCGGGGGCTCGAGGTCGCCGAGGGGCGGCGGATGGCGGTGCTCGGCGAGTGCGTCGTCGGAGCGTCGGCGGCGCGGCGCCTCGGCATCGGCCCGGGTGACACCCTCGTGTCGTCGCCCGAGACGGCCTTCGGCCTGGCGGGGGTGTACCCGCTCGAGATGAACGTGGTCGGCGTCCTCGCTGCCACCTACGGGCCCGACGACCACGCGGTCTTCGTCGACGTGAAGTCAGCCTGGGTGATCGAGGGGCTCGGTCACGGCCACCAGGATCTCGCGTCGCCCGACGCGGAGGCGACCGTGATGAAGCGAGAGGGCGACCGCATCACCGCGAACGCGTCGGTGCGCGAGTTCAACCGCATCGACGAGCGCAACCGCGCGAGCTTCCACTTCCACGGCGACCTGTCGGACTATCCCGTGACGGCGGTGCTGGCGGTGCCGCCCGACGCGAAGTCACGGGCCCTCCTGATGGGGCGCTACGAAGGCGTCGACGAGCCCAGCCAGATCGTGCGCCCCGATCACGTGCTGAGTGATCTACTCGACACCGTGTTCGCCGTGCAGGGCTACATCGTGGCCGCGATCGCGGTCGCCGGCACTGCGACCGCGGCGACCACGATGCTCGTCTTCATGCTCTCGTTCCGGCTGCGCCGCCGCGAGTTCGGGACGATGGCGATGATCGGCGGCGATCGCGGGACGATCGCCCTCGTGCAGGCGTTCGAGGTGCTGTTGGTCGGTGCGTTCGCGCTCGCCGGGGTTGCGATCCTGACGGCCCTGGCGGTTCGATTCGGCCAGCCGCTCGTCCGGCTGATGCTCGCCGTATAGACCTGGATCATCGAAGGAGGGGGATGGCATGCGGAGTCGAGGCGCGAGGCGCGGGTGTCGCGCGCTCGTGGTGTGGATCGTCTGCGCTGCCACGGTCACGGGGTGCAGCGAGGGGCCGGCGCCCGAGGCGCCTCGTGCCGAGCGCGGGGGCGCGCTTCGCGTCTACGTGGTCAGCTGGCCGCTCGAGACCTTCGCCCGCCGCATCGGAGGCGAGCACGTCGACGTGGTCTTCCCTGCGCCCGATGGCGTGGATCCCGCGTACTGGTCGCCCCCGCCCGAGATCGTGGCCGAGTTCCAGTCCGCCGACCTGATCGTCGAGAACGGCGCCGGGTTCGCGGCGTGGACGGCCCGCGCGACGTTGCCGGGCGACCGGCGTGTGGACACGTCCGCCGGGCTCGGCGAGCACATCCTCGCCGCTTCCGATGCAGTGACCCACGGGCACGGACCGGAAGGCGAGCACACGCACGCGGCCACCGACTTCAACACGTGGCTCGATCCCCGCCTCGCGCGTTTGCACGCGCGCGCGATCGGCGAGGCGCTGGCCGCGCGCCGTCCCGATGCGGCGGCCGACTTCGCCACGGGGCTCGAGGCGCTCGACGCCGAGCTCGTTGCGCTCGACCAGCGCCTGGCTGCGGCGCTCGCGCCGTTTGCCGGACGTCCCGTCCTCTTCTCGCATCC
>CAYYSY010000352.1:0-6429 GCA_964474355.1 uncultured Spirochaetaceae bacterium | reverse complement strand
CCAGCCCGTGACAGAGGATCAGGGCGGCCGCCGGGCCCGCGATGCCGAGCGTGCAGCCCGGGGGCACCGCTGGCTGAGTGGGTGACACGCCGGCCGATGCGGCAGCGGCGCCGATCGCGAGGCTCGCCCCCGCGATCAGCGCCGCCTTCAGCCTCTGCAGCACGCTGCGCCTCACTCGACGCTCGTCTCGCCGTCGCTCCAATCGCCGGGGTCGGCTCGGCTCGCCCGATCCTCGCGCTCGTGGCGCTCGTCGCGCTCGCTGCGACGCACGCGCTCGTCGCGCTCGCGCACGCCCGTCTCTTCGTCGAGCTCGCGGAACGCGGCATCGGCCCGCTCGCGGACCGCCGTCCGGATCGACTCCGAGAGGTTCGACATGCGGCTGATCGAGTCGTTGAAGCGATCGACGTCGAGGGCCACCAGCGTGTAGAGCGTGCCGTTCTTCGAGATCCAGGTGTCCTGGAGCGTCGTGCCCGAGAGCGTCATCGACGTGATCTGCTTGCTGACGTCGTCGATCGCCTGCTCGTCGGCGGCCGCGATCCCGAACTCGTCGCCGCCGGTCGTGGTCGAGTGATAGTCCTTCAGCATCGCGCGGACCTTCGTCTCGAGGCTGCGCGCGATCTCGGCCCGGCCCCGGCCCATGGCGGCTGTGCGGGCGAGCGCCGGATTGCGCGTGCCCGACATGGCGCCGACGCCGCAGATGCGCGCGCCGTCGTCGTCGCCCCAGTAGGCGGCGCAGCCCCGGCTCACCCACTCGGGCGCGCCGTCGAGCTCGTTGGCCATGTCGGCGCCGGGCGGCGGCCGGTGGGAGCAGGCCGCGGTCAAGGCGATCAGGCCCGCGACGAGCAGCCCTATCGCGAGGGGGGGACGTGCGGGGCGGCGTCTCGCGACGCGTCGTTCGGACTGGATCGGCATGGTGTCTCTCCTTGGGTTCCGGGCGAGCCCGGAGTGGGGTTCGAGGCGGGCGCGGGGTTCGCACCGGTTCCTTCTCTCTCTCCTCCGCTCCACGCCGTCCGGTCGGGCCCGGGCGGCGCGCGCGTGGGGAGCGTCTCGGGCGTGGGGGGCGGCAGCCGCGGGATCGTTCCGCCGCTCTCGCGACGTCTACTCGG
The DNA here is from genome assembly GCA_964474355.1 of uncultured Spirochaetaceae bacterium. Lineage (GTDB taxonomy): Bacteria > Myxococcota_A > UBA9160 > UBA9160 > UBA4427 > CAYYSY01. The sequence goes on along the minus strand of CAYYSY010000352.1, from coordinate 5,323 downwards.
CGCGGCTGGCGCGGGTCGGCGCCGAGTGCGGTCCGGGCGGAACCCGGTTGCGTGGTCGCGGCCCCGACGTGCCACGAACCCGGCCTCTCTGCGCACTGCCGCGCACGGCGGACCAGCGCGTGGCGCGGCGCGGCGCAGCAGCGGCGGGACGCGGGTGGTCGCGGGTGATGTATGAGGAGCGAGTGATGAGGAAACGGGCGGCGGGGACGGATCGGGCGCGGCGACTCCGGGGGGCGATCGCCGTGATGGTGCTCTCGGTCGTGAGTATCACGAGCGCACTCCCGGCCGTCGCCGCCGCTTCTCCCGACTGGGTCGAATCGGGCGGACGCGCATCGCGGTATCCCGCTGAGCGCTACGTCACGGGATATGGCCAGGCGCGGGGTCGCGACGCCGAGGTCCGGGCGCGGCAGGCGGCGATGGCGGCGCTGGCCCAGGCGATCCACGTGCGTGTCGAGTTCGAGCTCGAGGACGACCGGCGCGAAGGCGACGGCCGCTACGACGCGAGCGTTGCCGCGCTGACCCGCACCACCTCCGAGCTCGATCTGCAGGGCGTCCGCTTCGAGATCCACCGCGGCTCACGGCGTGTGCACGCCCTCGCCATCATCGAGCGCGAGGCCGCGGGCGCCCGGCGCCGCAGTCTGCGCGACCGTGCGTTGGTGCGCGCCGAGGCCTGCCTCGCCGATGCCGAGCTCACCCGCGAGTCGGGCGCCGCGGATCTCGCCGAGCGCCAGCTCGCCCGCTGCCGCGCGGTGCACGCCGAGGCCCTGCGTCACGATGCCGTGTCGACGGCACTGGGTGCGGGAAGCGCCGACGCAGCGACGGGCGTGCGTCTCGAGCGCGTCGTCCAGGCCCTCGATCAGGCCGAGCGCGACAACGCCGCCGCGCCCGCGCGCAGCGTCGGTGACGCGGCCGATCGTCTCGCCGTGCAGCTCGTCGCCCAGGGGCTCGCGCGTCCGCGGCGCCTCGACCTCGAGCCGCTCGCCGACTCGTCCACCGATCTGCCGAGCCCCTTCGGTCAGGTGATGGCCGTCGAGCTCGAGCGCGCGCTCGCGAAGGCGTGGAGCGGCGAGATGCGAGAGCGGCGCGATCCCCGCCGCTTCCAGGTCGAGGGCACGCACCTCGAGTCGGGCGACGAGATCAGGCTGACGGTGATCGCCCGCGAGTTCGGGACGGGCACGCTGCTCGCCAGCGCTGCGACGACCCTGCCGCGCGACGCCGTGCCCGACGGCGTGGCGCTCCGGCCCGACAACTGGGAGCCCGCGCTCGCGCAGCGCGAACGCCTGGCGGCGGTGCCGGCGCCCGCTCCCGTGAAGGAGCCCGCAGTCGTGACCGCGCCGCCGCCGAAGCGGGCTGCGCTGCGGGTCGAGCTCTGGACCGATCGCGGGCGAGATCGCGTCAGCTACACCGAGGGCGAGGCGATCCGCGTGTTCCTGCGCGTCAACGGCCCCGCGTGGGTGCGGCTCGTCTACGTGCTCTCCAACGGTCTCACCGTGCCCATCGAAGAGTCGCTCCACGTCGACGCCGACCGGGCCCACACGGCGATCGCGTATCCCGGTCGCCTCGAGGTCGTCGCGCCCTTCGGCGTCGAGATGCTGCACGCGGCGGCGTTCGACAGCCCGCCCGCGCCACTCGCCACGCGCCTGGTGACGGTGGCGGGCGAGCGCTACGAGGTGATCGACGAGGGCGTCGATGCGCTCGTGCGCGCCCGAGGCGTGCGGCTTCGCCTCGGCGAGTCGGTGGCGGAGGACGTGGTGACGATCACGACGCTCGCGTCGGCGGGGGCTGCCGAGCTGCGGCCTCGCGAGCATCACTGAGGCGCGGGGGCAGGCGGGCGATCTCGGGGTGAGGGCCGGCTGCAGGGCAGCTGGCGGCAGATCTCAGGGTGCGGCGCCCTGGACCTCGATCAGCTCGGACACCACGAGATTGCCCTCGTCGCCTTCGACGCTGCTCACGTCGAGCCGGCGCATCATCTTCTCGATCTCGCGCTCGATCTCGCCCGTCAGGTTCAGGAAGCGCAGGAACACGCCTTCTTCGCCGTCGTCGCGGTCGACCATCGCCTCGACGAGCACGGGCTCGCTGCGCGGACCCGCGTGCAGGGCGAGCTTGCACTGGAAGCCGATGCCCAGCTCTGGATGGGTGTCGACGCGCATGCCGCCGGTCGAGATGTCACGCCCGAGGAACACGCGGGCCGCTTCATCGACCAGCGCGACCACGCGGCTGTCGTACGCATGGCGCTGGGCACCGCGGCGATCGGAGTCGTCCTGCGCCGAAGCTGAAGCAGAGGTCTCCGTGTCGGTCGTGTCCTGGGCGGCGCTGCCCGCCGTCACCGGCGCGGCAGCGCTGGGACCGGGCGGGACGATCGGCGGCAGCGGGCCCGCCACCTCGACGATCGACTGGGAGATCGTTCCGTCGCCGGTCAACTGGTGTCGCACCTGGACCGGGCCGCGTCGGTGCAGGTCGATGAACCGCCTCAGCTGCTCGGCGGTCCTCGAGCCGAGGTCGTCGAAGCGCAGGCCTGCTTCGATTCCGCCGTCCTCCGCGGCAGCGGTGCGGACCACGGTGGCAGACAGCCGCAGCGTGCCGGACTTCGTCAGCTCGCGGCCGATCCCGATGCGGAGCTTCGAGCCCTTGGCCACGAGGTGAGGCGTCACGATGCGGGCGCCGCGTTGAGAGATCTCGGCGAGCGTGGCGGGCTTCGCGAACAGACCCGACTTGATGCGGACGTCCGCACCGATGCTCACGCGGTCGCGCTTGCGGCGCTCGGGGCCGTTGTACACGGAGTGGAGCAGCAGCAGCCTGAGCGCCATCGGATGCACGGGCCGGTTCACCACGTAGTGGATGCGGAGCCGCTGCATCTGGCTCTTCAGTGTCTTCGAGGCCTGGTCGGCGATCGCCACGAGCGTGGGGCATACGCCGGTGGGCTGGACCTTGAACTCGAGCAGCCGCTTGGGCGTCGCGACCACGGTCTGCCACGAGGCCTTCGCTTCGGCCGGGCGAAGCGGGCCCACGCGCTCGCGGACCGGAATCCCGAGCGTGTCGAACAGCGCGCGTATGTCGCGCAGCTCGCCGTCGTGCAGCAGCAGGATCAACGGGTCTTGACTCGAGTGACTCAAGGTCGGGACTTCCGAGGCTTCGGGGCACGCCGTCTCCGGTCGTGGAGTGGCGTGGGTCACCCTTCCAATCGTCCGCCGGTGGCCCAGGCTGAAGCGCGGGACGGTGCGGAGCCGGCGCCGGGATGCATCACCCGAGGTTCCGATGCCATCGGAAACCTGCGCCTCCGGCGGCGCGAGTCGGGTCGGGAGCCAGGTGTCTCTCGACCCCGGGGCGCTCGGATGCTCCCCCGATCGAGTGAGTTCGCCGGTAGAGTCCCGTGCACCATGGCGGACGACGATCGGACAGAGCGGGGCGCGCACGCCGAAGGCGGGGAGTACGCCGGCGACCTCGATGTCGGCTTCGGTGTCGTCATTCCTGCGCGAGAGCTCGTCGAGCAGTTCAGCCGGTCGGGGGGGCCTGGCGGGCAGCGGGCGAACAAGGTCGCCACCCGGGTCAGCCTCGTGTGGGACGTCGCGGCGAGCCGCGCACTCGACGATGGGCAGCGCGCCCGCCTGCGGGCCCGACTCGGCGCGCGGCTGACAGGACGAGGCGAGCTCGTGGTTCACGCACAGTCGAGTCGCGAGCAGGCGCGCAACCGGGCGGAGGCGCGCACGCGAATGGCGGCCCTCGTCCGCGATGCGCTGGCGCCCCCCGATCGTCCCCGCCGCGCGACGAAGCCGACGCGCGGCTCCGTCAAACGTCGGCTCGACGACAAGAGGCGGCGCAGCGAGACGAAGCGGGGCCGGGGAACGCGAGTCAGAGACGACGACTGAGCCGCGATCATGCTCCGTTCATCGGCTCGTATGAGCGTAATCGCATGCGACGCCACCATTCGGTGTTCCGCGTGCCCCATGGACCGAGGTCCAGCAGGGGAGAAACCTGCTTGCCGATCGGAATAACCCTGATGCGGAACCGCAAGTGATGTCACATCGGCTCCATTGGTGTTCGCGGTTATCGCCGTTCACTCGCGCATGAACGCGTTCGTGGAATCGAACGGTACGAGGGCGTCCGACTGCGAAATCGCGTGAATCGAGACGATTCATGTGGGATTCGAGTCGGGAGGCGCTATATCAGGAGACGGGTCGGGGCACGGCACTGCTCGTCGTTCTTCCTTCGCGATGCACCCTGGAATTCAAGATCGCTTGCAACTCGAGTTTCCGGCGTGATGGGGGCAATGGGCGGGCCAGGTCTCGTGACCCGAGAACGCAAACGGGTTTCATGCCGACGCGGCATGGATGCGGCAAGTCGAGCGGATCGATCGAAGACAGCAACGGCGTGTCCGGGATGGGCGGAGTACACGGACTGCGTCGGTCACCAACCGAAGCCGGACGCGTGTCGAGAGGTCGAGAGCCCGCCCCATTCGGGGGCGATCGAATCGATCCGCCGGTCCTCGCTCGACGGACCCGAGTCATCGGAGACGAAATGGCAGCCAGAAAGACGGCAAAGAAGGCAGCGAAGAAGAAGGGGAGCTGGGGCGGCCGACGCCCCGGCGCGGGACGTCCCAAGGGCTCTGGCAAGGGTCCGTCGCCCGACTCGCGACGTAACCGCGTGGCAGTCATGCTGACCGACGTGGAGCTGAAGTCGCTCCGCAGTCAGGCCAGGAAGAAGGGACTTCCCGTCTCGACCGTAGCGTACGAGTACATCGCCAAGGCGCTCTGACACGACACTCCGGCATGTGCCGAATCGAGGGGCCCGGTCGCGCCAGCTGCGGATGTGATCGGGCCCCTTCTGTCTTCGGGGCCCACCGCGTCGAGCGGGCCTAGCTGCCCGCGTCCTGGCTCGGCAGCAGTGCCTCGACGCGCTCGACCAGGTGCTGCATGTCGTCGCGCACCCGCTCGCCGCGCATGTGCGGGATGATCTCGACGCGTCGCCAGAACGGGTAGCACTCGCGGTTGGCCTCGGGGCAGCTCTGGGGCGGGCGCGAGAAGGACGACGACGAGATCACGGCCAGCCGCTGCAGATCGTCGCGGTCGCGTTGCGACAGCGCCCACTCCGACGACAGGTAGATCATCACGCCGAGCGGCCGCTGCTGCGATCCCACGAGGTTCGTGACGTACGCGTCGCGTCTGGCCCGGGGATCGGAGTGGCCTCGCACCTCGATCGCCTCGACGTTGCGCCACACCTCCTCGCGCTGGCGCAGTGCCTCGAGCAGGAGCGGCATGGCGAGCTGCACCTTACGCATGCCCTCTTCGCTCAGCTGTGGACTCGTCGGGTCGTCGAAGAGGCGATC
>CAYYSY010000351.1:0-50616 GCA_964474355.1 uncultured Spirochaetaceae bacterium | reverse complement strand
GCGGCGACGCCGAAGTCGAAGTGCACGCCGGTGCGTGCCTCCGACACCTTCCAGAGGCGCTCGGCATCCGGCCGGCTATGAGAGGCGTTCGTCGACGGCACCTTCTTCGGCGCACCGCGCATCTCGAACCAGCCATCGGGTCCGTAGTAGTCGCCGGTCTTCACGTCGGGGTCGGTCGCCGCACGGAGCGTCGGCAGCGCGCCGCCCGCCGGCCGCATCCCGAAGAACGGGTTCAGCATCTGGAAGACGTTCGAGTGCTTCTGGAGATTGGTCTGCGTCCAACCGGGATGGGCCGCGGCGACGACGAGCCCCGACCCGCTCGCCTGGAGCTTGCGCCCGAGCTCGTACGTGAAGAGCAGGTTCGCCAGCTTGCTCTGTCCGTACGCAGCGCTCGCGCTGTAGCCGCGCCCCTCGAAGTCGAGGTCGTCGAAGTCCATCTTGCCGAGCTTGTGCGCCGTGCTCGAGACGTTGACGATGCGCGCGCCGCCGGTCGAGATCAAGAGGTCGAGGAGGAGCCCGGTCAGCGCGAAGTGGCCGAGATGATTCACGCCGAGCTGCAGCTCGAAGCCCTGCTCGGTGCGGCTCTCGGGCGGGACCATCACGCCCGCGTTGTTGATCAAGAGGTCGAGGTGGTCGAAGCGCTCGTGCACGGCCGCCGCGAACTGTCGGACCTGGTCGAGATCGGCGAGGTCGAGCTCCATGAACTCGACGTTCGCATCGGGCAGCTCCGCCCGGATGTCGCCGATCGCCTCGTTCGCCTTCGCCTCGCTGCGACAGGCGAGCACGACGTGGGCGCCGTTGCGCGCGAGCTCGCGCGCGGCCTCGAGGCCGATGCCGCTGTTCGCGCCGGTGACGATCGCGATGCGGCCGCTCTGGTCGGGGATGTCGTCGCGGTTCCAGCTCGTGGCCATGGTCGAGGCCTCCCTCTTCGGTCTTGCGGATGATGGGCGCGGTCGAAGCGGGATTGTCCCGCATCGGAGGGCCGATCGCCGGAAGGGCACTGGCCGCCGCACCGCAAGCGGCCGTCACGGGCTCGAGAACGACGTCAGCTACAGCTTGGGCCGATCCGATGCGAGGTCGGTCGGCTCTGCGAACGCGCGGTCAGGCCGACGCGCCCTCTTCCGGCTCGCCGACGAAGCCCGGCCAGCTCGACATGTAGCCGATGAACTTCTCGCCGAGACCCTCCTGGCGCAGATGGTCGGCGCTGACCGGCACCTTCACGCTCTCGAAGTCGGCGTCGGCCTCCAGCCGCTTCGGGAAGTCGTGGTGCAGGATGCCGGCGCGGCCGAGCAGCACGAAGTCGACACCTGCGTCGAGACACGCGCGCACGTCGGCGCCGCTCATGATCTTGCCGGCGACGCCGAGCTTGACGTCGCCGCGATCGAACTCGGTGAAGTGCGAGAGCAGCTTCGTGCCCGCGTACTCCTCCTCTGCGGGGTCCTTGAACACGTCCCAGAGCGACATGTCGAGGAAGTCGATCTTGCCCTCGTCGCAGAGGCGCTTCGCGACGGAGACCGAGTCGGCGAGCGTGATGCCGAAGCGCTCGGCCGAGAGCCGCACGCCGACGATGAAGTCCGGGCGGCAGCGCGCGCGCACGCCATCGATGACGTCGAAGAGCAGGCGGGACCGGTTCTCGAGCGAGCCACCGTACTGGTCGTCGCGCTGGTTGATCTCGGCGCTGAGGTACTGGCACACGATGTAGCCGTGGGCGCCGTGGATCTCGACCCCATCGAAGCCGGCGCGCTCGGCGCGCACCGCGGCCGCGATGAAGTCCTCGACGAGCGCCTCGGTCTCTTCGAGCGTGAGCGCCCGGGCCCCGGTCTCCTCGTTGGCCGAGGGACAGACGGGCGTCTCGCCGACGAGCTCCTTCGGCGAACGCATGCCGGCGTGGTGCAGCTGTGCGAGCGCGACGCTGCCATTGTCGCGGATCTCCTTGGCGAGCCGCGTCAGCCCCTCGAGATGCTGGTCGCCGAAGATGCCGAGCTGCCCGGGGAAGCCCTGCCCCACCGCCTGCACGTGCGCCGCGCACGTCATCACGCTGCCGAAGCCGCCGTGGGAGCGCAGCGTCAGCCAGCGGAACTCGTCGTCGCTGAGGGTGCCGTCGTCGTTGCTCTGGAGATTCGTGAGCGGCGCCAGCATGATGCGATTGGGCATGGCGGGGCCGCGGGTGAAGGAGAGGGGCTCGGAGGGGGCGGGGGCGGTCACGGGTGGAGGGGCCTCGATTTCGGGGGGAGGATGAGAGCGCGGCGCGAGACGATATCGCAGCGCGGCGCACGGGGTAGAATGCCGGAATCGCCCCGGACGTTACGGGCGCGCACCGCCGGGCAGACCGGCCGACGACAGGAGACGAATCGATGAGCCTTCGCACATGGATGAAGCCGCGGATCCAGGAGTGGCTGATGCGGGCGATGAACGAGCACCGCCCCGATACGGTCGGGCTCGCGAGCGGCGAGGTGCTCGAGGTCGGCTTCGGCACGGCGCTGAACCTCCGCTACTACGGCGGCGACGTCCAGAACGTCACGGGGCTCGACCCGATGTCGACCGAAGGCGTCCCCGTCGTCGAGGACCGGATCGCGAACGCCCCCTTCCCCGTCGAGCGCTCGACGCTTCGCGCCGACGGCGAGCTGCCCTTCGACGCCGGGCGTTTCGACACCGTCGTCACGACCTGGACCCTCTGCTCGATCCCCGACGCACTCGCGGCGCTCGCGGAGATGCGGCGCGTGCTGAAGCCAGGCGGCCAGTACGTGTTCATCGAGCACGGGCGCAGCGAGAAGGCGAGCACCGCGCGCTGGCAGGATCGGCTCGACCCGATCTGGGCCCGCATCGCCGACGGCTGCCACATCAACCGCAAGATGGACGTGCTCGTCGAAGAGGGCGGATTCGAGCTGACTTCGATGGAGCGTTTCATGGGAGATGGGCCGGCGATCGTGGCGAGCCTCTACCGGGGCGTCGCCACGCGCGCCTGAGCCCGCTCGCGCACGACCGACAGCGCCGCTGGTGACGCGGGGCTGGACGCGTCATGATCGCGTGATGCGCGCCCTCCCGATCGACGCCGACCGCATCCGGGCCGCCTGGCTCGGACGCATCTCGGGCTGCCAGCTCGGCAAGCCCGTCGAAGTACTCTCGATGCTGAAGGGCAAGGCCGCCCTCGACGCCTACCTCGAGGCGACGGACGACCTGCCCCTGCGCGACTACGTCAGGCTCGACGCCGACGCGCCGGGGGGCAAGCTCGTAGAGGGCATCGGCAAGGCGTGCTGCCGCGGCTACCAGACCCGCGCCGAGCCCGACGACGACATCAACTACACCGTGCTCTCGCTCCTGCTGCTCGAGTCGCGCGGCGCCGACTTCGATACCGAAGACGTCGCGCGCATGTGGCTGCAGCTTCTCCCCGCCGGCATGACGTTCACCGCCGAGCGCGCGGCGTATCGCACCCTGCTCGATCGCGGTGCGGAGCACTTCGCGCAGGGCGCACCGGCGGGCTTCGACCTCGCCGAGTGCTCGGACAACGAGTTCAACGACTGGATCGGCGCACAGATCCGCACGGACCTCTATGGATGGGTGTCGCCGGGGCGCCCCGAGCGCGCCGCCGAGATGGCCCGCCGCGATGCCGCGCTCTCACATCGCGGAGAGGGCGTGCACGGCGCCGTCTTCGTCGCCGCCCTCGGTGCGGCGATCCCCGCCTTTGAAGATCTCGAAGCGGCCATCGATGCGGCGCTCGAACACGTCCCGGCCGGGAGCGGCGCCGCCGAGGCCGTGCGGCTGGGGCGGGAGCTGGTCGGCGCAGACGATGCCGTCGCGCGACTGCACACGCACTACGACGGGCTGTCGCCGGTTCACACCCTCAACAACCTGGCCATCGTCGTCTGGGCGCTGTGCGGCGCGGGCGGCGACTACGGCGCCGCCGTCGGCGAGGCGGTGGCCGCGGGCTGGGACACCGACTGCAACGGTGCGACGGTCGGCGGACTCTTCGGTCTCACCGGTGCGCCGATCGACCAGCGCTGGCTCGAGCCCTGGCGCGGGCGCGTCGGGCTGAGCCTCGCAGGTGAAGGCGAGCAGTCGCTCGAAGACCTCGTGGCCCGCACGGTCGGGGTCGCGAAGCGGATCGAGTGAAGCAGGAGTACGAGCCATGCCCCCCGAGCCCGAAGACGCCATCACTCTGCGCGCCGAGCGCGAACGCGTCGTCCGCCAGCACATGGAGGCGGAGAACGTCCACGACTTCGACAGCGTGATCGATACGTTCTCGCACCCGCGCTACGAGCTGATCGCCGCCGATCGCGTGCACGACGGCGAGGCCGAGGTGCGCGGCTACTTCGCCGAGTCGCGCAGCGCGTTCCCAGACCAACGCAACGAGCTGATCTCGCTGCGCCACGCGGACGACGCGGTGATCGTCGAGTTCTGGCTGCTCGGCACGCATCTCGGACGACTCGGCGCGCTCGAGCCGACGGGACGTGAGTTCAGGTGCCGCATGACGGCCTTCTTCATCTTCGAAGGAGACCGGATCGTCTGCGAGCGGGTCTACTACGACACCGCGACGATCCTCAGGCAGCTGACGGGCGAGGCGCGCGACGGCGTGGATTCGAGCTAGTCGGCGTCCGAGCCCGTCGGCCGCCGGAACGCCTGCGACGCAGGCTGCGCCGCCTCGCGCGGGAAGATCTCGCCGACCTTGCCGATCCACTCGAGCAGGGGGCGCATGTGCGGCCCCAGAACGCCCTTGCCCGACGTCAGCAGCGCGACCGAGATCGCGCGCTCCGGGTCGGCCCAGCCGAAGACGTTCGAGAGCCCGAGGTGCCCGAAGGCGAAGGCGTTGTCGCGGCCGAACAGGCTCACGGTCTTGCCACCGAGCATGAAGCCGAGGCCGTAGCGGATGGGCATGCCGAGGGTGAAGTCGACCTCCCAGATGCTCTGCTCGGACGTCGCGTGGCGGACGGTGCGCGGGGCGAAGACCTGCTTGCCTTCCCACTCGCCGCTCTGCAGCAGGCACTGATAGAAGATCGAGAGCTCGTCGGCCGAGGCGTAGCTGTTCGCTGAGGGAATGATGCCCTCGATGAAGCGGCGATCGTTGGAGAGCTCGACGACCTCGCGCATCCCCATGCCGAGGGCGCGATCGAGGATCTGCTTGAGCGGCGGGATCACCGGCAGGCCGGTGAAGGCGTTCTCCGCCACCGCCCCGACGTCGCCCGGCTTCACGCCGAAGCTCAGCCAGCGCAGGCCGAGCGGCCGGCCGATCTTCTCGTCGAAGACCTGGCGCATGTCCTGGCCCGTCGCGCGTCGAACCACCTCGGCGAGGATGAAGCCCCCGGTGACGGCGTGGTACGCCAGCAGGCGCCCGGGCCTCGAGGTGAGGTCGCTCTCGCAGAGCAGCTCGACCACGTCGTCGGGCTGGCTCAGCAGATCGAGGTCGATGGCGGCGCGCGGCAGGTTCGGCACCCCGGCGCGATGCGCGAGCACGTGGCGGATCGTCATCAGGTGCTTGCCCCGATGCGAGAACTCGGGGATGTAGTCGCAGACGCGATCGTCGATCCGCAGCACGTTCTCTTCGTCGAGCTTGTGGATCACCATCGCGCTGATGGCCTTCGACGCGGAGAAGAGACAGATGGGCGTGTCCACGGTGACGGGAGTCTTCGGTCCGTCGCGCGGATCTTCGGGGCCACCGCCGGACGCGTAGCCGACGGCCCGGTTCAGCACTCGGCGGCCGTTGTGCCGGACGCAGACCCCGACCGCGGGATGAGCGCCCGACTTGTAGAGATCGGCGGTGGCGCGCCAGAGATCTTCGATCTTCTCCAAATCGACGCCGTCGGGCTCGTCCTCGTCGCCGATGTCGGTCACCTGCTCGAGCGACTTCGGCACCGGACAGCGGAGATCGAGGCGGGGCGCGCGCAGCCGGGGCAGCCTGAGCCAGGGACTTCGACGCTCTTCGGTTGTGTCCGGCACGGGTGCACCCCTCTCTTCCGATCGGGCCTTCGATCGGCTCTTCGTTCGGCTCTTCGTTCGGCCCCGAGCCGCCTTCGTGGGCTCAAGCGCCGCCATGCTCGTCTCCGGCTCGCCGCATCACGTCCGTGATGCGGCCGAGAGCACGCTCCCAGGCAGCCCGCACTTCGGGGCTCCATCCGGGCGCCGAAACCTCGTCCAGCGTATCGAGCATCGAGACGACGAAGTCAGGATAGCTCCGTCCCTCGACACCGTACTCGGCGTGGCTGCGACCCATCGCGATCAGGTTGCCGTCGAGCCAGGGCTCGTCCTCGGCATGCGCGAGCACCGAAACGAGGGTCTCGCGCACCATCTCTTCGCGCTCATTGATCGAGTGCTCGCCGAAGAGCTCGCGCACCTCGGGGTGCCGCTCGAAGAACAGGTCGAAGAGGCGCTCGACGATCTCGGCCTCGTGGCCCGAGAGCGCCCCGAGCGACTCGTGCAACAGCTCCGCGTCGTCGGGTGCCTCGGCGGCCCGTCCGGCGGCCAGGCCGGACGGACCGGGCGACGGCATCAGCTCGGCGTCCAGGTCGCCGGCAGCGCGGTGATACCCGCCACGAACTCGGATCGCAGCCGCTCGATACGGTCGCGATCGATCTGGTAGTACGGCATCCGGTCGAGCACCGCCTCGAGAGCGAGCGTGCCCTCGAGCGCCGCGATGTGGATACCGAGGCACGCGTGGTTGCCGTGACCGAACGTGAGAATGCGCTTGGCCTTGCGGCGGATGTCGAAGCGGTCGGGGTCTTCGAACTCGCGCTCGTCGCGATTCGCGGCGACGAAGAGGTACATCACCGACTGCCCCTCCTTCATCGTCTCACCGTGGATCTCGACGTCGTGGTTGAGCACGCGACCGAGCATCTGCGTCGGCATGCCGAAGCGCAGCGCCTCCTGGAACGCATCGGGGATGAGGCCCTTGTCCTCGATCATCTCCTTGCGCTGATCCGGCGAGTCGTGCAGCGCGAGCAGCCCCTCGGCGAAGATCTTCGGGAAGCTGTCGGTGCTGCCGATGACGAGCGTCGCCATCTGCGAGGCGATGTTTTCGAGCGGGAGCTTCTTTCCATCGAACTCCGCGTTGAGGTAGGCGTTCATCAGGACGTCTTCGTCGAGCGGGTTCTTCTGCCGCTCCCCGATGATCCCCTCGAGGTACGTGTTGAGCTCTTGCGACGCCATCATCCCATCGTCGGTCATGCCCCGCTTGCCGCGCTCACGCTCGAAGAAGCGGTTCACGAGGCCGTTCAGCATGTCGCCGTCCTCGACGGGCAGGCCGAGGAGCCGACACGACGCCTCCATCGAGATCTTCGCGATGTAGTCGTTCACGAGGTCGCCCTCGCCCTTGCCGGCGATGGCGCCGATGTGGCGGTCGACGATGTCCTTCACGAGGGGCCGCATCGCGGCGACGCGTCGCGGCTTGAACGCACCACTGATGAGCGCGCGGTTGCGCACGTGCTCGGGCGGATCCATCAGGTTCACGCTCGGGAACACCGGCAGCTGGTTCGTCAGCAGGTGCGCCGGGGTCGTGCCCTTCTTCGCAGCGGAGTACGCCGCGGTATCCCCGGTCTGCTCCCAGATGTCGTCGAAGCGCGAGAGGAACCAGCAGTCGAACTCCTCGATGTAATAGGCGGGCGCCTCATCGCGGAGCTGCTTGTAGAAGGGATGGGGGTCGTCCAGGACTGCGTCGTCGAAGGGGTTGTACTCGACCATGGTCTCTCCTCGCGCCGCGGCCGAATCGGGGACGAACGCCGACCCCCACGCGATCGGGCTGGGGAACAAAGAGAGAGCAAGCAGCGTGCCAGCCCTCCGAAGCCGCTGACCTGCTCAGGAAGTGAGTAGAACGCGTTCCACTTCGGGGGTTTGAAGGGGTGCACCCCGTCGCTGAATGAAAGGCCGAACCGAGAAGCGGGGCAGCTCGCCCCATCCCTTCCGGTGCGGGGGGCAGCGGGTCCCAACGTGACCGGGGAACCGGATTCTGGAACGCTTCGACTCGGACGCGAATGCGGCGAAGATGGAGTCATCGACGCAGTCCGGCGTCACCTGCACGCCAATGGGAGTTCGCCTATTCGCCGACCGGGTCGTCGCGATTCGGGTCGAGCACAGGCCAGATGAAGGTCTCCACGAGCTGACGGATGGTGTCGGGGTCGTGCGCGTCGATCACCGGGCTCGGCTGGATGAGCCAGGACATCACGAGGCGCATGACCCACTCGGCAAGCCGGTCGGAGGGAAGCGGACCGATCCATCCCCTCTCGCGCCAGCGATCGTAGTCGGGCGCCAGCGCTGCGATCGCCGGCCCCAGGATCACGTCCGCCCGGGTCGTCAAGAAGGGGAGGATCAGATCGGCGTCGCGCTCGAGCATTGCCATCACGATCGGATGCTCGCCGAAGTGGCGAATCGAGTATTGAATCGATTCGACGAGGATCTGGAGCACCGGGTTCTCACCCGGACCCGCGGCCTGCTCCACGAGCTCACCGCGCGCGAGCATTCCGACGTAGTAGCGCCCCATCTCGCGGTTCGTGAGCGCCTGCATCAGCTCCTCGCGCGACGCGAAGTGCCGGTAGACGGTCATCCGAGTCACGCCCGACTCCCGGGCGACGTCCTCCATCGACGTGCTGCGCACACCCTTGCAGCCGAGCGCGCGCTGGGCGCCGTCGAGGATGCGGTCGGCGGTCTCCTGGCGAGAGCCGGAGCGCGCGGGCGAGAAGGGAGCGGGGGGCGCGCCGCCGAAGGAGCCTTCGCCAGACGCACCGCCTTCGTTCGGTCTTTCGTCGAAGGGCCTTGCCACGGTGTCTCCGGATGTCGCTCGAGACGTGCAGGATCGATCATTCCCGCCGCCGCCGCGGGACCCGCGAGGCGCCAGCGTCAGAGAGGCTACCGCGCCCTGCGTCCTGCGCCTCTCCAGACTCTCGTCGAGCGGGAGGAATCGCCACTGCACCGTCTTCAGCTCAGTCCTGGTGGAACACCTCTTCCATGTCGCTCCACCACGACCCGGGCTCGCGGTCAGCATCGGGCACCTGCATGGCCTCCATCACGTCCCACCACTCTCGCATGCGGGGCGCTGCTGCCAGCGCCTGCATGCGCGACTCGTACTCGCCGTCCGGCCCGGTGTACTCGTAGTAGCCGAAGAGCCGGTCTCCGCGCAGGAAGATCGAGTAGTTCCGGATCCCCGCCTCGCGGATCGCGCGCTCGATCTCGGGCCAGATCCGGGCGTGGTATCGCTTGTACTCGTCGATGCACTCCGGGCGGATCCCCAGCACCTGACCGAAGCGTCTCATGCGAGCCCAGCCTCCGCGAGCAGTCGCCGCATCACGTCGAGCTTCGCCGCGTCTCCCTGCGAGTCCTCCTGCGACCGTGGCGTGCGCCCCGGTCCCACCGCGAATCCGCGGAGCTCGACCGCCATGCGGAAGCCCACCGGGAAGTCGGCCGCACCGAAGCACGTGTCGAAGAGCGTCGCGATCTGCTCCTGGACCGGCCGCGCCGCATCGATCTCCCCGGCCTTCGCGAGCTCGAATACCCTGCGTGTGAGCTCCGGCGCCACACCGCTGCTCGCGTTCGTGCCCCCATCGCAGCCGAGCTCGAGCATGTCGAGCAGGCACGCGTCCCAGCCGGTCATGAAGGCGAAGTCGGGACGTTCGGGACGGATCGCTTCGATCATCGACTTCATGAAGGGCAGATCGCCCGAGGAGTCCTTGATCGCAGCGATGCGCTCGTGCTCGCTCGCGAGGCGCCGGATCGTATCGAGGTCGATCGGCGATGCGAACATCGGAATGTTGTAGAGCGTCACGTCGATCGGCGTATTGCGGCCGATCTCGTCGAAGTACGCGTACACGCCGCCGGACGACAACGGGTAGTAGAACGGCGAGACGATCGCGACGGCATCGGCGCCGACCCTCGCGTAGTGCTCGCAGGCCGCGAGCGTCTCGCGTGTGTTCGCCTCGGCCGCCCCCGCCAGCACCGGCACCCGTCCGCCGCACTGATCGACGACGACCTCGATGATGCGGCGGCGCTCCTCGGGCGTGAAGCGCGTGAACTCGCCGGTCGAGCCGTTGGGATAGAGCCCGTGGATGCCGCGCTCGATCAGCCAGTCGACGTATCGACGCAGCTCGGCCTCGTCGATGTCACCTTTCTCATCGAGGGGGACCACGTTTGGACAGAAGATGCCGCTGAAGCGGGGCGCGTTCGTCATGTGCGTTCTCCAACCGGGTTCGAAGGCATGGTGTGACCCAAACGGTAGAAGCGCGCCGCGACGCCGCCGAGGACTTCGGCGCGCTCGACCTCCCCCAGCTCCGAGAGCAGCACGTGCGTCGCTTCGCGCCAGCGCCCGAAGCCTCCCGCGAGCTCGACGACGGGCCAGTCGCTGCCCCACATGAGGCGCCCGGGGCCGAAGCTGTCGAGCAGGTGATCGACGAACGGCCGCAGATCGTCCGTCGCCCAATCGGGGGATGCCTCGGTCACGAGACCGGAGAGCTTGCAGCAGGCGCTGGTCTCACGCGCGATCTCCGCCATGTCCTTCGCCCACCCTTCGAAGTCACCGGCGGCGATCGAAGGCTTGGCCGCGTGATCGACGACGACCCGCAGGGTCGGGTTTCTGTCGAGGAGCTCCCGAAGTCGCGTCAGGTGCCGCGGATGCACGAGCGCGTCGAACGCGAGGTCGCGCTCGGCGAGCGCGTGCAGGCCCGCACCGACCGCTTCACCAAGCATCCAGTCGTCATCTGCGATGTCCTGGATCATCGGGCGCACGCCGACGAGCTTCGGATGCACCGCCAGCTCGTCGAGCACGTCCGCGGCGTTCGGCGCGTCGAGGGGCGCCCAGCCCACCACACCCGCGACGAAGTCGGCCCCCTCTGCGATCTCGAGCAGATACCGTGTCTCGGCGACGGTCGGAGCCGCCTGCACGAGGACGGTGCGACCGATCCCCGCCGCGTCGATGAGCGGCTCGAGATCGGCCGGACCGAAGTCGCGATACAGCACGGCGTCATCGGGCGTGAGCCAGCCGTAGTCGTCGCGCGACGTGGTCCAGAAGTGCTGGTGCGCGTCGATCACGCGGCGCCTCCGATCGGCGCGTCGGGATGCAAGAGCCCGGCTGCTCGCAGATCGCGGTAGAGCGCCGCGGGCACGTCGCGCCAAAGCCAATGCGCGTTCGCCTCGACCTCGTCGACAGCACGGGCGCCGGGGATCACGCACGCCACGGCCGGATGATGCAACGGGAGCTGCAGCGCCGCCGCCGCGAGCGGTACGCCGTGGTCGGCACACACCGTACGCAGGTGCTCGACGCGCTCGGCGACCTCGGGCGGCGCGGTGTCGTAGTCGTAGTGGCGCGCGCGCGCGCCGGGCTCGACCAGCACACCGGAGTTGAAGGGACCCCCGACGATGATCGACGTCCCGGTCGTCTCACAGAGCGGCAGCAGGGTGTCGAGCGCGCCCTGCTCGAGCAGCGTGTAACGCCCGGCGAGCAGCAGGCAGTCGAGCTCGATGCGGCCCAGCGCCTCGATGCACACGTCGCACTCGTTCACGCCGAGCCCGATTGCACCGACCACCCCCGCGTCACGGAGCTCCCGCATCGCCCGCATCCCCCCCTCCATCGCGATGTCGAAGAGCTCGGCGTTGCGCTCGGCGCCGTGGGTGAGCGCGCCGATGTCGTGCATCAGCAGCACGTCGATCCGATCGAGGCCGAGCCGTTCGAGGCTCGACTCGAACGAGCGCATGACGCCGTCATAGCCATAGTCGAAGACCGGATCGAATCGGTTCGCGTCGATGAAGCCGTGGTCGCTGCGCGCCTCGCCTGCTCGTGGCACCAGGAGGCGGCCGACCTTCGTAGAGACCACGATCGCATCGCGGTCGGCCGACGCCAGCGCGCGCCCCAGCCGCTCCTCGGATAGCCCGTAGCCGTAGTAGGGAGCGGTATCGAAGTAGCCGATGCCGAGCGAGAGAGCCCGCTCGATCGTCGCGGCGGCGCTCGCCTCGGCGACTGGCTCGTAGAGGTTTCCCAGCGCGGCGCCGCCCAGCCCGAGCAACGTGACCGACACGTCGCTGTGCCCCAGACGCCTTCGTTCTTCGAGCTTCACGGGCTCGGCTCCTCGCTCACCAGCCACCCTACACGAGGCACCCTGCCATTCCAATCGCGCGGTTCTGCGTTGACGGGGGCCAGGTCGTCGGCCAGAGTGCCGCGATGGCCCCCCGCATCACGGCGCTCCGCGCACACGACGTCCGGTTCCCCACGTCGGATGGCCTGCACGGGTCCGACGCCATGAACCCGGACCCCGACTACTCGGCTGCGGTCGCAGTGCTCGAGACCGACGACCCCGTGCTGTCGGGCCACGGCATGACGTTCACGATCGGACGCGGCAACGAGATCTGTGTCGCGGCGATTCTCGCGTTCGAGCGGCACGTGGTCGGACGCGACCTCGACGAGATCGAGGCCGATACGGGCGCGTTCTGGCGCGCTCTCGCCGGTGACAGCCAGCTGCGCTGGCTCGGGCCCGAGAAGGGGGTCATCCACCTCGCCCTCGCCGCGGTCGTGAACGCCACCTGGGATCTGCTCGCGCGCCGGGCCGGCAAGCCGCTGTGGAAGTACCTCGTCGACCTCGAGCCCGAAGCGATCGTGCGCAGCGTCGACTTCCGGCACATCGCCGACGTGCTGTCGCCCGACGAAGCGCGGGCCATGCTCGAAGCGAAGCGCGACGGGCGCGGCGCACGTGAGGCCGAGCTACTGCGCGACGGCTACCCCGCCTACGTCACGTCGGCGGGCTGGCTGGGCTACGACGAAGACACGATTCGCACGCGCTGCCGTGCCGCCGTCGCCGACGGCTGGACGCATTTCAAGATCAAGGTCGGAGCCGATCTCGAAGACGATGTCCGCCGCTGCCGATTGGTGCGCGAAGAGATCGGACCGGAGCGCCGGCTCATGGTCGACGCGAACCAGGTCTGGGACGTCGACGAGGCGATCCGCCACGTTCGCGCACTGGCCGAGTTCGATCTCTGGTGGATCGAGGAGCCGACGAGCCCCGACGACGTGCTCGGCCACGCGCGCATCGCCGAGGCCGTGCGGCCGATCAGGGTCGCCACTGGCGAGCATTGTCACAACCGCATCATGGTGAAGCAGCTGCTGCAGGCGGGCGCCGTCGACGTGCTGCAGATCGATGGCTGCCGGCTCGGCGGCACGAACGAGGTGATCGCGGCGATCCTGCTCGCGGCGAAGTTCGACGTCCCGGTGTGTCCACACGCGGGCGGTGTCGGCCTCTGCCAACACGTCCGGCACTACTCGTCCTTCGACTACATCGCCGTGAGCGGCACGCTCGAGAACCGGATCACCGAGTACGCCGAGCACCTGCACGAGCACTTCGCCGATCCCATCGAGATGCAGGGGGGTCGCTACGTGCTGCCGAGCGCGCCGGGGCTGGGCGTCGAGTTCACGCCCGAGAGCCTCGCGGACTACGCGTTCCCCGACGGCCCGGTCTGGTGCGCGCGCCGCTGACGCTCTGCGCGAGCCCGCCTAGAGCGGACCGAGACAGAGGCACTGCACCGGCCGATCCGCCCAATCCCCGGCAGCCTCGATCGTCACGTCACCGTCGCCCTCGCGTGTGACGCGCGGCGCCTCCGTCTGACCGAGCACGCGCACGCTCGCCTCATCGGCGATCGGCACGTCGATCAGCGTCACCGCTCTTCCGCCGGGCTTGCCGAGCAACGTCGCGTAGAGCCGACTCGCGTTGACCGTGAAGCGAACCGGGATGCCCTCGCGCGTCGCCCCCTCGGCCCGCGACCACGGCCGCGACCCGTACACGGCCTCGCCCGCGTCTCGCAGGAACGCGCCGAGCCAGCGCAGGCGCTCGAGCTGGATCTCGGGGATCTGCGCGTCCTCGCCACGCGGCCCGACGTTGAGCAGCAGGTTGCCGTTCTTCGAGACGATGTCGACGAACGAGTGCAGCAGGTCTTCGCGCGACAGGAAGTCCTCGGGCAGCGAGTTGCGGTTGTAGCCGAAGCTCATGTCGATGCCGCGCACGCACTCCCACTTGCCCTTCTGGATGTCGGGGAAGCTCGCGTACTCGGGCGTGCGGTAGTCGTAGACGGTTGGCGGGGGAGGCGATGCCATCCCCTCCTGCTGCGCGAGCCGGCGGCGCAGCATGCCGTCGAGCCAGCGCGCGAGCGGCTCGAAGCGCAGCACGTGGAGCAACCGCGTGCGGTGCATCCAGCGGTCGTTGACGACACCTTCGGGCACGGCGTTGTAGTAGTCGGCGATCAGCTTCCAGAGCTCTTCCTTGCGGTCGGGCCAGCTGATGTCGTTCCAGAGCACGTCGGGAGCGACGCGCGCGACGAGCTCGCGCACCTGCGCCGCGGCATAGGCGGGATAGTCGCCGCCGGGCATCTTCGTGACGAGATCGATCAGTCCCTCGAGCGGCCGGTCGTCGAAGGTCCAGTCGAGCCCGCCCGAGTAGTAGATGCCGAAGCGCAGGCCCTCGGCCCGCACCGCGGCGGCGAGCTCGCCGACCACGTCGCGCCCGGTATGCCAGTCCTTCCGGCGCGGATCCGGGTGCCGCACCTCGCTCGGCCACAGGCAGAACCCGTCGTGATGCTTCGTGACGAGCACGACGTAGCGCGCGCCCGCCTCGCGAAACGCCCGTGCCCACTCTCCGGGCTGCCACTGCTCGAGGCCCTTGCGATAGTCGTCCGCGAAGCTCTCGTAGGGCCGATCGCCGTACACCTCGCGATGATGCTTCTGCACCGCGCTGCCCGGCAGCTTGAGCGAGTTCCAGTACCACTCCGCGTAGGGCGAGGCCGCCTGTCCCTCACCCGTGAGCACCTGCTCGAGCGAACCGCGCGGCGCGAAGGCCGGCACGCTCGAGACGCTCCAGTGGATGAAGATCCCGAGCTTCGCGTCGTCGTACCACTCAGGCACGGGGTGGGCGCGCAGGCTCTCCTTCGTGGGCTCGTAGACCGGCTTCGGCATCAGCGCGTCCTCCTTCTCATCCACCGACAGGAGCCGCAGGCGTGGCGGCTCACTCGGCCGACGCGAACCCCGCGAGCACGTCGAGCGCCTCGTCGACGTCGACGGGTGTGTGGTCCGCCGAGAGCTGGAAGCGGATCTCCTCCTCGCCGCGTGGCACCACCGGGTAGCCTAGGCCCGTGGCGAGCACGCCGTGCTCGCGCAGGTGGCGGACGAGCGCCGCCGTCTTCTCGGTGTCCCGCAGCAGCAGCGGCACCACCGGGTGCGGCCCGGGGATCGTCTCGTAGCCGAGCGCGACGAGCCCCTGCTCGAAGCGCACGGTCATCGCGCGCAGGTGCGCCAGCCGCGCTCGCCCCTCGTCGCTGTCGAGCAGCTCGACGGCCGTCGACGCAGCGGCCGCCTCGCCGCACGTGATCGGGTTCGAGTAGACGTAGAAGGGCGAGACCTCGCGCAGGTGCTCGACGAGCACGGCGTCGCCCACGACGTAGCCGCCATTCACCCCGAACGCCTTGCCGAGGGTGCCGACGAGCACGTCCGCACGTGCGCCCTGCTCTTCTTCACTGCCGCGCCCCGTCGCGCCGAGCGCGCCGACACCGTGCGAGTCGTCGACCACGACGATGGCGTTCTCGGGGAAGCGCGCGTCGAAGCGTTCGGCGCAGGCCACGATCTCGCGCAATGGCGCCACGTCGCCGCGCATGCTGAAGACGCCGTCCGTCACCACGATGGCCCGGCGCGCACCCGACCCGGCCGCACGCTCGAGCTGCTGCTCGAGCCGAGCCACGTCGCCGTGGTCGTAGACGAAGCGCTCGACTTCGCCGCCGGCAGCCGAGAGCCGGATCGCGTTGATGATGCAGTTGTGGTTGAGCTCGTCGCTCACCACGGCCGAGCCGGGCGCGAGCAGCGGCGGGAGCACGCCCATCACCGTCGCGTAGGCCGAGCTGTAGATCATGCACGCCTCGCGCCCGTGGAAGGCGGCCAGGCGCTGCTCGAGCTCGACGTGGGGCTCGAACGTCCCACTGATGAAGCGCACCGCCTGGGGCCCCGCGCCAAAGAGCCGCGTAGCCTCGGCCTCGGCTCGCTGCACCTCGTCACGCAGCGCCATGCCGAGATAGCCGTTCGAGTTCATGCGAACGAAGAGCCGGTCGCCCTCGCCCGCGAGCCGCACGCGCGGGCCCCGCTCGCCGTCGGCCGGCACGATCGCGGTGACGACGCTCTCGGCGCCCTTGCGTCGGCCCTCGCGGTCGAGCGTCTCGAGCTCCTGCGCGAGGGCTGCACGAATCCGGTCGAAGGGCATCGCGATCTCCCCGTCTGCGCGGCTCGAAGCCGGGTGCACTCAGGCGCCCGGCGCGCTCGCCGACAGCTTCTCGAGCATGTCCGCCGTCATCGCGGGCAGGTCGAACTCGGGCCGCCAGCCCCACTCGGCACGCGCGGCCGAGTCGTCGATCGACTCGGGCCACGAGTCGGCGATCGCCTGCCGCACCGGATCGACCTCGCAGGTCATCTCGAAGCCGGACCGGTGGCGGCGGATCTCGGCGTGGAGCTCGGCCGGCGTGAAGCTCATCGCGGCGATGTTGAACGCGTTGCGATGGACGAGCGCTTCGGCGGGCGCCTCCATCAGCTCCATGAACGCGCGGATCGCATCGGGCATGTACATCATCGGCAGGCGCGTGTCGTCGCGCAGGAAGCACACGTAGCGCTCGCCGCGCACGGCGCGGTGGAAGATGTCGACGGCCCAGTCGGTGGTGCCGCCGCCGGGTGGTGCGACATGCGAGACCAGGCCCGGCAGGCGCAGGCCGCGCGTGTCGATGCCGAAGCGGTCGTGGTAGTAGTCGCAGAGCAGCTCGGAGGCGACCTTCGTGATGCCGTACATCGTGGTCGGACGCTGCAGCGTATCCTGGGGCGCGGACTCCGCCGGGGTCGACGGGCCGAACGTGCCGATCGAGCTCGGCAGGAACACCGCACAGCCGTGGCTGCGCGCGACCTCGAGCACGCGGTAGAGCCCGCCCATGTTGACCTCCCACGCGACGCGGGGACGCTCCTCGGCCACGGCCGAGAGCAGAGCCGCCAGGTGGAAGACGGTGCCGACGTCCCAGCGCCGCACGGCGTAGTCGATCTCGCGGATGTGCGTGCAGTCGACGTGCTCGAAGGGGCCATCGCCGATCGAGCTCGCGGGCAGCCGCACGTCCGAAGCGACGACGCGGTCGGCCCCGTAGCGTGCGCGCAGCGCCGGCACGAGCTCGGAGCCGATCTGACCGGCGGCACCGGTCACGAGGATCCGGCGCTCGTTCACGTCGAAGGCTCCTCGGCCGCGAGCTGCTCTCGCAGCACCGGCTTCCTCGCCGCGCGCACCTCGTCGAGACGCCGGACGGGCGCTCTCCGTGGCGCCGCCTTCAGCGCTTCGGGATCGCTCGACGCCTCGTCGGCGATGGCGCGCATCGCCGCGACGAACGCGTCGAGGGTCTCCCGGCTCTCGGTCTCGGTCGGCTCGATCATGAGCGCCTCGGGCACGATCAGCGGGAAGTAGCTCGTCGGCGGATGGAAGCCATGATCGATGAGCCGCTTGCAGACGTCGACCGCATGCACGCCGGGCGCGACATCGCCCCGACAGACGAGCTCGTGCATCGGCCGCCGATCGAAGGGCATCGCGAAGTGCTCCTTCAGCTCGGCGTGCAGATAGTTCGCGTTCAGCACCGCGTGGGCGGACGCGTCGCGCAGTCCGTCGGCACCCAGCAGTCGGATATACGCCCACGCCCGCACGAGCGCGCCGAAGTTGCCGTGGAAATTGCACATGCGGCCGATCGACTTCGGGGGATCGACCAGCGCGAAGCCGTCGTCGTCGCCGCGCTCGACCACCGGGCCGGGCAGGTACGGCGCGAGCTCGGCCGACGCCGCGAGCGGCCCCGACCCCGGCCCCCCGCCCCCGTGCGGCGTCGCGAACGTCTTGTGGAGATTGAAGTGCATGAGGTCGATGCCGAGGTCGCCGGGCCGGACGATGCCCGCGAGCGCGTTCATGTTCGCGCCATCGCCGTACACGAGGCCGCCACATGCGTGCACGAGCGCGACGACGTCCTCGACCCGCTCCTCGAAGAGACCGAGGGTGTTCGGGTTGGTGAGCATGAGCCCGGCGACGCTGTCGTCGCAGGCCACCTTCAGCGCGTCGAGATCGACGTTGCCGCGCGCGTCGCTCGGGATCTGCAGCACCGAGAGGCCGGCCATCGTCGTCGAGGCCGGGTTGGTGCCGTGCGCCGAGTCGGGGATCAGCACCTGCGTCCGCTGCGCTTCACCGCGCTCGCGATGGAAGGCGCGCATCATGAGCAGCGCGGTGAGCTCGCCCTGGGCGCCGGCCGCGGGCTGCAACGAGACGGCCTCGAAGCCGCCGATCTCGGCGAGCCATACCTGAAGGTCGTGCATGAGCCCGAGCAGCCCCTGCACGGTCTCGGGCGGCTGCAGCGGATGCGCGTCGACGAAGCCCGGCAGGCGCGAGACCGCTTCGCCGAGGCGCGGGTTGTACTTCATCGTGCACGAGCCGAGCGGATAGAAGCCCGTGTCGACGCCGAAGTTTCGATGCGACAGGCGCTGGTAGTGCCGTACGACGTCGAGCTGCGAGAGCTCGGGCAGCGCGAGCCCGTCGCGCAGCCGGTCTTCGGGCAACGGCGCAGGCGGCACGTCGAGCGCGGGCAAGGTGACGCCCGTGCGCCCCGCGACGCTCTGCTCGTAGAGCGTGCGCTCGACCTCGCGCGCGACGTCGTCGCCCGGCGTCGCATCGTCGTGGACGCCACGCTCGCTCACGACAGCTTCCCCAGCACGGCAACGAGCGCGTCGATGTCCTGCTTCGTGTGCAGCTCGGTGACCGCGAGCAGCAGCCGGCGTTCCATCCCTGCAGCGTCGAAGTCGAGGGCGAGCGGCCGTCCCCCGACCACGCCGAGCTCGGCCTCGATCGCGCGATTCGCGCGCTCGGCGCCGACCGGGAGCTCGACCACGAACTCCTTGAAGAAGGGCTGCTCCGGCGCCTGCGGGTTCACGCTGCAGCCGGGCAACGCGGCGATCTCGGCGGCCGCGTAGTGGCTCTTGTGAAAGCACAGCTCGGCGACGCGACGCAGCCCGGCGCGACCGAGCGTCGCGAGATGCACCGCCGCAGCGAGCGCGGACAGCGCCGCATTCGTGCAGATGTTGCTCGTCGCCTTCTCCCGCCGGATGTGCTGCTCGCGCGTGCCGAGCGTCAGCACCCAGCCACGGCGCCCGTCGGCATCGAGGGTCTCGCCGACGAGACGGCCCGGCGTGCGCCGCATGTGCGCCTGCTTCACGGCGACGATGCCCAGATGCGGCCCACCGAACGTAGGAGGGATGCCGAGCCCGACGCCGTCGGCCGCGACGAGATCGGCGCCCTCCTCACCAGGTGAACGCAGCAGCCCGAGCGACACGGGATCGGGCACGACGATCATCAGACCGCCCGCGGCATGCACCGCAGCGGCGATTGTCGGCACCGGCTCGAGCTGACCGAGATAGCTCGGGCTCTGTACGATGCAGGCTGCCGTCGCGTCATCGGGCTCGCCCAGAGCGCAGAGCTCGGCATCGCTGCCGCCGAGATAGGTCGCGAGCACGTCGCGGTAGCGCGGATCGAGGGTCGGCGAGACCAGGAGCTTCTTGCGCCGCGTCGCCGAGAGCGCCATCAGCGCCACCTCGGCGAGCGCCACGGCGCCGTCGTAGTGGCTCGCGGTGCTGACGTCCATGCCCGTCAGCTCGCACGTCATGGTCTGATACTCGAACATCGCCTGCAGCAGCCCCTGGCTCAGCTCCGGCTGATAGGGCGTGTAGGCGCTGAAGAGCTCACCGCGCCGCAGCACCGCATCGACGGTGGCGGGCACGAAGTGACGCGCGGCGCCCGCGCCGAGGAAGCTCGGCCGCTCGGCGAGGCGCGCGGTGCCCGACGCAACCCTGCGCAGCTCCCGCTCGACCTCGAGCTCGCTGAGCGCCGGCGGCAGCGAGAGCCCGGGGAAGCGCGCGCGCTCGGGCACGTCTGCGAATAGATCCTCGAGTCGACCGACGCCGATGCGGTCCAGCATCTGCGCGCGATCTACGTCGGTGTGCGGATGGAACGGCATGTGGGGAGCTCAGATCGTCACGGGGATCATTCGGCGCACATGATAGCCGGTGACGACCGGCAGGTAGCCATCGCCGGCAAGCTCGACGTCGAGCGAAGGGTCGCCCGTGTCGAAGCGCAGCGCCTGCGTGTGCGAGAGCTTCATCGGCGTCGCGACGACGACGATGCGCTCGCGGCCGATGCGGCGTACGACCTCGGGGCTCAGCTGCTGATTGCCACGGCCGAGCACGAAGCCCTGCGCGCCGATGGGGCTCAGCACGAGGCAGACCGCCCCACTCTGTCCAGCCAGTACTTCGTCGAGGAGCGCGAGCAGCTCGCGCTCCGCGAGGTCGCGCTCGACGAGCACGCCCCCGCGCACCGCGTCTACCCCGAGCAGGCTCTTGTCGAGCGCCGCCTGCTCGGCGATCGCGGCGAGCGTGCTGCCCGGCCCGAGCAGGAAGAGCGTCTCGGGCTCGCCGCGCATGAGCTCGCAGACGTGGTCGGCGATCTCGGCCTTGGCGCCCACTTCGGTCGGCTCGGCGATCACCTGCTTGGCGCTCTGCACGAGCGTCGGCTCGTGGGGGGTCAGCGCCGTGTCGTGGAGCCGCACCTCGAGGCGCCCCTCTCGAAAGCCGGCCTCGTCGACGTCGAGCACGTCGGCCTCGGCGACCCCGAGCCGGCCCTCGAGATATGCGACCAGGATCTCGGCCGTGCGCGCCGGGCTGACGCCGAAGACGGCGGAGTACATCTTCACGCCGGCGGGCACACCGAGCACGGGCACGCGCCGCTGCACCTCCGCGCACACGTCGCGCGCCGTGCCGTCGCCGCCGCAGAAGACGACGAGCTCGACGCCCGCCTCGACGAAGGCGCGCGCGGCACGGAGGGTGTCGTCCTCGCTCGGCGGGTCGGCCGGCTCGTGCACGACCTCGAACGCGTCGAAGCCAGCTGCGCGCAGCGCGTCGGCGCCCATGGCGTCGCCACAGGTGAGCCACGAGACGTCGGGCGGATCGGCGCGCCGGGCCAGCGCCTCGCGCAGCGCGATCAGCGCCTCGACGGCGCGGGCGCCGGCGGTCGGCACGGCGCCCCGCTCGATCGCGAGCGCCACCACGTCATCGGTGCCCTTGAGCCCGACACGGCCCCCCATGCCCGCGATCGGGTTCACGACGAATCCGATGCGGTGGGACATGCAGGCCGACCTCGACTCGAGGGCGTCCGCGGGAGCGGCGCGCCGGGGTGAGCGCTCGGGGCTCGAACACCGGCACGCTACCAGCGACGGGGTCCGCGGCGCCAGACGATCGCGGGCCGAAGCCTCGGGAGGGACCCGCTAGAGCTCGTCTTCCGACACGACGATGAGGCAGTCCGCCGGCGCGAGCGAGAAGCGGGCGTTCTTGTCGGGAATCAGCTGGACACCGTGGTTGTCGTCGGTGCTCGACTCGAGGGCTGCGACCTTGACGCCGATGCAGACCTCTTCTCGCTGTCGCGCGATGCCCATCAGATCGGCGAACGTCACGGACGACGGAATCCGGTCGAAGTAGAGCGAGATCGGCTTCAGATAGATCTCCGACCCGTCCTCCTGGAAGATGTCGTCGTAGACCTTCTTGATGTCACGGCCCTCGGAGATCTGGGCCATGATCATGCTGACCAGCCTATTCGAGATGATCACGTCCTTCACGCCTGCTCGGGTCATCAGTGCACAGTTCTGCGAGTCGAGCACCTCGGTGATGAGCTTGGTCGAGCCGCTCTCTTCGGGGTGCGTGTCGAAAATGCTCCGCAGCAGGAGCAACGCGACGATGTTCTCGGAGTCGATCCGCGCGACCTCGACGTCTTCCGAGCCACCGCCTGCGAGCAGGATGATGTTGTCGAACGTGAACGGCCGCACCGCCAGCAGCTGATCGCGATCGACCGGGTCGCCCTCGATGATCTCGACCGAGACGTCCTCGAGCTCGGCATCGAGCGCCAGGATCTCGTCGCGCTCGGCCTGGGAGGGATCCTTGAGCATCACGCAGACGTGACTGCCCGGCTCCACATAGTCGGCGAACTCCCGCAGGATCACCGGCGCCTTGTGATTCCAGCCGATGATCAGCTCGCGCTCCACCGTCTGCTCGAGGCGGCGATCCGCCAGCGGGTACACCGTCGGCGTCGCGACCGGCGCATCGAGGTACTCGATCGTCGAGTCGTCGTCGGCCACGATCAGGATCTCGTCGCCGGGCCGCATCCGATGGCCGGCCGGCGGATTGATCGTGACGACGCCGTCGGAGCGCAGCCCGACCGGCACCCCATCGTCGAAGTGATACGCGAGGCGCTCGAAGTCGATGTCACCCCAGTCGGCGCCGTAGAAGTACATCTCACAGCCGTCGAACGAGAGGATCTCGTTGTAGACCACGGACAGCCCCACCGAGCGCGACGTCTGCACGAGCAGCTTCGCGAGGATGTCGCTCGTGTCGACGGTGACGACGTGCTCGCCGAACGTCGACTCGACGATCTCGCGATGGGTCGGGTTGTAGATCTCGGCGACGATGCAGAACTCGTCGTCGTCGGGCTCGGCCGGCGAGACGGCGAGGATCGTCTGGATGACGGTCGCGTCACTCGCGGCCTTCGCAGACGCGTCGTCGGTGTCGTCGCAGGTGGCCAGCACGAGGATCGACTTGCACGACTCGCTCGACACCATGTCGAGATTCGCCTCGCTGGTCACCTGGCCGCTGCGCGTCACGATGCGCGTGGTCTTGCGGTCGGGCAGCCGAAGCCGCAGCGCATCGTCCATCTCCTCCTTGTCCCGGTCGGCGAGGATCACGGCGCAGCCATCGGGCTCGCTCTCGTTGGCGAGGATGAGCTCACGCACGATTTCGACGATGCGCTGCTCGTTCCAGCCGAGGATCAGGGTATGACCGGTCTCGATGACCTTCGAGTGACCGCGCTTGAGCTCGCTGATCTTCTGGTCGAGGGCGTTCGTGATGAACGCGATCAGCGCCGACAGCATGATCACGCCGGACAGCCCGGCGAGGATCGAGAAGACCTTGTAGGACGGCGACGACAGGATGTCCTGCGCCATGTTGCCCGGGTCGGTCAGCTGCAGGAACGTGACGTAGAGGTTGCCGAGCGCATCGAGCTCGTCGTACTGGAGCTCCGTCTCGGGACTCAGCAGCCGAAAGAGCACCCGCGCCACGCCGATCGCCACGAAGACGGCGGCGAAGGTGGCGACGAGCGCCTTGAAGATCGAGCTGCCGCCACGCGCCATGAACGAGTCGAAGCGGTACCGCAGCACGGCTCGCGATGAAGGCGGCCCGGCCTCCGCGCGGCCGCGCGGGGGCGCATGCGATGCAGCGGCCCGCGCGGGCGACTCGGGCGGGCGGGGCGCAGCCTTCGGGGCAGACTGCCTGGTGGCCGGCGCCGGCGGGGTGGCGGCCGCGCCCTCGTCCGGCGCACCGTCGACCTGGTCGACGTCGAGCGCGTCTTCGAGCACGTCTTCGAGATAGACGAGCGCGCCGATCTCGTTCAGCCGGGCGACGACGGCACGCGCGCGGTCCGCGTCGAGGCTCTTCGCGATCGTCTTCGGCACACCCGAGAAGAGCGGCTCGATCGCGTCGACGTCACACTTGAAGACCTCCGCCAGGCCCTTCTTGACCGCGTCCGGGTGCTTCGACTCGACTGTCTCGCCGTCGAAGACGACGTTGAACCTCGGCTGCGTCAAGGGCCCCTCCGCGCCGCGCGGCTTGCGGTCAATGGCGCACATCGGGTGCACGCGATCGCTCGTTGCCGGTTGTTCGGAAGGGCAAACGCCTCGCTTGAGCGGGTGAGCGCGCGGCAGAGGCTCCAGCCGGCGATTCACCGCTCCGCACACGCTCGACACGCAACTGGGACGCAGGCCGAGTGCAGCCCGCGCCCGGCTCGTGTCCGGGCGCGTCGGCGTGTCAGTAGTCGATCACGCGATCCGCGCTCAGGAAGAGCGCCGCCACCTCGTCCTGGCTCGCAATGCGTGCGCCTTCGACCAGATCGTCCGCTTCGACGCCGGCTGCGGCCGCGCAATGAGGACACAGCACGACGCTGCCCCCCGCCTTCACGAAGTCGGCGATGATCGCCGCTACGGGATCGGCCTTCTTCCCCCAGGCGAGATCGTCCGGCATGTCGCCGTCGGCGAGCCTCACACCCTCGCGGTCGAGGAAGACGGTGACCTCGGCGCCCTTCTTCTGCAGCAATCGCGCGAGGCTCATGCCCATCGAGGCCGAGTGCAGGTCGTCGGTGGCATGCCCGATGTGGACGACGACGCTCGAGGCCTTCGCGTCCGCGCTGGAGAACGCCGGGAAGGTGACGAGGAGGCACGAGGCGAGAGCCAGGCCTGCGAGGGTTCGGAAGGGGCTCATGGGAGATCTCCTGGGAATCTGGGATCGATGACCGACAGCAAAGCTGGGGGAATGCGCCTGAACGCCAACCACTCCCACCACCGAGGCGGGACCATTCCGAGCTTCACAAGAAGCCCCGATCTCCAGAAGTCAAGTCGACACGCGTACCGACGCTCGGGCCAGGCCACCCGGCCCGCCGCACGTCCGGCCCCGCCCCCCCGCCGGTCCTCTCTTCGCGCGAGATCGCGATACCCTGCCGGACCCGTGGCGCCGGGCCGACCCCGGACCTCGTGGACGAAAGCTCATTGGCCCTCAACCACCCGGACCCGCACCCATGCCCACCGACATCGAAATCGCCCGCTCCGTCACGCCCCACCCCATCATGGACGTCGCCGCGGGGCTCGGCCTGCAGCCCGAGCAGATCCGGCCCTACGGACACGACGCCGCGAAGATCTCGCCCGAGGTGCTCGAGACGGAGCGCCAGCGCCCCGGGAAGCCGAGGCTGGTCCTCGTGTCCGCGATCACGCCCACGCCGGCGGGCGAAGGCAAGACGACGACGAGCATCGGGCTCGCCATGGGGCTCGAGCGGCTCGGCCAGTCGACCTGCCTCGCCCTGCGCGAGCCCTCGCTCGGCCCCTCGTTCGGAATGAAGGGGGGCGCCGCGGGCGGCGGCCGCAGCCAGGTGATTCCGATGGACCGGATCAACCTGCACTTCACCGGCGACTTCCACGCGATCACGAGCGCGAACAACCTGCTGTCGGCGCTGATCGACAACCACGTCTACTTCGGCAAGGGCGACAGCGTGATCGACCCGCGGCGCATCTTGTGGCGGCGCGTCATGGACATGAACGACCGCGCGCTGCGAAACATCATCGTCGGTCTCGGGGGGCGCATGCAGGGCGTACCGCGCGAGACGGGCTTCGACATCACCGCGGCGTCCGAGGTTATGGCGATCCTGTGCCTGGCCGAGGACGAGAACGACCTGCGCGCGCGACTCGACCGCATCCTCGTCGGCTTCGGCTACGACGGATCACCGGTCACCGCAGAGCGCCTCGGTGGCTCGGGCGCAATGCTCGCGCTGCTGCGCGACGCGCTCTGGCCGAATCTCGTACAGACGCTCGAAGGCACGCCCGCGCTGATCCACGGTGGCCCCTTCGCGAACATCGCCCACGGGTGCAACAGCGTCATCGCGACGAAGATGGCGATGCATCTCTCGGACTGGACGATCACCGAGGCCGGCTTCGGCTTCGATCTCGGCGCCGAGAAGTTCTTCGACATCAAGTGCCGCAGCGCCGGCCTCGACCCCGACGCCGTCGTGCTCGTCGCGACCATCCGCGCGCTCAAGATGCACGGGGGGCTCGACCTCAAGGAGCTCGATCACGTCGACCCGGGCGCGGTCGAGCGCGGGCTGCCGAACCTCGACAAGCACATCGAGAACATCCAGCGATTCGGCGAGCGGCCGATCGTCGCGCTGAACCGTTTCGCAGCGGATGCGGACGAAGAGATCGAGGTGGTGCGCGCGCGCTGCGAGGCGCTCGGCGTCGCGTTCGCGCCGACCGACCACCACGCGCGCGGCGGCGAAGGCGCCGAGGAGCTCGCTCGCACGCTGATGGCCCACGCCGAGCGGCCCGGTGACGAGAACGTCTTCTCGCCGCTCTATCCGCTCGAGGCATCGGTCGAGGAGAAGATCGAGACGGTGGCGCGTGAGATGTACGGTGCGAGCGACGTCTTCTATACCGGACAGGCTCGGCGCGACCTCGCCCAGGTCGAGAAGCTCGGCTACGCCGGCCTTCCCGTCTGCATCGCCAAGACGCCGGCGTCGCTCTCCGACGACCCGAAGCTGCACGGCCGCCCCCGCGACTTCGAGGTCACGGTGCGCGGCGTGCAGATCAACGCCGGCGCCGGCTTCCTCGTCGTGCTGACGGGCGACATCATGCGGATGCCCGGTCTGCCGCGAAGACCGCTCGCCGAGCGAGTGGACGTCGTGGGCGGGGAGATCGTGGGGCTGGAGTGAGAGCGCGCCGGGCCGGGTCCAGCATGCGCGGGGCCTTCTCGCAGGGACCTCCGACTCGGGGCGAGTGACCGGCTAGCGCACGAGCAGCCGCCCGCAGTTCTCGCAGTGGAGCAGCGCGTCCTCGGGCTTCTCGCGCATGCGCGCGACCTCGAGGCGCGGCAGGCTCATCTTGCAGCCACCGCAGCCCTTCTCGGAGAGCGCGGCAGCTGCGATGCCATTCAGCCGCTCGTGTCCGCGCAGCGACTCGTAGGCCGCGATGACCTCGCCCGGCAGCCCTTCGGCATGGCTCGCCTTGCCCCGGCCGAGCTCGGCGATCTCGCCGTCGATCACACCTTCGGCCGCCTTCAGCTGCGAATCGACCTCGGCCAGCTCGCCCTCGATCTCGGCCCGCGCGCGCCGGTTCTCGGCCATCTCACTCTCGGCCTGCTCCATCTCCTCGAGCAGCGCCATCTCCTGCTCTTCGAGCTGGGACTGCTCGGCGCGGATCACACCGATCTCGTCCTGCAACACGGTGAGATCCTTCGCCGCCGTCACGGTTCCGCCGTAGAGGGTGTCCTCGACGCCCTTGGCTCGCGCGGCGACCGCCCCGACGTGATCGGCCATGTCGTGCTCGGCCTGGTCGAGCCCCTCGCGCTTGCGAACGAGCTCGCCGTGCGCCGCATCGACGCTGGCGATGCGGGCCTCGACCTTCGCCTTCTGGGCGCGCTCGGGCAGATCGCGCCGCCTGATGAGGAGCTGGTCACACGTGCGATCGATGTCCTGGATTTCGAGCAGCGGCGAGAGGAGGCCCATCGGCGCAGTCTATCACGCGGCGGGCAGCGTCTGGACGCGTCAGCCGACCGACTCGCCGCGGCGCGCGAGCGCCATGAAGGCCCCGATGCCGAGCATGGCCACGAGCACGGCGATCCAGACGGGATCGTCGCCCATGCCGATCCCCGGCGAGGCATTCACCGTGCCGGTCGCGCCGGCGAAGTTCGTGGGTGTGTTGACGGGCTGGCTGCCGTCGCTGCGCTGCAGCGCGTGGATGCCGTCGATGGGAACCTGGCCAGACGTGAAGGCGTATACGTCACGCCAGTCGCGCCAGCGGAGCTCGTCGCCCGATGGGTCGAAGAAGTTCGCGGGGATGATCCAGTCGGGCGTGGGCGCCCCCGGCAGGGCCGCGAACTCCGCGGTGCCGAAGAGCATCGAGCGGAGGTAGGTGTTCTCGTCGGGGAGATTGCCCGGGACGGTGAACGTCGACGTGTTGGACGTCAGCTCCTGAGTATTCGTGACCCACTCACCGGTCCCCTCCGGATCCAGGATCTCCATCTCGATGTACTGGATGGTGCCGTCCGCGTTGCTGAACACCTCCTTGAACTTCCAGAGGTGGCTCTTCGCGTGCGCCGCACCGGCGAGCACGGCCGTGAGCACCAGCACGAGCGCCAACCGACCAAGCAGCACACGAGCCCGCACCGACGGGAGATGCAACGAGATCGCTCCTACCATGCGCTCATGATATCAGCATCGATGGCCCGGGTCGCGGGTGTCCTGCTCGCGCTGGTGTCGGGTGCCACCCTCGGATGCACGAGCGAGCAAGAGGCGCCCCTCGAGGAGCGGAACGTCGCCGCCGTGCACGCCCCGGCACAGCGCATCGTCTCTCTCTCGCGAATGGCGAGCGCGCTCCTCGTCGAGCTCGGGTGCGCCGAGCGCGTCGTCGGTGTCGACGCCGCCTCGGCGCAGCTGCGCGGCCTCGCGGTGGCTCGGGTGGTCCCGACCGACTCGCCCGACCTGCGAGCGCACGTCGAGGAGCTCGCCCCGGATCTGCTCGTGCTGGCGGAGGCACAGGCCGAGCTGGCCCGGGGCCTCCGGCGCGCCGACCGAGAGGTCGTCGTCGCCGCGGCCCACGACTTCGACGACGGCTATGCGCTCTGGCGCGAGCTCGGCGCGCTCGTCGGCCTCGGGCCACTCATGCACGACACCATTCGCGAGCGCACTCGAGCGCTCGCGCGGCTCGGCGCCGAGTCGTATGGCCAGCCTCGCCCGAGGGTCGCAGCGATCGCGTCGCTCGAGCCCTTCGCGATCGCTGGCGGCCACCACTTCGTCACCGACCTGATCGAGCAGGCGGGCGCCGAGAACGTGGCGCACGGTCGTGAGGAGCGGACGATCGGGTTGGCGCCCGGCGAGCTGCGCGCGCTCGAGCCGGCGCTGCTGATCTACGCGAGCGCGGCGGCGATCGACGAGCGCCAGCGCACAGCCTTGACGACTGCCGCCGGCGACATCGCGCCGATCGCATTCGTCGTCTTCGACCGGGACCTCTTCTTTCGAGACGAAACGATCGAGTCCGTGCGAACGATCCGGGAGCACGTCCGAAGGATCGACGACGAGTCCAGCCCTCGCGTCACCCGCTGAGACGTCGCGGCTCAGCCGCGCTCCGTCGCCGCCGCGTGCAGCTCCTCGAACGAGGTCTCGGTAGCCAGCGCCAGCTGGTGCAGATCGGGCACGAGATCCCAGTCGGACGAGAAGCCCCATGAGAGCGTCCCGTCATAGCTGAAGTTCGCGATACCCATCCCCATGGTGCCCATCAGCGGCACGTGCGGGTAGATCTCGAGCATCTTCGACTCGAGCAGATAGAGCGGAATCTGCGGCCCGGGCACGTTCGTGATGACCGAGTTGAAGGGCGATCCGAAGTTCATCATGCGCGCGCCCAGCGAGAGCAGGCCCGAGCCCGTCCACTCGGTAACCGCGGTGAGCACCTCGCCGCCGAGCGCCGCCTTCGACTCCTTCAGGTCCTCGGTCTCCTCACGGATCATGTCGAGGCGTGAGAGCGGATCGGGCTCGGCGAGCGGCAGCTCGATGCCCCAGGCCGACACGCGATTGCCGAGCACCCCCTGCTCCTCGGGCGCACGCACGCTGACCGGCGCCATCACGCGATAGGTCAGCTCGTCGAGATCGAGACCACGGTCCCGCGACAGAAACCTCGCCGCGGCGCCGGCGGCGGTCGCCAGGACGACGTCGTTGACCGTGCCACCCACGGCCTGGCGGATCTCGCGGATCCGCTCGAAGGGCATCGACACCCAGTCCATGCGCCGGTGCGGGCCGATCGGTCGATTGAAGGGCACCGGCGTCGCGCCGCCGAACGACGTCATCTGGCGAGAGAAGGCCGACAGGCGCTCGGAGAGATAATGCCGCGCGCCGTCCTCGTCGCGGGCGAGCTTCGTGAGCGAGCGGGCGAACGCTGCGGGCGCACCGGCCACGCGCGCGATCTCGTCGACGCCGAGCTCGGCGGCGCCCGGGGTCGCGCGCGGCGTCCAGCGCGCGATGGGGTCGGGCTTCTCCTGCGGCACGGGCCGCAGCAACGCCGCGATGAGCTCCGTGCCCGACACGCCATCGACCATGCAGTGGTGGACCTTCGAGACGACCGCGATGCGGTCGCCCTCGAGCCCCTCCACGATCCACAGCTCCCAGAGGGGCTTCTCGCGGTCGAGCCGCTGCGAGAAGATGCGGCCGACGAGGCGCTTCAGCTGACGCTCGCTGCCGGGCCGCGGCAGTCGCGTGTGGCGCACGTGGTAGCGGATGTTGAAGCTGTCGTCGTCGACCCAGATCGGGTGATCTTCGAGCGGCGTCCGCATGATGCGCTGGCGATAGCGCGGGATCGCGTCGAGGCGCGAGTACACGTACTCCTCGATGCGGTCGATGTCGAGCGAGCCATCGTTCTTGCGGAGCGGCGCCGCCTCGTGGATCTGCGTGGAGGCGACGTGCATCGCGACGGCGGGGTCGGCGTCCTCCCAGACGAGGAAGGAGTTGTCCATCTGGGTCAGTCGGTCATAGAGCACGTCGGACATGGGGGATCCTCTCGCCGGGCCGTCAGAGCGCCAGCAGCGCCTTGAATGCGCGGTCGATTTCGTCGACGAAGTCGTGCAGGTCGGGCACGGCGTCCCAGCAGGCATTGAAGCCCCAATGCAGGCCCCCGTCGTAGCTGAAGAGCGCGATGCCCAGCGCCTGGTTGTCGAAGAGCGGCACCAGCGGATACGTCTCGAGCATCCGGCCGCCGTTCATGAAGACGGGCATCGGCGGGCCGGGCACGTTGGTGACGACCATGTTGTACGACCGGCGCGACGCGGCCATGCGGCTCATTCCTGCCAGCAGGCTGGTGGTCGTCCACTCGCTGATCTCGCCGATCACGCCGGCCCCCTCGGCCTCGCCCGACGACTTGAGGCGCCTCGTCTCCTCGATCACCGACGCGAAGCGCTCGCGCGGATCCGACTGCGAGACCGGCAGGTCGGCGACGATCATCGAGACGCGATTGCCGAGCTTGCCACGCTCCGCGGCGGTCCGAGTGCTGACCGGGACGAACGCCCGGAAGTCGATGGAGTCGACGTCGAGGCCGTGGTCACCGAGATAGACGCGCACCGCGCCCGAGACGGTCGCGAGCACGACATCGTTCACCGTGCCGTCGAGCTTCTTGCCGACCTGCCTCACGGCCTCCATGTCGAACCGCGTCCAGTCGAAGCGTCGATGGGGGCCGATGGGAACGTTGAGCGGCGTCTCGGAGCCGGTCGACATCGACTTGCGCAGCCCGGCAACGAAGCCGGACGCCTTGTGGCTCACCTCTTCGAAGGACTCGTCGCGCCCGCGCAGGGCACCGACCGCAGCACCGAGCAGATTCCCCGGAATCGACGCCCGCCGCCGGGCCTCGTCGATCAGCATGCTGGCTCGGCTCGGGGCCGGCCGCGGCATCCACTTGTGCTCGCTCGTCTCGGACCGGTGCTCGGGGTTCGTCCCCATGAAGGCGGCGAGCAGGTCGACACCCGAGATGCCGTCGATCAGGCAGTGATGCACCTTCGACACGACGGCGAGGCGTCCACCCTCGAGCCCTTCGACGAACCAGAGCTCCCACATGGGCTTCGCACGGTCGAGCT
Source organism: uncultured Spirochaetaceae bacterium (assembly GCA_964474355.1). Lineage (GTDB taxonomy): Bacteria > Myxococcota_A > UBA9160 > UBA9160 > UBA4427 > CAYYSY01. The sequence continues at coordinate 19,388 of CAYYSY010000351.1, read as the reverse complement.
TCTCGCTCATGATGCGGCCGACGAGACGCTTCAGCTGCCGCTCGTCGCCCGGCAACGGCAACGCGGTGTGGCGCACGTGGTACATGATGTTGAAGTGCTCGTCGTCGACCCAGACCGGGTGACCGGTGACCGGCATGTTCGCGAGCTTCTGGCGGAATCGCGGCGCCTTCGAGAGACCCGCTTCGCTCAGCTCGAGCACGCTGTCGAAATCGATGCTGCCGTCTTCGCCTGCGAGCGGCCCTGGATCGAATATGCCCACCGAGCCCACGTGCATGTGCACGCCGGGCGACTCGATCTCGAGAAAGACCGTGTCGAGCGCGGTCAAACGGTCATAGTGCGTGAATGCCATGCCACCCCCGGCTCCTGCACCCCCCAGCGCAGCTGGATGATACAACGTGCGCCTCCCTCGACGAGTCAGATACCCGACGTTCCGGGGGGCATCCCGCCCCGATCGGAGCCGCGATCATCGACGTGAAGGTGCCTCGGATGGGGGCCAGGGGGGCCCAGGCGGCCGCGCGGCGACCATTGGGCCGACCCGACGATTCGACCCGGACGGGGCGAGCGTCAGCCAAATTGCGACAGGTATTCGTCGATCGTGTCGCCCTTCACCCGGATCTCAGCGTGGATCTGGCCCTCGAGCCGCGCAGCCAGCTCTTCGGGCACGGCGTCTCGCTCGATCGTCGGGAGGCCGGTGTCGTGCGACATCTCCCGGGCGCGGTTGTCGATCGATACCACGAGCGTGCGGCGGCCATGGTTGAGGCCGCGGATCGAGCCGTGCAGGCGCGTCCCCACGACGTCGACCTCGTGCGTGCGCAGAAACGCGTCGTACGCGGCGAGGTTGGGCGGGAGGACCTCGGCCTTCACGCTCGATCGCAGGGGCTCGAGATAGTCGAGATCGTTCGTGGTCTGCGGCCAGTAGTAGAGCTTCTCGTAGTGGTCGGAGAGGATGCGCACGAAGTCCTCGTCGATCGGACTGCGCTTGTGGCGGTTGAGCGTGAAGCAGACAGCGCGTGCCTTCGTGGTCGGCGCGGTCGGGGGCGTGTCGCGATAGCGCCAGAGCGTGGGGCACGAGGTCTTCAGCACGCGACGACCGCACGCCTTCACGAGCTGCTCACCGAGTGCATCCCGCACGGAGTGGACGTGATTCGGTGACAGGACGTACTGCCAGAAGCGCTTCTGCAGCGGGCTGACACGCTTGAAGTCCCAGGTCGCGCCGACACCCGCGAGCACCACCCGCCCCCTCAACGCACGGAGATCGCGCCAGCGGACCCGCCACATGAATGGGAGCCCGACACGGAAATAGGGCGATAACGCGTTCGTCCCCATGAGCATCACGATGTCGGCATCGCGGCAGCGCTTGCGGCTCGAGGGCCCGAGGCCGTCGTGGCCCGCCGATGTGGAGACGTAGGACTCCTCGAAGATCGGGCCGAAGGCGTCACGACACGCCTCCATGATGATCTCGTCTCCGATGTTCCCGGAGCCGACGGCGGTATCGATGATGTGGACTCGGCGAAATGACATTTCGAGGCGATCCGATCGAGGGCTGCCATGGGCGCCGTTCGCGTGCCCGGCGAGGCCAAAGCTACTCGATCGTCAGTGCAGGGAAAGCGCGGTTCGGACGATGAGTACGGAATTCGAGCCGGCAGCGAATCCGCGTGGATTCGATTGCATCCGGTAGTAGAATGGGGGACGCGTCCCTCGACTGGAGGATGACCGATGGCGACCACAGCCTCGCCGCAGGCACTCGCTTCTCCCCCCACCCTGCCCGACGGCGTCGACATCATCCCGCGCAAGTTCACGTTTCGCGATCTCGACGCGATCCCCAAGTACTGGTTCGGTGGCAACAAGCTGATCACGCATCTCGAGAACACGTTCTCGATCCTGATCCCACCGGGCGAACGCTTCTTCATCCAGTCGGTGCGCAACTACGCGGACCGCGTGGATGACCCCGAGTTCGCGAAGCTCGTGCAGGCCTTCATCCAGCAGGAGGGCCATCACACCCGCGCGCACAACGACTTCAACGCGCACTTCGCCGCTCACGGCATCGACGTGAAGCGCGAGGAGGCGTACGCGGCGCGCGTCATGGAGAGCGCGAGCCGCTGGCTGCCGAAGAAGATCCAGCTCGGCATCACCGTCTTCTTCGAGCACCTGACGGCAACCGGCGCCCACGTGCTCTTCGCCGAGCCCGAGCTCGCGAAGCACATGCATCCCGAGGCCCTGCGCTTCTGGCGCTGGCACGCGGCCGAGGAGCTGGAGCACAAGGCGGTCGCGTTCGACCTGCTTCGCAAGGTGGGCGGCGGCTACCTGACGCGGATGGTCTCGGTCGTCGTCGGCCTGCTCTGGTTCGGTCCGGCCTTCGCGATCATGGCGCGGCGAATGATCAAGGCCGACCCCGAGCCGCTGACCGACGCCATGCGCGCGCAGGCGCGCGAGATCGACCGGATCTCCCGCGAGGTGCAGCGCGACCTCCTGCTCGCCTACTTCAAGCCCGGCTTCCACCCCTGGGACCAGCACGACGAAGCCTACGTCGCCGAGTTCTACGCCTCGCCCGAGATCTCGTAGGCCTTCGATGCGGCTGGCCGACAAGGTCGCGATGATCGTGGGCGGCGGGCAGACGCCCGGCGACGAGATCGGCAACGGCCGGGCGGCGGCGCTGCTGTTTGCACGTGAAGGCGCGAAGGTGGTGGTCGCCGATCGCGACGAGGCTTCCGCACGGGAGACCTGCGAGCTGATCGAGCGCGAAGGCGGCATCGCGACGCCCGTCTGCGCCGACGTCACCAGCGACGCCGACTGCAAGGCGGCGGTCGACGCGTGCCTGGCCGAGCACGCACGCATCGACGTGCTCCACAACAACGTCGGCATCGGCACGGGGGACGGCGGCGCGACCTCGATCACCGAAGAGGCCTTCGACCACCTTCTCGACGTCAACTTGAAGGGTCCCTGGCGGATGGTCCGACACGCGCTGCCCGCGATGCGCGAGCAGGCGAGCGGCTCGATCATCAACGTCTCGTCGATCGCCGCCGTCTGCGCCGCGCCGATCTTCGGCTACAAGGTGTCGAAGGCCGCGCTGAACGCCATGACCCACGCCCTCGCCATGGGAAACGCCGACCACGGCGTCCGCGTGAACGCGATCATGCCCGGGCTGATCAACACCCCGATGGCGATCGAGGGCATCTCGAAGGCGCTCGGCATCGAGAAGCAGAAGCTCATCGCCGCCCGCGACGCCCAGGTGCCGCTCGGCCACGAGATGGGCACGGCCTGGGACGTGGCGAACGCCGCCCTCTTCCTGGCCAGCGACGAGTCTCGCTTCGTCACGGGCGTGATCCTGCCGGTCGACGGCGGCCAGAGCGCGCGGATCGGCTGAGGGGCGCGACGCGCCCTACTGGGCACGTGCCGCGACACCCAGGCCGTCACAGAAATGTGAAGCACGGGCGAATTCAACTCCCATTGCGCTGCGCCGCGGGCGTAGAATCGGGCGAGATCCGCCCCCATCCCCGAGCCGCGCGACACCGCGCCAGAGGGAGGTCCCAATGCGCCGATTCGGTCTGCTCGCACGCGCCTGGCTCTTCGCCACCGCCCTCGCGGCGACCTTCGTCCCGCTCTCCGCTCTCGCCGACTGCCTGACCGGCGTCGGCGCCGTCGGCATGGAGACCGGGAATCAGGTCCTCGCCGTGTCACCGACGAACCTGCCCGCCGAGCAGCTGAACGTCGGGGCCGTGTGCGGCCCCAACTGGGGCAAGGTCGAGCCCGGCGTCTTCAACAACAGCAGCGGACGGGCCGAGTTCGCGACGGATAGTGGCGGCTACGCGGCCAACGCGATGATCATCGCCGGTCCCGACGTCTCCGGCATCGCCCGCGCGACGGTCTCCGGCAGCACGCGCTACGCGTTCAGGATCGAGTCCCAGCCGGGCTATACGGGCCCGAGCCCCATCGATGTCGACATCGACATCTACTTCTTCGCGACGGGGGACGGCTCGGCGAGCGGTCTGGGCAGCAGCTTCGGCGGCACCTATACGTCCGACGGCTCGATCAAGGAGGCGGGCGGGATCGGCACCTACCTCTATCACGCATCCGGAGCCACCTCGACGGCGAGCCCCATCTTGTACAACGTGACGCACAGCATGAAGGTCGACACCGACTACATCGTGACCTTCCCGATCACGATCCAGGTCCAGGCGCTCTCCGCCTACGACGCGAATACCGGCACCAACGGCTCGGCCAGCTCCGGGGGCAGGGTGCTCCTGTCCTGGCAGGTCGCGATCGACTCCGCCTTTCAGGACCCCGATCTGGCCGTCGAGTTCGAGATGGTGAGCGGTGCGCTGGGCCTCGACCCGCCGCAGATCGGCGGGGCGCCACCGCTGCCCTCCGAGCTCGCGGTCCCACTGGCCGGCGCGGCCGCGCTGTCGCTGCTCGCGCTCGGCGTCGGTGCGATCGGCTTCGGATTCGCGCGCGCGGGACCGGACCGCGCCCCCCTGTCTCGAAGCGCCTGATCGCCCCTACCCTCCCGCTCGTGCTCCGATCGGGAGGAATCGAGTGCGCCGCACGCTCGAGATCGTCGTCTTCGTCGTCTTCATCGCGTCCGCCTTCGGCTACGTGGTGAGCCTCGGTGTATTCGGTGAGCGGCAAGGCTGGGGCGAAGTCACGAGCACGTCGCGCGCCCCGGCGACGGTCGCGCGTCGCGTCTCACAGCTCGAGCGCGCGCGCGAGCAGGTGGCGGCGCCCGGTGAGAAGCAGATCCTCTTCGGCGACCTGCACGCCCACACGACGCTCTCGTTCGACGCGTTCAGCATCAGCCTGCCGATGAATACCGGCGAAGGCGCGCACCCACCGGCCGACGCCTGCGACTTCGCGCGCTTCTGCGCGGGGCTCGACTTCTGGTCGATCAACGATCACGCCGAGAGCCTGACCGCCCGCGACTGGGCGGAGACCCGTGAGATGGTCCGCAGCTGCAACGCGGCCGCAGGTGACCCCGCGAACCCAGACATGGTCACCTACCTCGGCTGGGAGTGGACCCAGATCGGCCCCACGCCCGAGACGCACTACGGCCACAAGAACGTGATCCTGCGCGACGTCGACGACGACGTCGTGCCCGCGCGCCCGATCGCCTCCCGCGAGCAGCTCTTCCCGGGCGGCGACGACCCCTACAACGCGATCATGCGACTCGGGCTGATCGCCGCCGCGCCCGGCGGCCAGGGGCGTCAGCCCTACCACGACTTCGCGCTCTATCTACGCGATCGCAGCGCCCGCACGCGCTGCGAGACCGGCATCGACGTGCGCGCGCTCCCGCCCGACTGCGCCGAGAGCGCGTCGACGCCGACCGAGCTCTTCGAGAAGATGGATGAATGGGGCTTCCCGTACCTCGTGATCCCCCACGGCAACACCTGGGGCTTCTACACACCGCCGCTCACGAGCTGGGACAAGCAGCTCCGCAGCCACTCGGATCCCGAGCGGCACGAGTTCCTGATCGAGGTGTTCTCCGGCCACGGCAACATCGAGCGCTACCGCCCCTGGCGCGCGCTCGGCCAGGGCGGCGACGGCGAGCCCTTCTGCCCGGCGCCCAGTGACGGCTACACGCCCGAGTGCTGGCAGGCCGGCGAGATCATCCGCGCGCGCTGCCTCGAAGAGGGGGCGACCGACGACGACTGCGATGCCCGCGCTACGGACGCGCGCCGTCAGCACGTGATCCTCGGCGGCAGCATCGGCTACCTGACCGTGCCCGGCAGCCAGGTCGAAGACTGGCTCGACGCCGGACAGTGCACCGACTGCTACATGCCGGCGTACAACCATCGGCCCGGCGGCTCGGTCCAGTACGCGCTCGCGATCCGCGACTTCGAGGGCGACGCCGCGAGCGGCAAGCGATTCCGCTTCGGTCTCATCGGCTCGAGCGACATCCACTCAGCGCGACCCGGCACCGGCTACAAGGAGTTCGCGCGGCTCAGCATGACCGACGCTGCGCTCGGCCAGCTCGGGCCACCGCCCATCCTGCGCGCCGCCGATCCCGTCGGCCGCGCGGTGCCCGCCGGCGAGGTCGTCGACCTCGGCCCCTACTTCGAACGCTTCGCCTCGTTCTTCGGCGCCGGTGGGCTGGTCGCCGCGCACAGCACCGGACGCGACCGCGACTCGATCTGGGATGCGCTGAATCGCAAGGAGGTCTACGCGACGAGCGGTCCGCGGATCCTGCTGTGGTTCGATCGCGTCGAGTCCGAGACCGGCGAGCGCTGGCCGATGGGGAGCAGCGTCGCGACGGCGGACCCGCCCGCGTTCGAGGTGCGCGCCCTCGGCGAGCTCGTGCAGCAGCCGGGCTGTCCCGACGATGCGGCCTTCGCCCTCGGCGCGGACCGGCTCGAGAAGCTGTGCCGAAGCGAGTGCTTCCACCCGGGCGAGCAGCGGGCACGCATCGACCGGATCGAGGTCGTGCGCATCCGGCCGCAGAGCCGACCGGACGAGAGCGTCGACGATCTGATCGAGGACCCGTGGCGCGTGCTGCCCTGCCCGCCGGGCGGCGGCGGCTGCGTGGCGAGCTTCGACGACCCCGAGTTCTCGAGCAGCGATCGCGACACCGTCTACTACGTGCGCGCGATCCAGGAGCCGAGCCCCACCGTGAACGGCGCCAACCTGCGTTGCGAACAGGATGCGAGTGGCGCTTGCATCGCGGTCGAGCCCTGCCGCGCCGGCGATCCGACGTCGCGAGATGACGACTGCCTCGCCGACGCCGAGGAGCGCGCGTGGTCGTCGCCGATCTTCGTCGACCACGCACGCGCGGCCGAGCCCCCGCGCTGAGCTCGAACGAAGCGAAGCGGGTTGCGAGTGGTGTGGGCGGGTGAGTAGGCGAGCGCCGGCCGCCTAGAGCCAGCCGAGCGTCCGCAGCCCCGGCTGATCAGCGAGCTTTCGCTGCGCGAGCACGCGACCGAAGTCGTGGAAGGTCAGCAGCAGCGCTCCGGACGTCGCGTGACGTGCAAAGACGGCGTCGATGAACGCCTCCTCGCCGGGCCACGGGTACGCGAACACGACGTCGCAATCGGCGGGCAGAACGCCGAGCTCGTCCCAGGCACTGCTGTCGAAGGTGAGGCGTGTGTTTCCGCGTGCATCGGCCGCGAGGTCTTCGTCGCCGGGCAGCAGGAACGTGCCCTCCGCAAAGACCATCGGCAGTGCGAGCGCCTCGGCGAGCGATCGAGCCGAGGCGATCAGGTCGCTGCGGATCTCGATTCCGACGGGCGTGAAGCCGTTCAGCGCGGCCACGCCACAGACGCCCCCGAGACCGCTCCCCCACTCGCAGAAGACCGGCCCGCGCGCGAGCCCCTCCGCACTGATCACGGACAGCGCGCGGTCGACGGCGGACAGCTCGCTGCCGACGTAGAAGTCATCGTCTCGCCGGGGCAGCGCACTCAGTCGGGCGGCGACCTCGTCGACGAGACGTGCCAGCGCACCGCCGTCGGCTCGGGCATCGAGCTCGGGCATCGAGCCTCCTGGACGCGCATTGCCGGGACGACGCATGCTGCGCGCATTGGCGTCCCTAGAAAAAGACAGCGGCGACCCATTACGGGTCGCCGCTGCAGTGTCGAACCGGAGCCGCGTGAGCAGCTCCGTGCGACAAGGCTCAGCTCGGCTGAACGTTCGTTGCCTCGGGACCCTTGCGTCCCTCGGCCGCGTCGTACGTCACCGTCTGGCCTTCGCTCAGCGACTTGAAGCCCTCGCCGAGGATGTTCGAATGATGGATGAACAGGTCCTTGGATCCATCATCGGGAGTGATGAAGCCATAGCCCTTCTCATCGCTGAACCACTTGACCGTACCTTGTGCCACTTGCGTGTCTCCTCCCGAATTCAGATCGGGGCACCGTGAAGACGGCGACCGCGGCGAGCCGGGGATCTTTGCATTGCGTGATCGCTCGGCTCCATCGTGGAGGACCGATCGTCGAGGCTCGTAGATCTCTCTCGCGAGCCTCGAATCGCGGTTTGCAGTTTGGGCCGGGACTCTCTCCCCGACCTCGATTGGGCCGCAGCCTAGACCAGGTTCGGCGACCGTGCCCACTTCGGTGCCTGCGCCGGGCAATTGTCTCGACCGCGGCACACCGTGGCGCGGCCACCCCGAGGGTCCGTTCGGACCGATCCGGTGCCGCCCATCAGCGGGACCGGGCGTCGCCACTCCGGCCCGAGGGTGTGGAAGTGGACGGACTCGCGGGGCCGCGCACACACAGCTCGTCCAGGGCCGGGGTGGCGAGCCCCGATCTCGAGGCGAGCGCCCGCAGCTCGCCGAGCAGCAGATCGAACTCGGCGGTGGCGTGCCGCGCATGCCCGACGAAGGCCACCCTGGCGTACTCCGAGGCGACGATCTTCGAGAAGATCCAGGCAGTTACGGAGACGGGCAGCCACGAGATGGTACGCAGCCGCAAGGGCGTGATCGGCAGGCCGAGCGCCTGCAGGACCGCGAGCCCCTCCCGGATCGCGCGCACGACGAGCCGCAAGGTGGCCCGGTCGCGCGCCAGCGCATCGGTGTCGAGGTCGTAGCGGTCGAGGGCGAACAGCATGGGAACCACGAGGGCGACGTGGCCCTTCAGCCAGGCATCGATGTGCGGCTCCACGTCGACGACGATGTCCGCCTGGGAGAACGCCTCGACGATCGCGCGCAGTCGCTGCGTGGTCGCGCCACCCGGCTCGCCCAGCACCACGCGAAGCGCCTTCACGTCGCGGCCGTCGCTCGAGTAGCGGACGACCGGGCCGTCGAGAAATCCGCCCAGCATGGGGAAGCCCATCAGGACCCGGTCCGCGCCGAGCGCGTCCGTCAGCGGGTCGGGCCCCGCTGCGTTGTTGCCCAGGAACGCCACGCTCGGCGTGCACCGATTCGCCGCGAGCAGCGGCAGCACCGCATCAAGATGTCCCTTCTGCATCGTGACGAGCACCAGGTCGTAGGCGTCGTCGGGTGCGAGGGTCTCGACCGCCGCGACCGGTGCCTCGATGCGCCGGCCGCTGAAGACGGCCTCGGCGACCACGCCGTGCTCCCTGATCTCGGCGAGCCGGCGTCCACGCGCCAGCACGCTGACCTCATGCCCGCCGCGGTGCAGATGCGCCGCGTAGACACTGCCGATCACGCCGGCGCCATAGACCAGTATGCGCATACGGACCCCCTCTCACTCGAGCCGCGGCGCTCACTCGAGCCGCAGCGCTCAATCGAGCCGCGGCGCTCAATCGAGCCGCGGCGCTTCGCGAGCGTCGCAATTCATCCGATCCGGGCGCCCAACAACGAAAATCGCCCGCGGCCACGAGGACCGCGGGCGACTCAGGCGACCGCCGGATGGGGTCGGAAGATCCCTACGCCGCGATCTTCTCGTCGGCGGCCGGAGCGGCCTCGGGGAGGCCGGTGTCTGCCACGGGGCGCTCACCGATACCGAACGTCCAGGGACCCCAGTTCCAGGCGAAGCTCTTGTACGCCGCGCGCACACAGAGGCTCATGGCGATGTGCTCGGCGAAGACCCAGAACGACGGCATCGTCGTGAAGCCGGCCTGGAGCGAAGCGCTGACGACGGCGGCAAGCGCGCCGAGAATCGTGAAGGCGTAGATCGAGAAGTACTTGTCGTTTTCCATCTTGTCCTGGTTTCCTCTATGGGATCGGTTGTCGGCTCATCGACGAACCCGTGACTGCCTCGCGCCCATCACGCTGAATCACAGCCTCATTGCCGCCGCGGCGCCCGCTCAATGTGCAGGCCCCGTGCCACTTCGAACCTCTTCACGCGTGCACATCGTTGCACCGCAACGCGCCGCTGCGGCGTGCATGCAGCTGACCCGCAGTCTGTGTCGGTCACGAGCCGATCCGTGCGCGGTCGGACACGGTGCGTGTGATCGCGCAACGCTGCGCTGCACCGTCTGACATGCGCGCATGCGCGCGTGGGCACCGCGCCTTCGCAGGGGCAGCGGAATCGTGGGGCGCGCAGCCCCACTCGTCCCACCCGTGTTGGGGAAGTGCGCCCCAAGCCCCGCGGAAGGCTCTCACGTCGTCAAGCCCCTCCCGTCGCCCCGAACGGACGTTCGCGTATGCTGGAGCCCCGCACCGCCGGCCCGGACGAGCGCGGGAACGACACGCTCGACCCGTCGCAAACGCGATCGCTGCGAGAGGAAGAGACATGAGCACGCACCTTCGACCGCTCCCCGACACCGCCACCCCCGGCGACGTCCGCGTCGTCATCATCGGCGCCGGCATGTCCGGCATCCTCGCCGCGATCAAGCTGCAGGAAGCCGACATCGACGACTTCACGATCTACGAGAAGGCCGACCGGCTCGGCGGCACGTGGCGCGAGAACACGTACGCCGGGGTCGCCTGCGACGTGCCCTCGCATCTCTACAGCTACTCGTTCGCGCAGAACCCAGACTGGAGCCACCGTTTCTCGCCGGGTGCCGAGATCCAGGCCTACTTCGAGGACGTCGCCCACGAGTACCGCGTCGATCGGCGCATCCAGTACGGCAAGGAGATCTCACGCTGCCGCTTCGAAGGCGGGCGCTGGCAGATCGAGACGAGCGACGGCACGACCGACCAGGCCGACTTCGTGATCGCCGCAACGGGCGTGCTGCACCACCCGGCGTACCCCGACATCGAGGGGCTCGACACGTTCGAGGGCGTGCAGTTCCACAGCGCGCGCTGGAACCACGACGTGCCGCTCGCGGGCAAGCGCGTGGGCGTCGTGGGCACGGGCTCGACGGCGATCCAGATCACGTCGGCCCTCGTCGACGAGGTCGGCGAGCTCGAGCTCTTTCAGCGCACGCCGCAGTGGGTGATGCCCCAGGAGAACCCGGCCTACACCGAGGAGGAGAAGGAGCACTACCGCGCCCACCCCGAGGCGCTCGCGCTCCTGCGCCGCGAGATCTCGCGCCTGTTTGCCGACGCGTTCTCGAACGCCGTGGTCGACGCGAGCTCGCCGCAGCTCCAGGCGATCCATCAGGCCTGCGTCGCGAACCTCGAGAACAGTGTCGCCGACCCCGAGCTGCGCGATAAGCTGCGGCCGACGTATCAGGCCGCGTGCAAGCGGCTCATCATCTCCGAGGACTTCTACGACGCGATCCAGAAGCCGAACGCACGGCTCGTGACCTCGGGCATCGAGCGCGTCGAGCCGGGCGGCGTGCGGACCGTGAACGGCGAGCTCCACGAGCTCGACGTGCTGATCCTCGCCACCGGGTTTCGCGTCGATCGCTTCATGCGGCCGATGGAGGTCTTCGGCCGCGACGGCGCCAGCCTCGACGAAGTCTGGAAGAAGCGGCCCTCGGCCTACAACGCGATCTCCATCCCCGACTTCCCGAACCTGTTCATGCTGAACGGCCCCAATGGTCCCGTGGGCAACTTCTCGCTGATCGAGGTCGCCGAGCTGCAGTTCGCGTACATCATGCAGCTCATCGAGATGGTGCGGAGCGGAGAGTGCCGTGAGGTGAGCGCCACTCACGAGGCCTCGGAGCGCTTCGACACCGACCGGGTCGAGGCCGCGAAGTCGACGGTCTGGACAACGGGCTGCCGCAGCTGGTATCTCGACGATCGCGGCGTCCCCGCCGCCTGGCCCTGGACCTTCGACCGCTTCCGCGAGGTGATGGCCGAGCCGGACCTCGACGACTTCGACATCCGCTAGGGCGGGGGGATCAGTCCTTCGTCTGGCACATGAGCGCCATCTGCGCGAAGACCGGCATCAAGATGTCGATCAGGCCCTCGTCGGCCTCGACCGACTCGAGCGCTCGCCGCATGCAGAGCAGCCAGGCCTCGCTCTCGGCCGAGCCGATCGGATAGGGCTCGTGGGCGGCCGGGATGACCACGCTGCCGAAGCGCTCGCGGTAGCGCTGGGGGCCACCCATCCAGCCCGTGAGGAACACCGTGAGCTTGTCGACCATCGGCTCGAGATCGCCGGAGTGCATCGCGCGGATCGTGCGCGCCTCGGGCAGCTCGTCCATGAGGCCATAGAAGCGCTCGACGAGCGCGCGCACGCCCGGCTCGCGACCGATGCGCTCGTAGGGGGACTCGCTCGGCGCTTCGCTGCTCATGGTGCTGCTCTCACCTCCGGCTAGGGCCCCACGTTCGGGAAGTCGTAGAGGGGATCGTCGTCGATCCGCAGCGCACCGCTCGGGCACTCGAGGACCACGTCCCGCACTGCGGCGAGCTCCGACGCCGCGACCTCCGCGCGCACCAGCTCGGTCGCCCCGTCGCTCCCCGTGCGAAGATGCTCGGGCAACCTCGAGCGGCAGAATCCGCTCGTCGTGCACACCGCAGGGTCGAGGCAGAGTCTCGGTCCGCTCGTCGGGTCGGCCATCGTGTCCTCCTCTACCCGTCGCCTCCAGAGGGCATCGAGGGGATGCACGCCCCATGCCAGCCGCACCGGGCACGTGGTCCGGGCCGACCCGCCCACGTACACTCGCTGAACCACTCGGAAACCGAGCACCCGACAGGAGCCCCCCCAATGGCGATGAACGTCCAGGCAATCGCGAGCCTCCCCGACAAGATCAACCAGATCCGCCTCCTCACGGCGAAGATCGTGAACGAGGAGATCCTCCCCAACGAGAACCGGCTCTGGCGCTCGCGCCAGGACGTCGACGTGACCGATGCCGAGCGCCAGGAGGCGCGCGAGCTCCGGAAGGGCATCCAGGAAAAGGTCAAGCAGGCGGGGCTCTGGGCGCCGCACCTGCCCGAGGAGTACGGTGGCTGTGGCCTCTCGTTCCTCGAGCACGCCTACATGAACGAGGTGCTCGCCTACGCCATGGGTGCGGCGGCGCTCTTCGGCGTCGTGGCGCCGAACTCGGGCAACCAGAAGATCCTGCTGAAGTACGGCACCGAGGAGCAGCGCAAGAAGTGGCTGGTGCCGCTCACCGAAGGGAAGATGCAGTCGGGCTTCTCGATGACCGAGCCCGACGTGCCGGGCTCAGACCCGCGTTCGCTGCAGACGACCGCCCGCCGCGAAGGCAACGAGTGGGTCATCAACGGCCACAAATGGTTCACGTCGAACGGCATCGCCGCAGACTTCCTGATCGTCATGTGTCGCACCGACGATCCCGAGGGTCCGGCCGATCGAAACGACAAGATGACCCAGATCATCGTGCCCACCGACACGCCCGGCGTGAACGTCATTCGAGGCATCGAGGTGTGGGGGCGCAAGAGCGACCATGCCGAGATCATCTACGACGACGTGCGCGTACCGGCGGAGAACCAGCTCGGGCAGACGGGCTCGGGCCACGCGGCCGCCCAGGACCGGCTCGGCGCCGGCCGCGTCTATCACTGCATGAACTCGGTGGGGCAGATGTGGCGCGCGTTCGACATGATGATCGAGCGGGCCAACTCGCGAGAGGTCCACGGTGGACTGCTGCGCGACAAGCAGTTCATCCAGGGCTTCATCGCCGATTCGTACATCGACATCCAGACGGCGCGCCTCATGACGATCCACTGTGCGGAGCAGATGGAGAGCGGCGTCGACGCGCGCACCGAGATCTCGGCAATCAAGATCTACGTGCCCGAGGCGTACTCGCGGGTGGTCGACCGCGCGATCCAGGTCTGGGGCGCGGCGGGCGTGACGGGCGATCTCCCGCTCGCCGCCATGTACCAGGGGGCACGCACCCTGCGGCTCGCCGATGGACCGGACGAGGTGCACAAGATCCTGATCGCGAAGAACGTGCTGCGGCAGTACGCGGGGGGCGAGGGCTGGGACTTCGGGAACTAGAGGCCCGGCTGCGATCACGCCGCCACGACGCTCTCGAAGGGGCATCGGCAAATAGCCGGTGCCCCTTCGTTCATCCGCTCAGCGGTTCATCCACCCGCACAGATCGCCGGCCGACGCTCGGTCCAGCGGACCTCGGACTCGAGCTGGCTCGCGATGCGGATCAGCAGATCCTCGCGCCCCATCGCCGCGACGATCTGCACGCCGATCGGCAGCCCGTCCTCGTTCCAGTGAAGCGGCAGCGAGATCGCCGGCTGCCCCGTCACGTTGAACGGGATCGCGAACGCGAGGAGGCTGCCCGAGCGCATGAACGCATCCATCGGGTTCGCGGGATCGGGCTTCATCTCACCGACGAGCGGCGGCGGCGCCGTGATCATCGGCGTGACGAGCAGATCGAAGCCCCCCTCCCACCATGCAGCCATCGCGCGCTGGTAGTCCTGGTGTGCCTGCAGGGCAGCGAGGTACTGCGTACCCGACACCTGCTTGCCGATCTCGGTCACGGCCCAGTTGCTCGCGTCCATGTCGTCCGCACCGAGCTCGCGGCCGAGCAAGCCACCGAAATCCTCGACGACCCGTGCCTGGGAGCACGAGATCACGTTCAGGGTGTGGGGCAGCAACACCGACGACGTCAACGCTTCAGGATGCGACGCCTCGACCCGATGGCCCAGCGACTCGAGCAGGCGCCCGGCCGAGCTCGCGGCCTCGGCGCAGTCGGCGTGGAGCGGCATGTCGTCGTGGTGCGAGAGCACGCCGATCCGAAGCTGGCCCGTGTCGGCGCCGACCTCGTCGGCGAAGGGTCGTGACGGCGCCACGATACCGTAGGGGTCGCCGGGCATCGGGCCGTGGACGGCGTCGAGCATGGTGGCGGTGTCGCGGACGCTCCTGGAGACGATGAACTCGAAGATCATGCCGGCCCACGACTCACCGAGATCGGGCCCGAGCGAGATGCGCCCCCGCGACGGCTTCAGCCCGATGATCCCGGACTGACTCGCCGGGTTGCGGATCGAGCCGCCGCCGTCGCTCGCGTGGGCGACCGGGACGATGCGCGACGCCACCGCCGCCGCTGCACCCCCGCTCGATCCGCCACTCGAGTGCTCGGTGTTCCACGGGCTGCGGCACGGGCCGTAGGCCTCCGACTCGGTGACCGACCACGCGCCGAGCTCGGGCACGTTCGTGCGGCCCACGTCGACCAGCCCGGCCGCCAGGAACTTCTCGACGAGATACGAGGTCGTGGTCGCCTGGTACCCGGCATCGCGCAGGAAGGTCGTCCCCCAGTGGTGGGGATCGCCGGCGCGGTTGCCCCCGCCGAGATCCTTCAGCAGGAAGGGCACGCCGCGAAACGGACCCGCCGGCGGGCCGCTCGCGGCCTCGCTGCGGGCGCGATCGTCGTGTCGGTGGATCACCGCGTTGAGCGACGGATTCAGCTCGTCGATCAGGCCGATCGCGACGTCGACGACCTCCTCGGGCTTCACCTGCCTCGACTCGACCAGCTCGGCGAGCCCGACCGCGTCGTGCTCTGCATACTCGGACGGCTTCATCTCTACTCCTCGTCGGCGCCGCGGGGGGCGCCCCGCTCTTGATACCTGAAATCACAGTGCCCGGCGGGCGCCCCGCTTCTGATACCTGAAGTCACAGTGCGCAGCGCCCTGCATGCAGGTCTGCGTGCGTACGAGCTCGAGACCGACCTGCTCGGCCCTCGGAAAGTCGTTGTGGCAGATGAGTAGATGGCCGACGTCGCGCGCACCGAGGCGCTCCATCATCTCGGCATAGCCACAGCGCGTCACGTTCACGTCGAAGTGATCGTGATCGCGGGTCAGCACGTCGTAGTCGAAGGGAATGCCCTTGCCGTAGCGCTCCATCGTCGCAGCGCCGCCCTCACCGAGGTCGATGCGGGTCGCGTCGAACGCGCTCTTGCGCGCTTCGGCGACCGCGTCTTCGATGCGCTGCTCGAGCGCGGCGTTCACGACGTCCTCACCCAGGATCCGCTGCAGATCACGGATGAGAGGCACCGCGTACTCCATCTGCACCGCCCGCTTCTCGAACTCCGTCAGATCCTCGATGCCCATCGTACTCCTCCAGGTCGCCACAGCCCTATCGCTCGAACACCAGCTCCTCGAGCCCGTCGGCCGCCGTCGTGAGCGAGAGGTTGCCCGACTCGGTCACCAGCACCGTGTCGGAGTGCCGGAAGCCACCGATGCCCGGCAGATAGATGCCCGGCTCGATGCTGAACAGCATGCCCGGCTCGATCACACGATCGTACGAGACCGCGAGGAATGGCGCCTCGTGGCCGGTGACGCCGAAGCTGTGCCCCGTGCGATGAAGCATCGCCTCGCCGTAGCCGTGCTTCTCGAAGTGATCACGCACCGCGCGGTCGACCTCGCCCATGCTCTCGCCGGGCTGCGTCCGCTCGAACGCGATGCGCCGCGCCTCCAGCATCGCGTCGAAGGGCGCGCGCGCAGGCTCGGGCAACGAGTTCAGGAAGAAGCTCCGCTCGAGCTCCGCGCCGTATCCGTTCACGCGGCAGTTGATGATGCTGACGTGCGGGCCGCCTTCTTCGAGCTGAACGAACACGTCGGTGAAGTTGTGCGGGTCGTGGGAGATGCTCGGCGGCTGAACGACCGCGGCGAAGCTCGACGCGAGCATGTTCGCGTTGGGCATGTCGCGCAGCATGCGGCCGGTCATCGCGCGGGTGGTCGCGCCGAAGAGCGAGATCGCCAGCTCCCCCGGCTTGCAGCCGGCCATCAGCTGCTCGTGCCCTTCGGAGATGATCCCGCATGCATGGGCGATGCGACCGATCTCGTAGTCGGTCTTCACCATCCGCGCCTCGTCGACGACGTCGCTGCGGACGCGCTCGCCGGGGATCTCGTCCACCACCTGCAGGGGACACACCGACTCGACGCCGACCCGCCGCGCATCGCCCAGCACATCCCGCAGCCGGTTCGACCACGCCTCGCCCTCGGGCGCAGGGAACTCGAAGTAGCGGACGAGCTCGATCTCACCGACCGAGCGCACCCGCACGTGCTCCTCTTCGAGCTGCGGCACCACGAAGCGAAGCGGTCCCTGCGGATGTACGACGAGCACGAAGGGGCGCTCGTGCACGTAGTTGTGGAAGTTGGTCAGGTAGAAGACTTTGTCCGGGCAGTGGACGACGTACGCGTCGAGCGCTTCGTCCGCCATGCGGCGGCGCACGCGGTCGAGCCTCCGCTGCATCTCCGCGGCATCGGGCGGAGCGACGATCGGGTCGGGGTGCTGCACGGCGGCGTGACCGGACAAGGGGACCTCCTCTGCAACGGCTCTGCTTCTGCGGGGCCGGCACCGACTCGAAGCTCGCCCTCACGCCGCGGCCGCTGTGAGCGAACGCCCCGGATCCTACCCGCGGCCGTGGCAGGCTGCCCCACCCTCTTTCGTGTAGCCCGGCCTCCCGCCGTTGTACTCGCGCGCAGACCGCGATTCCGGGCACAGGCCTTGCGTCGTCCAGGGGACACACTCGACACGACCGATGTCCCACGGAGGAGCACTCCCGTGCCCCCGCATCCGGACAGCTCGCCTTCGACACCCGTGCGCTCAGGCGGGGCCCAGCATCTGCACCCCGTAGCGCCACGCCCGCGCGGTGGGCGACCAGTGGCGCGGCGAGAGACCCGCCTTGCGCCAGACGAGCCCCGCGAACGCGCGGGGCTCGGGCTCCTGCTCCCAGACCGAGGGCAGGAGCGTGCCGCGAGCGCGGCCATCCTCGAGCACCAGGCCATCGCGCCCGGGCCGGAGCTGGCCGACCACCGCGTCGAACGAGTCCGCCTCGATCGGCTCGAGGGGCCCGAGGACCGAGATCTCGATGCGAAGCGACGGCAGCTCGGCTCGCGTCACCGGCTGCATGCGCGGGTCGCGGGTCGCGGCCGCCCAGGCGTTGCCGACCACGTCCTCCGCCAATGGCCGCGTGGCCTCGAGCGAGCCGATGCAGCCCCGCAGCTCGCCATCGGGGCTGCGGAGGGTGACGAAGCAGGCGCCGGTCTCGGCGAGCGCGGGCGACAGGTTGCTGCGATCCGCATCGAGCCTCGGCTCGCTGCCCATCTCGAGCCCTGCGGCGATGCTCTCGCGAGCGAGCTCGAGCAGGCGCCGCGCGTCGGCCTCGTCGATCGGGCCGGGCTGTCCCGCCTCGACCGGCGCTCCCGGCCGGTCGTCACTGTCGCGCTGCGCGTCCGAGCTCGGCGGCGTCAGCGCCCACGCCCCGTATCCGACGACCTGGTCTCGCGGCCCGGCGGTGTCGCCCGAGCTGCGCAGATCGAGGGTGCGCACCTCGAGGCCACGGCGCCGCGCCGCGCGCAGCATCCCGCGCACCGGCACGCGCCCGCACGCCGACTCCTCGTCGAGGGCGTCGCCGTCCATCGCCTCGATGGCGCGGCAGCTCTCCGCGTCCATGCGCCGCGCCGTCTCGTAGTCGTAGTAGTGGCTCAGATCGGAGCTGATCACGAAGAGCGTCTCGTCGCCGCCCCAGAGCCGGTCGATCACCTCGGCGACCTCGGCGTCGGTCGCGCGACCGACCACGAGCGGCACCAGCGAGAAATCCCCCAACACGTGCTGCAGAAACGGGAGCTGCACCTCGAGGCTGTGCTCGAGCGCGTGCGCCTGCTCGCTCACGACGACCTGAGGCAGATCGCGAAGCGTCGCCAATGCGTCGTGATCGATCGGGATCGTCCCCAGAGGCGTGTCGAACGCCGGCGCCTCGGGGGCGGCCAGGCCGCGCACGGCGACGCGATGCGCGGGGCCGAGCACCACGACCCGCCGGATTCCTTCCCGCAGGCGACACACCTGAGCGTATGCGCTCGCGGCGACCGGGCCGGAGTAGACGTAGCCGGCGTGGGGGACGATCAGGGCCTTCGGCGCGGGGGCGCCTTCAGGCGGCGCCTCGACGGCCGAGAGCATCGAATCGACCATCTGATCGAGCGCGGCCGGCACTCCGGGATAGAAAGACCCCGCGACCGCGGGCGGGCGTGATTGCATCATCTCATCAAGCTCGCGCCGACCGCGTCGGGGTCAACACCCCTTGACGTTGCACCTGGGAGGTCGAAATTCCGGCGATCATGGAAGCGCCCACCGACTCGAAGACACCGACCCGCCGAGACACCCCCGGCCCCGTCCTCGCACGCCACTGGCACGCCCTCGAGGACGGAAAGCTGCAGTGCGACGTGTGCCCCCGCCGCTGCCGGCTCTCCGAGGGCCAGCGAGGCCTCTGCTTCGTGCGCGCCCGCGAGGGCGACGAGGTGGTGCTCACGACCTGGGGACGCTCCAGTGGCTATTGCATCGACCCGATCGAGAAGAAGCCGCTCAGCCACTTCCTGCCGGGCACGCCGGTGCTGTCGTTCGGCACCGCCGGCTGCAATCTCACCTGCAAGTTCTGCCAGAACTGGGACATCAGCAAGAGCCGCGAGATCGACACTCTCGCCGACGCCGCGCTGCCCGAGCAGATCGCCGAGGCGGCCGTGCGCACGGGCTGCCGCAGCGTCGCCTTCACCTACAACGACCCGACGATCTTCCTCGAGTACGCCGTCGACACGGCGCAAGCCTGCCACGAGCACGCCGTGAAGACCGTCGCCGTCACCGCGGGCCTCGGGCTCCATCCAGCCGGCGGTGACGGCCACGGTCTTCACGTCGTGCGCGTGGCAGGCCTCCGCCGTGTCGACGGCGTACTCGAGGAAGATCGTCGGGGCGTTGTAGGTGAAGGCG
>CAYYSY010000350.1:0-12083 GCA_964474355.1 uncultured Spirochaetaceae bacterium | reverse complement strand
CGAGAGCCGAGAGACGAGAGACCAGGCCCAACGGAAGGGGCGCAGAACGTGAGCCAGCAGATCCTCGTCGTCGACGACGAGCCAGACATCCTCGAGCTCGTCCGCTTCGCGCTCACCCAGGAAGGCTTCTCGGTGACCACGGCGGCCACCGGCCAGGAGGCGCTCGACGCGCTCAAGGGCGACCGGCCCGACGCGGTCGTGCTCGACCTGATGCTGCCGGACTTCTCGGGCACCGAGGTCTGCCGCCGCATCCGGTCGAACGCCGAGATGGCGACGCTCCCGATCGTCATGTTGACCGCGCGCTCCGAGGAGCTCGATCGCGTCGTCGGCTTCGAGCTCGGCGCGGACGACTACGTCACGAAGCCGTTCAGCGCGCGCGAGCTGACGCTGCGCGTGAAGGCAGTGCTGCGACGCGCCGGCGGCGCGACCCAGGAGACCCAGCGCCTGAGTCACGGCACGCTCGTGCTCGACCTCGAGCGTCACCGCTGCCAGGTCGGCGACGAGACCGTCGAGCTGACGGCCAAGGAGTTCGGGCTGCTCTCCGCCCTGATGAGCCGACCCGGCCGGGTGATGTCCCGGGAGAAGCTGCTCGACGAGGTCTGGGGTGCCGACATCGCGGTGACGCACCGCACGATCGATACGCACCTGAAGCGCCTACGTGAGAAGCTCGGCGAGGCCGGGAACCTGATCGACACGGTGCGCGGCGTCGGCTACCGGTTCTCCGACTGAGGGGCACGTTGGAGCCCCGAAAGGCGGGAGCCCGCCATGCCCAAGATCCAGATCAAGATCGTGGGCGCGCTGGCCGCGCTCGTGGTGCTCGTGGTCGCGCTCTCAGCAGTGCTCGTCGAGCAACGAGTCCGCGAGCGCAAGGTCGCCGAGATCGTCGAGATGCTCGAGGTGCGAACGCATCTCCTGGCGGCCATGGCGCGTCGCCTCGAGTTCGGCCCGGCCCCCACTCCGGAGCTGCAAGCATTCGCAAAGGACGTGGCGCAGGCTGCGCGCGCGCGCGTCACCTTGATCTCTGCGGACGGCATCGTGCTCGCGGACTCGGCGCTCTCGCTCGACGAAGTCCTCACCGTCGAGCGCCACCACGACCGGCCCGAGATCGTCGCGGCGCTCGCCGGGGGCTTCGGCCACTCCATGCGGCGCAGCGGCACGCTGAAGCGGCAGTTCGTCTACACCGCCCTACCCCTCGAGTCTCAGAAGGACGCCCAGGGGCGCGCCGCCGTTGCCCGGCTCGCCGTCGACCTCCACGAGCTCGATGCGGCGATCTCGGATCTGCGACTCGATCTGCTGCGCGCGTGCCTGCTCGGGCTGCTCGCTGCGCTCGGCCTGTCGGTGATCCTGTCGCGCTTCACCCTGCGCCCGATCCAGGAGCTCGGGGCGACGGTCGCCGACATCGCCGAGGGCAAGCTCGACCGCCGCCTGCACTGGGAGAGCACCTTCGACGAGCGCACCGAGATCGCCACCGCGATCAACCGCATGGCCCGGCAGCTCCGCGACCGCGCGAACCAGGCCACCCGCGAGCGCGACCAGCTCGAGGGCGTGCTCTCGGCCATGACCGAAGGCGTGCTCGTGCTCGACACCGGCCACCGCATCATGATGGCCAACCCCCGTCTGCGCGAGATGTTCGACATCTGGGGCCGGGTCGAGGGCCGGCCGGCCGCCGAGGTCGTCCGCTCGTTCGATGTCAACGCGACCCTCGACAAGGCACTCGCGAGCGACGAGCTGGTCGCCGGCGAGGTCGACATCCTCGTGCCGCGCGAGCGGACCGTGATGGTGCACGCCAGCCGCTTCCCCAAGGAGGGGGATCGCCTCGGCACGGTCGCCGTGTTCCACGACGTAACGGAGCTGCGTCGGGTCGACCGGGTGCGGAGCGACTTCATCGCCAACGCCTCCCACGAGCTGCGCACGCCGCTCACGGCGATTCGCGGCTTCGCGGACACCCTCGTCAACAGCGACCTCGAGAAGGAGGCGCTCGGGCCCTACCTGGAGGTGATCGCCCGCAACAGCCAGCGCATGTCCGATCTCGTGGACGACCTGCTCCAGCTCTCGCGCATCGAGAGCGGCAAGGCGGCGATGGAAGAGACCGAGATCGATCTGGTGAGGCTCTGCCAGCTGCTGTTGAAGGACCTGCAGCCGCGCCTGCGCAAGGCCGAGCTCACGGCCGAGCTCCACTGCGACGACGAAGAGGTGCTCTGCTGGGTCGACCGCCAGGCGGTGGAGCAGGTCATCAGCAACCTGCTGACGAACGCGGTGCGCTACACGAACGCCGGCGGCCGCATCGACCTCGAGCTCAACGCGAGCGAAGAGCGCATCGAGATCGTCGTGCGCGACACGGGCATCGGCATCCCCGAAGCGGACCTCGACCGGATCTTCGAGCGCTTCTATCGCGTGGACGCCGCGCGCTCGCGCGTCATCGGCAGCACGGGCCTCGGCCTGTCGATCGTGAAGCACCTCATGCGGGCGCTCGGCGGCGAGGGGACGGTCGAGAGCCGCGTCGGCGAGGGCAGCGTCTTCACGATTCGCCTGCCGCACTCGCAGCAGAAGCGCGAGAACCCGACGCTCTTCGCCTCGAACGACGGGCGGTCGGACGACGCCTGAGCGACCGCTCGCCTCGCCCGGCTAGAAGCGGACCCGGATCGTGCCGCCGTACGTGCGCGGCGGAGCATTCACGCCGAAATAACCGGACAGGATAGGCACGTCGCTCGAAGCGACGAGCCAGCCTTCGTTCGTCGCGTTCTCGAGCCAGAATGTCAGCTCGAGGCGATCGTCGTCGGTCCGGAAGCCCGTCCGAAAGCCGAGGAGATTGATCGGGTCCTGGATCGTGTTCCGGTCGAGGTCTGTGGCGAGGTACTTGAACGTCTCCAACAGGTAGTTGGTGTTCGCGAACCACAGGAACTGGGTGTTCGGAATCTCGTGCTCGTACGACGCAAAGAGTGTGAGCGTGATGCGAGGGGCGTTGTCGAGGCGTTGGCCAGTCAGATCCTGGCTGCAGTTGTAGCTCTCGACGGGGTTCGGTGGCGAGTTGAACTCGAGGGCGCACGCGAGCCCGCTGGCGTCGTCGGGGAAGTCGCCCCCCAGGAAGTTGCTGGGCGGGTTCGAGTACACGAACTCGTCCTGCTGCGGCACCGTCATCGGCGCCCCCTCGAAGTCCTGGTATTTCGTGAAGTTCAGGCCGAACGAGCCACCCAGGACCAGGTTCCGGTCGAAGAAGAAGTCGGGCACCCAGCGCGTCTCGGCCTCGATGCCCCAGCTGTAGAGCTGGCCCGCGTTGTCGACGACGATCGACGAGCCGTTGAAGAGCTGTGCCTGGAAGTCGCGATAGTCGGTGAAGTAGGCGGTGAGATTCGCGAGGACGGTCTGGTCGAACCAGTTCGTCTTGGTGCCGAGCTCGTAGTTGAGCGAGATCTCGTCGTCGAACTCCGAGTTCAGGGGCCCGACGAAGCTCTCCGACGTCCTGAGCTGGTTGAACCCCCCCGACTTGAAGCCTGTCGCGAAGCTCGCGTAGATCATCGCGTCGTCGGTGGGCCGATAGCGTGCGATCAGCGTGCCCTGCGGATTCACGACGTCCCGCTGCTCGTCGCGCGCATCTGGTGGGCCACAGATCGGCGGCGCGAGCAGCACGCAGTCCGACACACTGAGGCCGACCCGGGTCTTGCGCTCCCAGTCGAGCCGGAAGCCGCCGGTCAGGCTCCACTCGGGGCCGATGTTCCACGTCGCCTGACCAAAGCCGGCGAGGTTGTACGTGCGGTGCTCGTTCGTGTTCGTGTTCGAAGCCGCGATCACCGGGACGCCGTTGTCGCGCGCCACGGCCGCAAAGTCCTCGGTCTGCGTCAGGACGTCGACCGTGTCGTTGTTCGAGAAGAAGAAGAAGAGGCCGCCCTGATACTCGATCGTCTCTCCGCCGGGAGAGACGATCAGCAGCTCGCTCGAGACCTGGTCGAAGTCGACGTCCGTGCTCGAGATGACGGCGTTGTAGATCGAGAAGTCACCGTCGAACTGGCTGTCCGACGTGTAGCTGCGCCACGACGTCAGCCAGCGAAGCGTGTGCTCCCCGAAGTCGGTGTTCAGGTCGAGGGCGATGCCGCCGACCGTCACGCGATTGCGCGGATCGGTGTTGGCGCCGACGACGCGGTCGAAGGGATCCTCCTCGTCGAGCGGGATCCCCGTGTACTCCGCGAAGTCCTCGAAGGTCACACCGAGCGTGCCCGGGCCATCGTACGTGACGATGTCCGCCACGCAACACTTGGAAGCGTCCACGGCGTAGTCGCCGACGAGCTGGATGTCGAGCGAGTCGGTGGCCTCCCAGAGGACCTTGGTGCGGATCCCCCACTTGTCGGCATCGTTCACGCGCTGGCCGTCGTAGCGGTTGGTGTCGTAGCCGTCCCGGAGCACCTTGTAGCCCGCGATCCGCGCGTACAAGGCGTCGGGGACGATCGGCCCGTTCACTGAGCCCCGGAACTCCATCAGGCTGTAGTTGCCGAGCACCGTCTCGGCAAAGGCCTCGAACTCGTCGGTCGGGCTCTTCGTGATGATGTTGATCGCGCCGGCCGCGGTGTTCTTCCCGTAGAGCGTGCCCTGGGGACCGCGCAGCACCTCGACGCGCTCGATGTCGAGCAGGTCCTGCACGCTCATCCCGGCTCGCCCCTGGTAGACGCCGTCGATGAAGACGCCGACGCTCGGGTCGATGCCGGCGTTGCTGCCGACCGAACCGATGCCACGGATGCGGATGCTGGTCGAGCGCGTGTCGGTGACCGGCAGGATCTGCAGGTTCGGTACGAACTTCTGCAGGTCGGCGAAGTTCGAGCTCCCCGTCTCTTCGAGGAATCCACCGTCGAGCGCCGTCACCGAGACCGGTACGTCCTGCACCGACTGCTTGCGCTTGGTGGCGGTGACGACCAGCTCTTCGATCGCGGGGTCGTTGGCCAGGCTCTCCAGCTCGTCTTCGTCGAGGGGCTCGTCGCCGAACAGGTCGTCGTCTGCCTCGTTCTCGGCGGCGTCCAGGTCATCGAACGGGTCCAGCTCATCGAACGCGCCCGCCTCATCGGCGCTGGCGTCGGCCGCGGTGTCCTGGGCGATGGCGGTCGCGGGGGCGAGCCCCGCGATCAGGAGCGCGAGGAGCAGGGCCAGCACGCGAAGCTGCAGACCGGCTTCCCGGCCTCCCCTCTCGAGATGCAATCGCACCTGGTCGAATCGATTCGCTCGCAACCCATCCCCCTTCGCGCGGGGCGTCTCGCCCCAGTGCGGCCGCGAATTCAACCCGGATGCCGACGGCACGTCAACGACGTAGCACGATCACGGCAGCATTCGGCACGCCTTCGTGCGAGACCTGCAAATGCGCCGCCCGAATTGCGGCGGACCTGCGCCAGACACGGCTGCTTTAGTCGGACGGCGAGTCGAAACGAAGCGCTCGCTGCACGATCGATCTCGACCACGGCCACTCAGCCCTCGATCTCGTACTGGACCGCGACTCGCTCGGCAAGCACGGGTCTGATGGCGTCACGGATCAGGGCCTGGTGGGCATCGTGAGCGGCGTAGCGCTGGTAGGCCGCTTCGTCGTCGAAGTCACCAACGACCACGTAGTCGAAGTTGCCTTCGGCGAGTCCGAGATCGGGGCCGTACTGGTATCGGCGGATCTCGGCGATCTGCCCGGGGAGCGACTGGAGCCCCTCGGCGATGCGCTCACGATCCTCCGGCTTCACGCCCTCCTTGAATCGGAAGGCCACCACGTGGCGCACCATGCCACTCGTCTCCCCTCTTCCCTCTTCCCTACTCGCGGCCGCCACGGCCGCCTTGGCCACGTGCCTCGGGCCGATCCCCAGGATCCTGCAATCGACACACGCGCCCACGGCCTGGCAGCGGTCCGTTTCCGACGATCCACACTGCCAGAGAGTTTGAAATTTTCCAACCCAAATCCGTGGATTCGTGTATATGATCGGCCAGCCATGTGATTCACCGAGGAGACAGGGGCATGAACTTCCTCTTCCAGGGCATCGCCGAGCCACTGAATGTCCGTTTGTTCTCAGCGGGTTACGCCGAGGTCGGAAGCTGGTGGGCGGAGTCGGACCGCATTCGCGACGTCTGGCGCCTGTATCTGAATGAGCAGGAGGGGATCGCGCTGCGGGTCGGCTCGAACATCTACCCCCTGCCCGCCGAGCGGGTGGTCCTGGTGCCTGCGGGCCTCGAGTTCGAGGCGATCGTCGACAGTCCTGTCGATCAGTTCTTCATCCAGTTCGAGTTCGTCGGGTGGCCCGCGAAGGCGGCCCAGGAGATCTTGCCGCGTCCGGTGGTGCTCGAGAACGAGCCGCTGCGCGACGCCCTGCTCGACTACCTGCGCAACGAGGTCCGGAACGCACGCGAGATCGAGCCGGTCATCGCCAGCCGCCTGAAGGCGCTCGTGCACCTCGCGTCCGCCGATGCGCTGGCCACGATTCCCGAGGAGCGCGCCAGCCGCTTCCTCCGAATCGCCGAGGGCCAGCAGGAGCTGCTCGCCGTGCTCCAGCACATCGATGCGAACCTCGACCAGCCCCTCAGCAACGCCAAGCTCGCCGAGATCGCGATGGCCAGCGAGTCGCGCTTCATCCGCAGGTTCCGCGAGGCGACGGGCCGTACGCCCGGCCGCTACGTGCAGGACAGGCGGCTGCGAAAGGCGGCCGAGCTCCTCATCTCGACCGGGCAGTCGATCGACGAGATCGCCGAGAGCTGCGGCTTCGCCAACCGCTACTACTTCACGCGTGTCTTCGCCCAGCGCATGGGCTGCCCGCCGGCGCGCTATCGCAGCGACCGGCCCTACGTGGCGGCGGACGAGGAAGAGGCGCTCGCGGGCTAGCCGCGTCGCGACATTCCGGAGTGTCAGCCCTGCTCGTCCGGCTCGGTCACCCACCGCGCGACCAGATCGGAGAGCGCCCCGAGACTCGGGCAGTCCATCACGGGCCAGTCTCCGTACGGATCGAGCAGCAGCGCGTGCACGCCCGCCGCCCACGCACCGGTCACGTCGGCGTCGTAGAGATCACCAACGTGCAGAGTGCGGGTCGGGTCGGCGTCCGCCCGCTCGAGCGCGACCTCGAAGATGCCCGGATCGGGCTTCTCGTAGCCGACGTCGTGCGAGTCGATGACCGTGTCGAAGTGATGCACGAGGCCGACCTCTTCGAGCACCTCCTCGATCGTCCCGTCGGCATTGCTGACGACGGCGAGACGGAGCCCCGAGCCGCGCAACCGATCGAGCGCCTCGGGCACGCCGGGCATCACCATCGACCATAGCTTGCGGCTCCCCCGCTCGACGCGGACGCGCTGGTTCAGTAGATCGAGCAGGGCGTCGCGCTCGAGCCTGGCCCGTGCCTCGATGCGCGCCTCGAGCTCGTCGAGCATGAGCCCCACGCGAAACCGGAACAGCTTCGCCGGCTCGCGCTCGCTGTGCGCATGCAGCTGCCGCGAGGTCGCAGGCCGAGCGGCGGCCTCGGCGCGGCGCACCGCCTCGGCCGGCACGTGCAGCCCACCCTCGGCGAGCACGTCCGAGATCCAATCGAAGTCCATCGAAACGAGCGTGTTGCCCACGTCGAGGAAGAGCGTGTCGACTGCGTCGCGCCGAGGGAGGAGACGGGCGGATCGGGCGGCCATGGCACCCCGCAGCGGCTGCGCGGGGCGAGGCGGAGGCCGCGTTCTAGCGGCTCGACACCTTGGCCCGCTGGACGACCTCATCCATGTCGATGAAGCCATCCCGAGAGTAGCCGCAAGCGAGCTTCGGGTTCTCGATCAGCGTGCCGGCGTGCTCGATGTCGAGATGGTCGGTGCTGAGATAGGGCGGGAGGCGGCGCGCCGCCTCGAGCACCTCGATGCCCTCACTGACGGCAGAAGCGTCCTTCTTGCGGATGCCCTTGCAGAGGAGCACGGTGCCGAGCTCGACGCGGTAGTCGACGCGCTGCTCCGAGATCTCGACGGCGTGGCGGATCAAATCGAGCGAGTGGTCGAGATCGCCGCGCACGCCGATCAGCAGCTTCACCCACCAGCTGTCGGGCACGAAGCGGTAGAAGACGGCGCCCGAGTAGTAGAGATTGCCGAGGACCGAGTTGCCCGGGTCGTCCTGGTGGTCGGGCTCGAGCGCGATGCCGTGCTCGACGAGCTTGGACATCTCCTTGGCGTAGCGCGCAGCGGTCCAGATGCCCTCGGTCGTGGCCTGCCGGCCCATCGACACGAACTGCCACAGCATGCAGGCCGCGCACTCTTCGTCGACGGCGATGCCGCGGGCGGCCCATCGCTCGGCCCGCTTGAAGTAGCTGAGCCGTTCTTCGACGGCGTCCGCCGGCAGCGACTCTCCGGCGCGCCAGTAGTTGCGGGCGAGGCGCCAGTACGTGAACGACTCCCCGGGCACCTGGGCGACGATGCGCTCGTAGCGCTCGGACGATTCGAGCAGGCGTTCGGCTCGTTCGAGCTCGAGGCCCTCGCGCCAGAGGGCGCGCAGCTCGAGATCGGCGAGGCGGCCCGGAAGTCCGTCGTAGTCGAAGTTGTCGACGGTCGCGGTCTCGGAGCCCCACAGCGACGAGGTGTCGCTCGGCGGGGGGGCCAGCGAGACGGCGGGCAGCTCCATGACTGCCGGCGGCTCGACGGGCGAGCCGGTCGAGTCGACGACGCCCGATTCGATCGCGAGCGCCGTGTGAGCCGTGACCGCAAGGAGCCAGACGAGAACGCCAACCCACAGCGTCGACCGAGTGAGCGGCCGAGGCGTGTAGCCGACTCGCCCGGCGCCTGCGCGCTGGTCCTGGCTCGTCCTCGACTCTCCTCTCGCTCGCGTCATCTCGGTCATCTCTCGATCATGCCCACCTGTGCGATTCGAATCCAGCTGAAACTGACTCGCCCCTGCAATCACCACTGGGAGCGAGGCGCCTCTTGAATGTCGCGCGGGACCGCCCTTTGTGACGATCTTCGATGCTAAGCAGCCCGGCCCGGTTCGCAATACACCGGCAGCTCCAAAGGCAACTCGGTGCATGCCATGGGAGATCGAGCGCGAGACGGATTCGCAAAATGACGGGTACCCGACCCGGGCCTTCTCCCCTGCCTGGAGGCAGGATTCACACCGAGACGCGCGTCGACGCCGTGCGTCGTGAATGCGCAGGGGAGTCAGTGGGCGCGGGCGATCTTTCGGTGCTTGAAGGCCTGGGACGGACCCTGCCCGCCCTCCTCGGCCTCACGCGCCTCACGCTGCTCGACGTAGGTTTCCCAAGCGCCACTGCAAAATTCAACGCGCCCGTCGCCCTCGAAACCGATGATGTGGGTCGCGACGCGATCGAGGAAGTAGCGATCGTGGGAGACCACGATCGCGCAGCCCGGGAAGCTCAGCAGCGCCTCTTCGAGCACGCGAAGGGTCATCAGGTCGAGATCGTTGGTCGGCTCGTCGAGGATGATGAAGTTGCTCTGATGCCGCAGGAACTTCGCGAGCTGCACCCGGTTGCGCTCGCCCCCCGAGAGATCGCCGACGCGCGTCTGCTGAATCGGGCCACTGAAGAGGAAGCGCGCGAGGTAGTGACGGACCGAGAGCTCCTTGTCGCCGTACTCGATCACCTCGCTGCCCTCGGCGACCTCTTCGTAGACGGTCTTGTCGTCCTGCAGGGTCTGCCGGGTCTGGTCGACATAGCAGAACTTCGTGTTCTGGCCGATCTCGACCGTGCCCTCGTCGGGCTCCTCGCGCCCGGTCATGATGTTCAGCAGCGTGGTCTTGCCGAGGCCGTTCGCGCCGGTGATGCCCACGATGGCACCGTGGGGCATGTCCCAGCTGAGGTGCTCGAAGAGTGTCTTGTCGCCGTAGCGCTTCGCCACTTCGTGCAGCCGCAGCACCGTGCTGCCCAGCCGCGGACCGAAGGGGATCCGCAGGTCGAGCTCCTGGGCGGGGATGATCTTCGCCGCCTCGTCCGCCATCTGCTCGTAGGCCTTGAGGCGCGCCTTGCTCTTGGTGCGACGCGCGGCGGGGGTCGAGCGCACCCACTCGAGCTCGCGTTCGACCGCCTTCAGCAGGTTCGCGTCGGTGCGATCCTGGATCTCCTGCTGCTTCTGCTTCGCCTCGAGGAAGTCGCTGTAGTTGCCATCGTACGACTTGATGTGACCGTGACTGATCTCGAGCATGCGCGTCGCGACGCGGTCGAGGAAGTAGCGGTCGTGGGTGACGAGCAGATACGTGCCCGGATAGTCAGCGAGGAAGTGCTCGAGCCAGGTGATCGTGTCGGCGTCGAGATGGTTCGTCGGCTCGTCGAGGATCAGCACGTCGGGCTGCGCGAGCAGCTCGCGGCACAGCGACACTCGCCGCTTCTCCCCGCCCGACAACACGTTGCACACCTTGTCGCCCGGCGGCAGACGCAGCGCCTCCATCGCCTGCTCGATCTTGGCGTCGAGCTTGCCCGGGTCGAGGGCGTCGCGGTGCTCGAGCACCTCCTGCACCTCGCCCTGCTCGGACAGGAGGTCGTTCGTCAGGTCCTCGCTCTCGAGGACCTTCGGGTCCTCCCAGAGCGCGAGGATCTCCTCATAACGGACCTGCAGAGCGCGGGTCTCGGCGACCGCCAGCTCGACGTTCTCGCGCACGGTCTTGTCGAGGTCGAGCTCGGGCTCCTGCGGCACGTAGCCGACGGTGGCGCCCCTCGCGAACGCGCACACACCCTCGAAGTCGGGGTCGTGCCCGGCGACGATCTTCATCAGCGTCGACTTGCCGGTGCCGTTCACGCCGAGCACGCCGACGCGGTCGCCGGGCTGCAGGCTGAAGTTGATGTCCTTCAGCAGCACGCGTTCGCCGAACTTGCGCTTGAGATTCGTGACGGTCAGGATCGGCTGACCGGGCTTCAGGCCCTTCATGACGGACGCTCCGGGTGGCACGGCGGGGTTGGCTTGGGGTGCGCGGGGCCGGCTCGGGAGGGACAACCGGGGCCGCGGCGCGCCAATAGGTAGCGCGCGCGCCGCGCCAAGTCGAAGCCCCGGCGGGGTTCGGAGCCGCTCGAGGGCGCGTCGTGACGCAGGCGCGAAGTCGAGGCCGGCAGGCCCGCGCCAGGCCTCAGTTCAGGATGGCGGGGCGCTCGAGCACGACGTCGATCGCGGACGTCAGCTCGACCGAGTTCGGCTCCACTGACGGATCGAAGCGGCCCATGATCTGGCCGTCGCGGCCGATCAGGAACTTGCCGAAGTTCCACTTCACGTCCCCCGAATCTTCAGGGCCGATCTCGGAGGCACAGAGCCAGCCGTAGAGCGGCGCTCGGCCCTCTCCGTTCACCTCGATCTTCGAGAAGAGCGGGAACTGGACGTTGTAGTTCAAAGAGCAGAACTCCTTCACCTCGGCGTCGGTGCCGGGCTCCTGGCCGGCGAACTGATTACACGGGAAGCCGAGGATCTCGAGGCCCCGGTCGCGGTACTCGTCGTAGAGGCGCTGCAGGCCGTCGTACTGCGGCGTGAGCCCGCACTTCGACGCGACGTTCACCACGAGCACCGCCTTGCCCTCGAACTCTCCCAGGGACCGCGCATTGCCGTCGATGTCCGTCATCTCGAAGTCGTAGAGGCTGGGCATGGCTGGCTCTGTCTCCTCATGCCCGTCTTCGCGCGGGCGTGCATCGTCTCGGATGGCGGCTGGCCACCTCAGTCGCCGAGCGCTCGCCCGACGATCTCGAATACGTCCTTCGAGAGGCCCTTCTTGTCGGCGATCCGCTGCAGCCGCGCGCCCATGAGCGCCTGCCGCTGCGCGTCGTATCGCCGCCACTGGTTGAAGGTCGAGACCAGACGCGCGGCGAGCTGTGGGTTGCGCCCGTCGAGCTCGAGCACCGTCTCGGCGAGCAGGTCGTAGCCGGCGCCGTCCGGGCGGTGGAAATGCACGGCGTTGCCAGCGCAGAAGGATGCGACCAGCGACCGCACCCGGTTCGGATTGTCGAGCCCGAAGTCGGGATGGCTCTGCAGCGCCAGCACCCGCTCGACGGTGTCGGGCGCGCGGGACAGCGCCTGGAACGTGAACCACTTGTCGACGACGAGCGGATCGTGCTGCCAGCGTTCGTAGAAGTGACCAAGCGCTCGCTCGCGGGCCTCGCCGGCGAAGTCGACGAGCAGCGAGAGCGCTGCCG
>CAYYSY010000349.1:0-7201 GCA_964474355.1 uncultured Spirochaetaceae bacterium | reverse complement strand
CTCGACATGCTGCCGCTGCGCGAGCTGGCCGAGCTCGAAGACGGCCAGTGGGTGCCGAGCCTGCGCGCTCGGCCGAATGCCGCGGTCGTCGTCCAGCGCGACGCTTCGGGGGCCCGCGTGCTCGAGGCGCTGCCGACCCTCGACGCGCATCTGCGGGCTCACTACCAGCGCGCGGCGCGGATCGGTCCCTACGAGATCTGGGAGCCCATCCGCCGAGCCGACTGACCGGGCGCCGCGGCTAGGCCGAGGTAGAGCCGGCCCCGTCGTCGTCGCTGGCGGTGTCGCGCTCACCGCGTCGCACTCCCACCCAGATCGGCACCAGCAGCACGACCCCGACGACCGAGACGAGTCGCCCCATCCGCACGCTCTCCGGGTCGAAGTGCAGCTCGACCTCGTGCACGCCGCCGGGCACCGGCACGCCGATGAAGTCGCCATAGACGCGCAGCACCTCGGCCGCCTCGCCATCGATGACGGCCCGCCAGCCCGGGTGATGCGACTCGGCGAAGACCAGGAGCTGGCGTCCCACGCTGCTCGTCTCGACGCGCAGCTGGCCCGGCGTGTCGTCGAGCACGAGCGCGTCCCCGATCGGGCCGTCGTCGAGCTGGACGTCGCCGTGGACGATCGCCGTGCGCCGCAGATCGATGGAGACGAGCTGATCGTGGATGGCGTACGCGCGTACGCTGCGCGAAACGAGCCGCACGCGCGGCAGCGGGTCGGCGATCGGGTTGCCGTACGCCCAGCCGACGCCGGCGACGCGCAGCGCCGCAAGCATCTCCGGGCCGGGGGGCCGCCTGCCGAGGTCGTAGCGATCGGTGCGGAGCCTCCGCATCGGCACCATCGCCGCGTAGCCGCTCACGAGGCGGATGTGCCGCATGGTGAGCGCCTGGGGGCCCCAATGCATGCGGTGGCGGTCCGTCCAATCGGGCACCCGCCGCTTCTGGATGAACTGCTCGAGGGGCACGGGCTCGTCGCGGCGCAGCCACGCCATGCCGTACACACCGAGGTCGAGCAGCGCGAGGCCCAGGATCACGGGCAGCAGCCAGCGCACGCCGCGCGCGGCGCCGAGGACGAGCGCGGAGAAGAGCGCGATGCCGATCACACCGAAGGACAGGCGGATCGCACCGGAGACCTCTCGCGCGACGGTCTCGGTGAACGGCCGCGCGAGGCCGAGGCCGAACACCACGATCGCGGCAGCGAGAGGCAACGCGAGCCAGGCGAGCTGCGCCGAGCCCGAGCCTTCGCTCGAGCCGCGCTCGTCCGCCTCGGTGTCGTCGACGCCTGCTTTGCCCGCGCGCTCGGAGAAGCGCGCCAGGTCGGCGAATGCGATCGCCGACGCCACCGCGAGGCCGAGCTGCCCGAGCAGGATGTAGCGCGCGGGCCCCCGAAACAGGTTCACGCCCGGCACGCTGGCCTGCACCCAGTAGACGGGCCCGCGATCACCGAGCGCCATGAGCAGCGCGAAGACGGCGAATGCGAGCGACACCCAGAGCGCCGGTGCGGCCCGCCCGAAGGCGCGGCGCCGCACGACGATCCAGCCGAGCAGCACGGGCACGAGCGAGCCCGAGTAGACGGCGAACTCGGTCGCCTCGGCCCCACCCACCGCGCGCGCGCGGAAGAAGAGCGGCGACACGAGCTGGACGAGGTTCTCCGGCCTGAGCGAGAGCGTGAACGAGAAGAACTCGTGCGGCTCGGCGCGATGCGACAGCGCGAGCGTCTCCCACTGCGGAATCATCTGCACCGCGGCCATCGGGAACGCGACGATCGTCGCCGCGAGCAGCCAGAACCAGCGCTGCGGCCGGGCGCCGTGCCAGAGCACGAAGAGCGTGAACACGCCCTCGGCCACCAGCGAGAGCCACACGAACTGCGGATGACCGAAGAGCAGCTGCGACGCCGTCATCGCAGCGACCGCGATCGTCGCCCATGCGGCATGGTCGGCGCGCGGCGAGCGCAGGCACACGTCGATGGCGAAGAGCAGCCACGGCAGATGCGCGACGATCGCCATCGCGTTCAGGTGCATGAAATGCATCGTGCTGAAGCTGCCGAAGGCGAGCAGCGCCGCGCCGAGCAACGCGGCGTCTCGCCGCACGTCGTAGCGCCGCAAGAAGAAGAAGGCGCCCACGGCAAGGAACACGTAGCTCCGAACGATGTCGAGCATGAACGCCACGTCGAGGGGAAGAACGCGGTAGAAGAGCCAATTGAGCGGGTGGTAGAGGCTCGCCTGCCCTTCGCCGTGCAGGTGGAAGCCCGTGTACGAGTACGGAAACCAATGAAAGTCGAATCCGCGCTCGAGCGCCTCGGCATAGAAGAAGCGCATCGGCAGGTGGAAGTTGCCGAGATCCGTGTCGGTGTAGACCTCACCCACGAAGAGCGGCCAGCCGATCGCCAGCCAGAAGAGCGCGACGCCCACGCAGCCGAGGACGAAGCTCGCGTGCTCGGTCGACCGGGTCGTCACGGGTGTCGTTCGCTCCGATTCATGGCGCGGGGTCTGGGGTAGCCTAGCCGGGCGTCGTCGGACGACACCCCTCGTCGCCCGATGATGCCAGCCGATGCGCGCTGGCGGGAGGCCCGACGCATGACGATCGACGCGAGGGACGAAGGCGGTGTGACGTCCCTCACGCCCGAGACCATCGCCGTCGCCGTGCTCGCGATCGTCGGGCTCGCCGTGCGTGCTGTGCTCGTGGTGTCGAGCCCCGGCACGATCGACGTCGAAGTCTGGGAAGGACACGCACGAGAGATCGATCGCCTCGGCCTGGTCGCCTACTACCGCGGCGGCGAGTTCATCTTCAATCATCCACCGCTTGCCGGCTGGGCGATCGCGGCGCTGCATCGCGTCGCCGAGCAGGGGGGGCCGGCGTTCCCGTCGTTGCTCCGTGCGCCCTTCGTGCTCATCGACGCCGCGACGGCGTGGGGCGTGGTGCAGCTCGCCGGCCTCGCGACCCGGCCGCGCCTGCGCGCCCACCGGTATCTGCTCGGCGCCCTCTACTGGGTGTCGCCGCTCGCGATCGTGTTCTCGGCGCAGCACGGCAACACCGACTCGGCCGTGGCGTGCTCGCTCGTGTGGGCGGTCGTGGCGTTCGCCCGGCGAAGGCCAGCGTGGGCCGGCGTCGCACTCGGGCTCGGGATGTGGATCAAGATCCCGGGGCTGCTCGCCGCCCCGGCGCTCTTTATCGCGCTGCCCGATCTACGCGCGCGCGTGCGCTTCGCCGCGGCCCTCGGTGCAACCGCCGTCGTCGGCTTCGCACCGGCGCTGCTCGTCGACGCCCGGGCCTTCGTCGAGGCCGTCTTCTTCTACTCGGGCCTCCGCATCCAGACGACGACGGGCGTGCTGATCTGGGGACCGCAGATCTTCTACCCCGATCCGGCTTCGCTCTCCCTGCCCGTGCGCCGCGCATTCGTCGCGTTCGCGCAGGGCTACTACCGCCTCGATGGCGCGATCGTCTCGGGGCTCGTCGTCGTCTACGCCTGGCTCCGCCGCCGGCATCGTGCACCGGACGCGCTCGCCGCGACCCTCGCCCAGTCCTACGCGCTGATCTTCGCCTTCACGAACTTCTTCGCGTGGCAGTATCTGGCCTGGTCATTGCCGCTCTGGCTCTTCGGCGGATGGCCGCTCGCGCTCGTCGCGCACGGGCTCTGCGCCGCGTACGTCTGGGGCCTCTACGCCTGGCTCTGCGAGCACTGGCTGCTGCTCGACACGTGGCGCTTCCTCGCGAAGCCCGACTGGCCGGGGCCGGTGCTCTTCCTTCGCAGTGCGAGCGTGGCGTTCCTCATGGGGCTCGGCGTGACGCGGCTCGGCCAGGCCGTCCGAGAGGAGTGGAGCACCTGGCGTGGCGATGCAAAGGGCGGCGGTGCGGAGCGCGGCGGTGCAGAGAGCAGCAGCGCAGAGGGCGGCGGCTCGGAGCCCGGCAGCGAAGGCGGCGTCAGACCCGGAGCGTGAGGCGCTCGGCGTCGTCTCCGACACGGCGAAGCGACAGCACCCGTGCCTCGGAGTCGAGCGCGACGAGCAGGCCACCCGGCCCGGCGCCGAGACCCCCATCGGGATCGCCAGCGTCGGCACCCGAGCCAGGGCCCGACGCATCGGCGCCCACCGGACCCTTCTCACGCCGCTCGACGATTCGCTCGCGACCGCGGACGTCGATCGTCGCGGTCTCACCCTGGGCATCGGCGAGCACGAAGGTCGTGTCCCCGAGCACCGGGCGCTTGAGGCACCAGTCGATGCAGCCTTCGACGTCCTCGAAGCGCTGCAGGCACTCCTGGACCAGCAGGTGCGAGGGCGCGGCTGCCCCGAGCCCGCGCGGCCGCGCACGCAGCGGCGCGAGCGCAACGCTGACGCCGGCCTCGTTGATCCCGGCGATCGACGAAGCGAGCCACGGCAGCGTGATCTCGAGCGAGCCGAAGCCGACCTCGGGCCGGCTGTGCCGCACGCAGTACGCGTCGCTGCCCTGCGCGAACGCAGGCAGCCCGCGGACGAGGCCGATGCCCGACGCGCCACCGAGACCGATGCCCGCCACGACGCCCGCAGGCGCTGTGAGGGGCTCGGAGCTCCCGCTGCCCCTCCCGGCGCGCAGGTGCAGCTCGAAGACCGCGTCCACGTCGACGTCCGCGAAGCGCGCGATCCCGTCGATGCGCTCGCCGAGATGGGTGAAGTGCCGGATCAGCTCACGGCCATCGCCGCTGCCCCGGACGGCGCCGGTGACGAACGGGCGCAGGCTCGCGAGCCTCGATCGCTTCGCGCGAAGGCCGGCCCCCTCGATGCAGTCACGGATCGCGCGCGCCTGCGCACGGCCCTGGTCACAGCCCATGTTCCGGGGCTGCCCGGCGCACTCGAATGTCTCGATCATGATCTGATTTGCGCCGGCGCGCCGCTTCGGGCGACGGGGCTCAGCGCGTCTCCTGTTCGCTCCGGATGAAGAGCACCTCGTTGAGCGAGCCCATGCGGTAGCCGTCGAGGTCGAGGCTGACCCAGCGGAAGCCGAGCGGCTTGATCGCCGCCGTCAGCCGGGCCGCCATTTCGGGATCGAGGGCCCGGGGCATCTCCTCGGGCGCGATCTCGATGCGGGCCAGCTGGCC
Source organism: uncultured Spirochaetaceae bacterium (assembly GCA_964474355.1). Lineage (GTDB taxonomy): Bacteria > Myxococcota_A > UBA9160 > UBA9160 > UBA4427 > CAYYSY01. Next base: position 2,134 of record CAYYSY010000349.1, on the reverse strand, counting down.
GTGATGACGCAGGCGCACCTGCGAGAAGCCGAGCTCGCGAAGCCGCGCCTCACCGGCCTCGACCTGCCGGAGACGCTCGGGCGTGACCTCGGTGCCGTAGGGCAGCCGCGACGACAGGCACGCCGACGCGGGAAGATCCCAGGTCGGCAGCCCTGCGGCCTTCGACAGCGCACGGACCTCCGACTTGTCCAGCTCGGCCTCGAGGAGCGGCGAGAGCACGGCGTGCTCGGCGGCCGCCCGGTGTCCGGGTCGGAAGTCACTCGTGTCGTCGGCGTTGACGCCGTACGCGACGGCCTCGAAGCCCTCGTCGGCCACGAGCCGGTCGAGGCGCTCGAAGAGCGCGCTCTTGCAGTGGTAGCAGCGGTCCGGCGCGTTGGCGCGATACGCCGGGCTCGTCATCTCGTCGGTCTCGACGAAGCGGTGGGGCAGCCCGAAGTCGGCGACGATGCGCTCGGCCATCTCGCGATGGTGGGCGGGGTACGAGGGCGACACCGCGGTCACGGCGAGCGCAGCGTCGCCGAGCACGTCGTGGGCGGCCCAGGCGAGGTAGCTCGAGTCGACGCCGCCCGAGAACGCGACGACGAGCCGACCGGCGCGCGCGAGCCCGGCGCGCAGCCGCGCCTCCTTCTCGCGCAGCAGCTCGCGCGAGGTGTCCGGCGACACCGCGCTCTCGGGCGTCGTCGCGGAATCTCCCTCGGGAGCGAGCGCGGGCGCTTCGCCGACGTCGGGCTGCGATGCGGACGGGGGGGCAGTCACCCCCGCACGGTACGAGGCGGGGCCAGACCGGTCAACCGAGCGACCGGACGGGGCGATCGACGGGACTGGGCCCTATCATGGGCCGCCGGGAGGGGGGGGACATGGCGAAGCTGCGGGTGGGACTCTTGTTCGGAGGGCGCTCCGTCGAGCACGAGGTTTCGGTGGTCTCGGCGACGTCCGTGCTGCAGGCCCTCGATCCGAGCCGTTACGAGGTCACGCTGATCGGCGTCGACCAGGACGGGCGCTGGCACCTGGGCTCCGGCGGCCAGCTGCTCTCCGACGTGCCTGATGCGCCGGAGGAGGTGCTCCTGCCGGCCCGTCCCGGCGAGGCGACCCTCGTCCCCTCCGAAGAGTCTCCCGAGGCGACCGCACGCTCCCTCGACGTGATACTGCCGCTCATCCACGGCAAGGGCGGCGAGGACGGCGCGCTGCAGGGGCTCCTCGAGCTCGCCGATGTGCCCTACGTAGGCTCGGGCGTGCTCTCGTCGGCCATGCAGATGGACAAGGACGTGGCCAAGCGGCTGCTGCGGGACGCGGGGCTCCCGGTCGCGCCGTGGATCGTCCGGCGCGCGCACGAGCTCGAGGGCGCCGGGCTCGACGAGACCATCGCCGAGAGCGAGCAGACGCTCGGCTGGCCGGTCTTCGTCAAGCCCGCGAACTCGGGCAGCTCGGTCGGCATCTCGCCCGCGAATGGCGCCGGCGAGCTCACCACCGCGATCCGCGATGCGCTGCGCTACGACCGCAAGATCCTCATCGAGAAGGGGCTCGATCCGCGCGAGATCGAGGTGGCCGTGCTCGGCAACGAGCACCCCGAGGTGTCGCTGCCCGGCGAGATCCGCTGCACGAGCGCGTTCTACGACTACGAGTCGAAGTACCACGACGACGCCACCGAGCTCGTGATCCCCGCCGAGCTCGACGAGGCGACGACGGCGAGGCTGCGCGAGATGGCCGTTGCCGCGTACCGTGCGCTCGACGCCGAAGGACTCGCGCGCGTCGACTTCATCATCGACCGCGCGACCGGCGACATCTACGTGAACGAGCTGAACAGCCTGCCCGGCTTCACCGACGGCAGCATGTATCCCAAGATGTGGGAGGCGACGGGGCTGTCGTACCCGGTGTTGTTGGATCGGTTGATCGAGCTCGCAATGGAGCGGCATCACGCGCGGGGCCGGCTCGAGACCAGCTATCGGCGGCCTGGGCCGGTGGACGTGTCTCGCTCGTCTTAGCTTCGCGGCCCGGCGCTCGCTCGCGGCGGCGTGTGGGCTCTGCAAATGGCTCGCTTCGGGGCTGGGTCTCCGCTTTGGGGGTTCTCGTCCCGTGACGCCGGGCGCTTCGCGCCTGACGTCTCGCGCTTCTGCTCACGGCCGGTTGCGGGGAG
>CAYYSY010000348.1:0-4635 GCA_964474355.1 uncultured Spirochaetaceae bacterium | reverse complement strand
CGACGCCGAGCAGCTCGAGGGCCTCGAGCGGATGGGCAAGAAGAGCGCGGCGAACCTCGTCGCGGCGCTCGGGCGCTCGGCGAAGACCACCCTGCCCCGCCTCCTCATCGCGCTCGGCATCCGCCACGTCGGCGAGACGGTGGCCGAGCAGCTCGCGCGTCATTTCGGCTCGCTCGACGATCTCATGAAGGCGCGCGAGGAGGAGATCGCTGCGATCTCCGGCATCGGCCCCACCATCGCCGAGAGCGTCCACCACTTCTTCTCCGACCCGCGCAACACGAAGGAGGTCGGCCTTCTCTTGAAGAACGGGGTCGAGCCCGCCGAGTTCGAGGCCCCCGCGGCCGACGCGACCGCAGGCGGCGCGTTCGATGGGCTGACGGTCGTGCTGACCGGCACGCTCTCTCGCCCGCGCGGCGAGGCGAAGCGCCTGATCGAGGCCGCCGGCGGCAAGGTCGTCGGCTCGGTGTCGAAGAACACCGACCTCGTCGTGGCGGGCGAGAGCGCCGGCAGCAAGCTGAAGAAGGCGCAGGACCTCGGCGTCGAGGTGATCGACGAGGCCGAGGTCGACGCGCGGCTGGGCGCCGGCGATACCTGAGCCGACTGAAGCGCGCGCCCGCGGCTCAGGCGACCGAGAAGACCGTCCGCAGCTCGCCCTCTGCCCCGCCCTCCCCCACGAGCATCGGCCGCATCACCTCGAGGCCGAACTCCGGGTAGTACGGGCCCTGCTCGACGCGCCACGTGAGCGCAGCGGGCAACGAGACGCGCACGTGCGCGCCGCTCGCGAGCGAGAGCGTGGCGTGCGCCGAGGCCGCGTCGAGATCGACGCCGACGTCCGGCGCCAGCGGCCACGTCGCGCACACGGGCGCCGCGCCCGACCCGCTCTCGACGCGATCGAGCACGGTCACCACCGAGGACTCGACCGCGACGTGGCGCACGTGCACGAGGCCCGGCGTCGACCAGCCCGCGCAGCTCGCCTCGAAACCGTGCCCCGGCTCGACCGAGCGCAGCTCGACGTTCGGCCGGCCGCCGATGCGATGGGGCGCCCAGATCTCCGCCTGCTCGGCGCCGCCCACCTCGAGCGTCGCGTGGCTGCGGGTCGCCCTCGCCCGGTGGCGACGCTCACCCGGCACGTACTCGTACACGCCGGTATCGGTGACGACGCGCTCTGCGCCGAGCGCCAGCTCGACTGCCAGCGCGTCGCAGTGCGCGTGGCCGGGCTGATGCGGAGGCGAAGGACCGGCGACCGAGGCGAGGCACGTCCACTCGCCGGCATCGAGGCGCACGTAGCCGCCTTCGCCGAGCACGCCCGGCCGGGCCGGCGCCCGCGGCGCGATGCCGAGCTCGGCGGCATAGCGCCGCAGCTCGGCCGGTGGCTGCGCGACGCGGAACGCGGAGTCGGCGAAGAGCGCGATCTCGCCGTCGCGATGCGTCCACACGTCGAGCGCGCCGAGCATGCGTGCGGCCGCGTCCTCGAGCGTCGCCATGAGCGACGCCGGAGGCGCGCTGGTCGTCGCGCGCCCGACGTTCACGAGGTCGAGCACGTTCTCGAGCAGCAGCGCGTGGTACATCGGGCTGCGCTCTTCGTGCGCACCGTCGGCGTGCACCTGCCGGCCGAGCTCGGCCTCGAGCCAGTCGGCCCGGCGCAGCCACGGCGTCGAGGCGTCCCCACGGAAGAGGAGACCGCCGAGGACGACACCCATCAGGTTCGACAGCAGGTGGTTCGCCTGCAGTCGGGTCTCGATGTTGCGGTCGAGCGCGTCGATCTGCCTCGCGAGCGAGCAGCGCAGCAGCGCCGCCTCGTCGTCGTCGAGCGCGAGCGCACCGTCGGTCGACAGGAAGCGCGCCCACGTGAACGCCCGCACGGAGATCGGGTGCGGTTCGAAGCCGACGCCACGCTCGTGCCGCCGCGCCCAGTCGAGCATCACCTCGGCCCGCACGCGCGGCGCCTCGGCCGCGTCGATGTCGAGCCCACCGCCGCCGGGCCCCGGCGGCCGCAGGTAGTCGTGTTGGTGCAGGTGATACGCGAATAGCGGCCCGCGGCCGCGGTACTCCCAGTCCAAGCCCCTCGAGACGTCGAGGCGCCGGTTCAGCAGCTCGAGCGTGCTGCCGGGCGAGAGTCGCGCGTGCAGGGGCGCCGGTGGAAAGGCCACGGATACTGTGCGCACCGCGAGCTCGGGCGCGGGGCCGGTCCACTCGCGCGGCGGGTGCAGCCCCCGCAGCATGTGCTCGAGCTGCGCCCGGGCCTGGGCGGGCTGGATGTGGGGCAGCGTGCGAAGCACCTGCCCGATGCGCGTCGCGAGGCCGGCCATGGGATCAACCCGCCTCCTCGCCCTTCGCTTCGCCTTCGCCGCGCAGCGCGACGACGCGCGCGTAGAGCTCGCGCTTCTTCAGGCCGCTGCGCTCGGCGAGCTCGGCGGCGATGTCCTTCGGCCGCCCCCCCGCCTCGACGCGCTGCGCGATCTCGGCATCGAGCGCATCGCCCTCGAGCCGTTCGGGGTCGTACAGCGCGTCGCCCGGCTGCGCGCCCTCGACGATCACCGTGACCTCGCCGCGCGGTGCCTCCTCGAAGGTCTCGACGAGCTCGGCGAGGGTCCCGCGCACGAACTCCTCGTGCAGCTTCGTCAGCTCGCGCGCGACGCAGGCGCGATGGGCGTCGCCGAAGACGTCGCGAAGGCTCTCGAGCGTCGCGCGCAGCCGGCGCGGCGACTCGAAGAGCACGAGCGCCTCGGGCCGCCCCCGCTCGCGCTCGAGCCGCTTGCGCCGCGCGCCCGAGGCGCGGGGCAGGAAGCCGATGAACGTGAACGACGTGATGGCCAGCCCGCACCCGGCCAGCGCAGCCAGCACTGCCGACGCGCCCGGCAGGGGCACGACCGGACGGCCCGCGTCACGCACGGCCGCCACCAGCCGGCCGCCGGGATCGGAGATCAGCGGCGTACCGGCATCGGACACGAGTGCGATATCCCGCCCCTCGGCGAGCTGCGCCAGAGTGGCCTCGATGCGCGCCGCCTCGTTGTGCGCGTGCAGGGACGTGCAGCGCGTCTTGATGCCGAGATGATCGAGGAGCTTGCGCGACTGCCGCGTGTCCTCGGCCAGCACGCCGTCGACCTCACCGAGGATGCGAATGGCACGCAGCGTGACGTCCTCGAGATTGCCGATGGGCGTCGCGACGACGTAGAGGGTGCCGGACTCGGCGCGTGTCACTCGTCGGCTCCCCTGGCATGCACCCGAGCTGGCGTGGACACGAGACGGGAGTCGCCTCCTGATGCCCCGATCCGACTCCGACCCGAAGCACGCGCGGCATCTCGCCCTCGGCGCAGAGGGCGAAGCGCGCGCCGCAGAGCACCTGAAGGCGCGAGGTTATCGCATCGCCGATCGCAACGTCCGAGCCGGCGGCGTCGAGATCGACCTCGTCGCCGAGCGCGCCGGCGTCGTCGTCTTCGTCGAGGTGAAGACGCGCCGCTCGCGACGCCACGGCGGCGGCGAGGCCGCCGTCCACTGGAGCAAGCGAAGGCGCCTCGTCGACGGCGCTCACGCCTGGCTCGCTGCGCGCCGACGCCCCATCCGCCGCGTCCGCTTCGACGTCATCGCCTGGCAGGTCGAGCCGGCCGAGGGCAACCGCGAGCCGACGTGGCTCATGACCCACTACGAGGGCGCGTTCGACGCGTCCGACTGACGCGAGGCGCGCAGTGCGCGCGCAAGCCGCGCGCAGATCACTCGAATCCATCACCTTCCGGCCCCTGACGCGCACTCCCCTGTGAGCGGCCACGCGTCGGAGCCCGTTCCGAGCTGCGTTCCGTGGTAACCTCACGCGCCCCGATGCGCCGGGACGTAAGGAGCGCCGATGCCGGGCGAAGAAATGCGCCGAGTCGACAAGCCGTGGGGCCACGAGCTGATCTGGGCGCACACGGACCGCTACGTCGGCAAGATCATCTCGATCGACCCGGGCATGCGCCTCTCGCTCCAGTACCACGAGATCAAGGACGAGAGCCTGATCGTCCTGAAGGGCACGCTGCGCCTCCACCTCGAAGGCGACGACGGCGAGATCCACCTCCACGATCTGAAGCCCGGCGAGAACAGCCGCATCCCGGTCGGCAAGAAGCACCGCTTCGAGGCGCTCGACGAGGTGGTCGAGCTCGTCGAGGTGAGCACCCCCGAGATCGACGACGTCGTGAGACTCAGCGACGACTTCGGCCGCGAAGGCACCTCGGCCCCGTAGCCACCACAGCCCCCGAGCAAGCACGAGGCGCGAGGCGAAGCCAATGCGCCGCCGCACCGCGGCGCGAGCGCGCCCCCCACCCGCACCAGCACCCCCCCAGTGCCGTAAGGCGTTCAGCTGCACGCGGGCAAAGCAACCACGCGCCTCGAAGGCAAACGCGCCGATGTGGAACCAGGTTCCACAACGGCACCAAGCGAGCGTGTCTGCTGCAACGGCTAGCTTGGAATTCGAGGCCCCCCGGCACGCACGATCTCCGCACCCCGTTCCGAACTCCGAGTGCGCCAAGCAAGCACTCCGGAAAAGCAGAGCGCCCCTGTGGAGCCTGCTCCACAGGGGCGCTTTGCGTGCGTATCTGCTGCAACGGCTGGCTTGGACCGCGAGCGAAGGACCCGCCAACCCAGGCAGCGTTCGAGCCACCC
>CAYYSY010000347.1:0-16224 GCA_964474355.1 uncultured Spirochaetaceae bacterium | reverse complement strand
CAAACGACAGAGAGAAGAGGACGAGGCCGAGATCAACCTGACGCCGATGCTCGACGTCGTGTTCATCATGTTGATCTTCTTCATCGTGACCGCCTCGTTCGTGAAGGAGGCGGGCATCGATGTGACCCGTCCACAGGCCAGTACCGCAACTCGCAAGGAGCGCGGCAACATCCTGATCGCGATCACGGCGAACGACCAGATCTGGATGGACCGGCGTCAGGCCGACCCGCGCGCGCTGCGCGCGAACATCGAACGGCTGCACGCCGAGAACCCTCAGGGCAGCGTGGTGATCCAGGCCGACAAGAACTCGAAGAACGGGCTGCTCGTGAAGGTCATGGACGCCGCTCGTCTGGCTGGCGTCGAGAACGTCTCGCTCGCCGCGACGCAGACGGAGTAGCGCTCCTCCATGGCGATTCGCAGCGTCAGCGCATTTCTCCTCGCCACGGCGATCACCATGGGGCTCTTCTTCCTCATGCAGTCGCTGATCTCGCAGGATCCGCGGGTGGACGAGGGGCGCAAGAACAAGGTCATCGAGTTCGTGCGCGTGAAGCGCGACTCGATGACCCAGGAGAAGGAGCGGAAGCTCCCCGACAAGCCGAAGAAGGAAGAGCCGCCCCCGCCCCCGCAGCTCGATTTCTCCGCGCCAGACGACAGCACCGGCGAGACGATGTCGATCGCGGCCTCGGGCATCGATGCCGGCGTCAGCCTCGGCAGCGGCATGGGCGCCGGGCTCGCGACTGCGGACAGCGACGTCGCTCCGCTGGTGCGCGTGCTCCCCGTGTATCCCGCGCGCGCACAGGAGCGCGGGATCGAGGGCTTCGTGGTCGTCGAGTTCACGATCGCCGCGGACGGGACGGTCAAGGACCCCATCGTGCTCGCCTCGGAGCCCTCGAAGATCTTCGATCGTGCGGCCCTGCGTGCGATCCGCAAGTGGAAGTACAAGCCGAAGGTCGAGGACGGAGTCGCAGTGGAGCGACCCGGCGTTCAGGTCCGAATGCCCTTCGAGCTCGAGAAGTAGTCTTTCCAGGAGGTTCCCATGCGCCCGAATTCTCCGACCCCTGATCGCAGGTGGCTCCGCGTCGTCGTGGCCGCCCTCATCTCGCTCGCCCTCGTCATCGGTTCGGCCGGGCTCGGCCTCGCCCAGGACTCCAAGCCCAAGAAGAAGCGCAAGGAGAAGACGTACACGCTCCAGCCGACGACGATGAAGAAGATGGCGAAGGTGTACGAGTACACCGAGGCGGAGGACTACGACGGGGCGCTCGACGTCCTGATCTCCTTGGCCCGCCGCAAGAGTCTCAAGAAGCACGATCGCGCGATGGTGTATCGCTTCATGGGCTTCATGTACGCGCAGAAGGAAGACTACGAAAAGGCGACGAAGGCGATGGAGCGCTCCCTCAAGCAGGATGCGCTGCCCTTCTCGACCTCGCAGGAGGTCAAGTTCGCGCTGGGTCAGCTCTACATGGCCGTCGACCGGATGGACGACGCCGTCCGGACGCTTCAGAACTGGTACGACGAGGCGGAATCCCCCAACGCCGACGCACACTACCGGCTCGCCCAGGCGTACATGGCCACGGAGCAGTTTGCGAAAGGCCTCCCCTACGCGCGCAAGGCCGTCGCGATGTCCACCGACGATCCGAAGGAGCGCTTCTACGCCGTCAACCTCGGCTGCGAGTTCCAGCTCGGCAACTTCCTCGAGAGCCTCGAGCTGCTGAAGCTCCTCGCCATGCACTTCCCGAAGAAGATGTACTACACGCAGCTCGCGTTCGGGTACACCGAGCTCGGCGAGATGAAGACGGCCCTCGCGGTGCTCCAGCTCGCGTACGCCGAGGGTTGGCTCGACAAGGAGCGAGAGCTCGTCAGCCTGGCCCAGCGCTACTACTCGCAGGACCTGCCGTTCCAGGCATCGAAGGTGCTCCAGAAGGGACTCGACGACGGCATCATCGAGCCCACCGAGAAGAACCTCGAGTTCCTCTCGAGCGCGCTGCTCTCGGCGCGGGAGTACGAGGACAGCCTCGAGCCGCTCGAGGAGGCGGCGAGCATCTCGGAGAGCGGCGATCTGTACGTTCGGCTCGCCCAGGTCCACCTGCAGGTGGAGCGCTGGGGGGCCGCTCAGGATGCCCTCGAGAGCGCCGTGGCCAAGGGCAAGCTCAATGATCCCCACCGCGTGCAGCTGCTGCTCGGCATCACGCACTTCAACCAGAAGCGCTACACGTCGGCGCGCACGGCGTTCGCCAAGGCAGCCAAGGACGAGAACCTCAGCGGCAGCGCCGAGCAGTGGATCGAGCACACCGATCGCCAGCTCAAGATGGCGGAGCTCGAGGCGCTGCATCAGCAACAGGGTTGACCCGCGCCCCCGGTCCTGTGCAATGCTCGGGCCCATGGATGCACGCGGCGCGAACCCGACACTCGAAGACCTCGGCCGGGGCAACTGGGCGTACTTGCAGCCAGACGGCTCCTGGGGCTACAGCAACGCGGGGCTCGTGAGCGACGGCGAGGCGTGCCTGCTCGTCGACACCCTCTTCGACCTCGCCCATACCGAGCGCATGCTCGCCCGCCTCCGCGACGCCTGCCCCGCCGCGCGCGCGATCGGCACCGTCGTCAACACCCACGCCAACGGGGATCACTGCTACGGCAATCAGCTGCTGCCGGACGCCCACGTCGTCACGTCGAGGGCGAGCGCCGAGGAGATGGCCGAGCTGCCGCCCGCCGCGCTCGCCGGGCTGATGCAGGCGGCCGATGAGCTCGGGCCCGCCGGCGCATTCTTCAAGCAGTGCTTCGGGCCGTTCGACTTCCGCGGCATCGAGCTGGCGGCGCCCGACGAGACCTTCAGCGGCCAGCTCGAGCTGAAGGTCGGGGACAAGCGCGTCCGGCTGATCGAGGTCGGCCCGGCGCACACGCGGGGCGACGTGCTCGTCGAGGTGCCCGACGACGGCGTCGTCTACACGGGCGACATCCTCTTCATCGAGGGCACGCCGATCATCTGGGAGGGCCCGGTCCAGAACTGGATCGACGCCTGCGACCGCATCATTGCGATGAACGCCCAGGCCATCGTCCCGGGGCACGGACCGCTCACCGATGCCGCCGGCGTCGGCGCCGTACGCGACTATCTCGGCTGGGTGCGCGACGAGGCCCGCGCCCGCTACGACGCTGGCGTGCCGGTGCGCGACGCGATCCGCGACATAGGCTGGGGTGACTTCAGTGGCTGGCGCGACCGCGAGCGGCTCGCCGTCAACGTGACCACCCTCTATCGCGAGCTCGGCGATCCGGCCGAGCCGCCGAACGCAGTCGAGCTCTTCGGCATGATGGCGGAGCTCGCCGGGGTCGGCTGATCGTCGCGGCGGCGGCCCGCCGATTCAGGCCGGGTACACCACCGGATTCAGGCGGCTCGCCGCGGGCTCTCCCGGCTCGCAGCCCGGCAGCCACACGTCACGGTCGAAGCGGCGGCTCTCGTGATCGAGGGCGCCGACGCGCGTGCCGTCGGCGTAGTAGATCACGGTCATCACCTCGCGCATCCGGTCGGTCTCGTTGCCCGGCGCGCGATGCAGGGTCCATCCCGCGTGGAAGGTCGCGTCGCCGGCTCGGAGCGGGCCGTAGCTACGCACGTCGAGCCCCTGCTCTTCGACGAGGCCCGCAAACCTCTGCTCCGACTCCTCGCCGATCGCGAAGTCACCGAGACTGCCCAGGCGCTGTGAGCCCGATGCGAAGTCCATCACGCCCATGTCGGGCGTCACGTCCACGAGCGGCATCCACAGGGTGATCGTCCGGTCCGTATCGAGGGGCCAGTAGAACTGGTCCTGATGCCAGGGCGTGGGCCCCCCGCCCGGCTCCTTGAAGAGCGCCTGGTCGTGGTACAGCCGGACCGCGTCGACGCCCATCAGCGCTGCAGCCACGCCCGCGAAGCGGCGGGCGAAGACGAACGCCCTCGCCTCCGCGTCGTGCCTCCACAAATTGAACATCTGCACGAAGGCCTTGCCGTAGACGTCCCGCTCCTCGAGCGGCCGGTGGTCGTAGCGGCCCTTCGGTGCTGCGCGCAGCAGCCCCGGCCGGTAGGCCGCGACCTCCTCGGCGCTCGCGAGCCCGCGGATCAGGGTGTGGCCGGCGTCGCGGAACTCGCTCATGCAGGCCGCGGAGACTTCGGCCTCATCACCGAGATCGGGCAACGGCGTCACGTTGTCGTCCTTCATCGTTCTTCGAATCCGGCGGAGCCAGCTCCGTGAGGCATGACTCCCGCGATCACAGCAGCGGCGAGCTGACCCGAGCCAGCGCCTCGAGTGCGCGCTCGATCGGCCCGAGGCGGGCCCGATCTTCCGGCGTCGCGACCCGGGCCTCCTCGGCGTCGCGCAGGAACCACTCGGTCAGCGCCCCGTTGACCCCACGGTCATAGAACATCGCGGTGATCTCGTAGTTCAGGTGGAAGCTGCGGATGTCCATGTTCGCGGAGCCGATGGCGGCGACGTTGTCGTCGACCAGCATGTACTTGCTGTGGATCATCTGCGGCGACTCGAAGATGCGGCAGCCGGCACCCAGCAGCTCGTCGTAGTAGCTGAGCGATGCCCAGCGCACCCAGGCGTGGTCGCTGGTGGCGGGCACGAGCAGGCGCACGTCGACGCCCATTCGGGCCGCGCTCGTCAGCGCCACCCGCAGCGTGTCGTCGGGGATGAGATACGGCGTGGCGATCCAGCAGCGGTCGAACGCGAGCGCGATGGCCGTCGTGAACTGCGCGGAGATCGAACCGGCGAGCCGCGCGTCCGGTCCGCTCGGGATGATCTGGACGAGCGGCCCGGTGCCCGCCAACGGGTCATCGCTCGGGTCGACCTCCGAGACGAGCTCGTCGGCCTCGCCATCCAGCTCACCGCCCGCGTCGATCCAGTCGCTCGCGAACACGACCTCGAGCTCACGTACGGCGGCGCCCTCCATGCGGACGATCATGTCCTCCCAGGTGTCCGCCTTGGGCCCGATGCCGAGATACTCGTTGGCGATGTTCGCGCCCGCGAGCATGCCGATGCGCCCGTCGAAGACCGCGATCTTGCGGTGGTTGCGGAAGTTCGCGCGCGACGTGCGCAGCGCGGGCGCGAAGATCGGCGCGAACGTCCGAACCTGGCCCCCGGCCTCCGTCAGGTCGGTGAAGTGCCATCCCGGGAGTCCCAGGCTGCCGAGATGGTCGTAGAGCACCCGGACCTCGACGCCCGCCCGCGCGCGCTTGGTGAGCGCCTCGGTGACCGAGCGCCCCGCTTCGTCGTCGCGCCAGATGTAGAACTCGAGGTGAATGCTCGACTCGGCCGTCGCGATGCGCTCGAGCAGCAGCGCGTGGGCCGCGGCGTCCGCGCGAATCAGCCGCACCTCGTCGGCTCGGCGCAGGGGCGTCGGCCCGGAGCACAGCGCCAGCCGCACGAGCCCACGCTGCCGCTTGTCGAGCTCAGCGGGGAGCCGCTCGGGATGCAGCCTCTGCGCGTCGGCGAGTGCGGTGGCGTGGATCCGCGCGCGGCCGCGCCGCAGATGGCGCCGATGGGGCCGCCGGCCGATCAGCAGATAGAGCAGCAGGCCGAGCACGGGCATGAGCACCAGCGCCAGCACCCAGACCAGCGTCGTGCGCGGATGCCGCCGCTCGAGGACCACGTAGCCGATGCCGGAGAGCAGGTAGACGAAGAACCCCGCCTCCCACGCCCAGCGCGGCACGACCAGCCAGGTCTCTTCCATGCGTTCCCTTCAGGCTCCGCCTCGTGCTGCGACGGATCGCCGAGCAGGCGCTCCACACCGCCGCCCCCCGATCGTATCGCTTCCACGCGAGATCGATGGCGACGATCGCGATTGCAGCGTCGGGGCCGGCCGAGCCGATCGGGCTATCGTTCGCCGCCGCCGGTGGTTCCCGCCTCTTCAGCGTGCGAGCTTGCGAGAGCGTCGCGCCCGGCCTTGCCCCTCCCCGATGCGCCCGTGGAGCCCTCCGCCGTTGGACGAGCTGAGACGACTCGCCCGACTCGCCGTACCCGTCATGGCGGCGCAGGTCGGGGGCATGCTGATCGGCGTCGTCGACACGATGATGGTCGGCCGGGTCTCGGTCGACGCGCTGGCGGCCGCGGCGATCGCCAACGCGTGGATCCACGGCCTGCTGCTGATGGCCCAGGGCATCATCTGGGGCATCGACCCGATCGTGAGCCAGGCTCATGGCGCACGCCGGGGCGATCTCGCCGCCGAGGCGATGCAGCGCGGCGCCCTGCTCGCGATCGTCGCCAGCGTGCCGGTGGGCGCCGCGCTCCTGCTCACCGAGGAGGCGCTGCTCGTGCTCGGCCAGAGCGAGGTGCTGGCCCGGGAGGCCGAGCGCTACGCGCTGGTGCAGATCCCGTCGGTGCCCTGCTTCCTCGTCTTCATGGCGGTCCGGCAGTGGCTGCAGGGCCGGGAGATCGTGCGGCCGGGCATGTGGGTCGTGCTCGTGGCGAACTTCTTCAACGCGGCGGCGAACTACGTGCTCATCTTCGGCGCGGTGGGCATCCCCGCGATGGGCCTCGTGGGCGCGGGGATCGCCTCGGGGCTGACCCGCATCTTCACCCTCGTCGCGCTCGTCGTCTGGGTTCGCGCGTTCCGCCTGCACGAGGGGGCGTGGTCGGCACCGGGCTGGCACCTCTTCGATCGGGTGGAGGTCGCTCGTATCCTGAAGGTCGGGATGGCGGTCTCGATCCAGCTCGCACTCGAGATCTGGGCGTTCTCGGGCTCGACGCTGCTCGCCGGGCTGCTCGACCCGGTCTCGCTGGCCGCGCACACGATCGCGCTCAACCTGGCCGCGCTCTCCTTCATGATGCCGCTCGGCATCTCGCATGGCGCGGCGACGCGGGTCGGAAACCTGATCGGCGCGGGCGAGCGAGCCGCCGCTCAGCACGCGGCCGTCGTCGCCATGACCTTCGGTGGTGCAGTCATGACGGTCTCGGCGGTGCTCTTCGTGGTGCTGCGGATGTGGCTACCGCGCATCTATACGGGCGACCCCGACGCGGTGCTCGCCGCGGCCGCCGTCCTCCCGATCGCCGCTGCGTTTCAGGTCTTCGACGGCGTGCAGGTCGTGGGCTGCGGGGTGCTCCGCGGCATGGGCCACACGCGGCCGGCCGCGGTGTTCAACTTCGTCGGCTACTGGGTGGTCGGGTTGCCGCTGGGGGCGGCGCTGGCGTTGCGGCTGGGTGTCGGCCTTGCCGGCATCTGGTACGGGCTGGCGATCGGCCTTCTCCTCGTGGCGACGTCGCTGGTCGTCTACATCGCGCGGCGCGGCCCGGCGCATGCCGAGCCGGCCTGAACGTGCACGCCTGTCAGGGCGCTCGGTGATCTCTCCTGACCTGACTCGTTTCTTTTTTCGGGGCCCGAAACGGACGGCGCCCGAGGGAGAGATGGGGTCTCCGCTCGGGCGCCTGTCGTCCGTTCGGGTCGCGGCTCCATGGCCGACCGTGACCAACCGTGCGGGGCGCGGCGCCCGGCTCGATGCCCCGAATACTCATGGGGGGAAACGGAGGTCGAGTCGTCGCGCGCTCACGTCGGCTGCGTTGAAGAGCAGCGATCGACGACCAGCGCACCGTCTTTCGGGCCGGACGACCAGCCCGTTCGAGCATGATGCGCCTCGCCCCGGTGCTCGTCAACGTCGAATCGTACGAACGACAAAGAATCGTGTCGGGCGCGACCGTGGTGGGCGTGTCGTGGCCCTGGGCGGTCCTCAGGAGCTCAATGCGGCGCGGAGGCCGAGCGTCCCTGCGCCGCGCGCAGCTGATTCGCGGTGAGCGTGCGGCCATCGGGGCTCCAGCCCGGGGGAAGCAGCGCGTAGCGCAGCGCGTCACCGATCGATCCGGCACTCGCCAAGTCGCGGCCCAGCGAGGCGAACTCGTGGAAGGCGATCCGCACCGGATTGAAGGTGTGGATGTTCTTCGTGAGTCCGTAGTCGACGGCCTCGCGCTCCGGCGCGAACGTCCCGAAGAGGCGGTCCCAGATGATCAGGATGCCGCCGTGGTTGCGGTCGAGGTACGCGAGGTTGCGCCCGTGGTGGACGCGGTGATGTGACGGCGTGTTGAAGAGCCACTCGAAGGGGCCCATCCGATCGACGAGCTCGGTGTGGATCCAGAACTGGTAGATCAGGCTGATCGCCTGGGCCGTGAAGATCATCGCCGGCGAGAAGCCGAGGAAGGCGAGCGGCGTCCAGAACAGCATGCCCGTGAACGGGGTCGTCCACGACTGCCGCAGGGCCGTCGAGAGGTTGTAGTGCTGGCTCGAGTGATGGTTCTCGTGCGCCGCCCACAGGAAGCGCACCTCGTGGTGCATGCGGTGGAACCAGTAGTAACAGAGGTCTTCGAGGGGAATGAGCAGCAGCCACGCGATCGAGGTCGCGCCGAGATCGGCCACGCGGTGCTCGTAGCACCACGCGAAGAGTGCCAGCGCCATCACCTTCGAGCCGAAGCTCAGCACGACGTTGCCGATGCCCATCGAGAGGCTGGCGGTCGTGTCCTTCGGCTCGTAGCCGCGCACGGGCTTGGCCGCCCGGCGCGAGGCGAGGTACTCGATCACCATCAGCCCGATGAACGCGGGCACCGCGAAGTAGATCAGCTCACTCACGCGTGATCTTCCTCCTGCTCGCTAGGCGACGCGCCCGCCGGTCACGACGAGCTGCAGGATCGACGCCGTCGTCTGGATCAGCTCCTCGCGTCGCACGCCGCGGTCGCCGAGCAGGCGCACGTGGGCGGCGAGCTTCTCGAGCATCGAGACCAGGGCCGCGGCAGCGGCGTACGGATGCATGTTCGCCATGTTCGGGCTCTCGGCCTCGATCTTCTCGGCGAGGGCGGCGAGCACGGGTGAGAGCGCCCGGCGCCGCGCCTCCTGGAAGCGGACGTCTCCGCGGTCGGCGGCGAGATTTCGGACGGTCAGCACGGGGTGGTGGGCCTCCCAGTGCTCGATGAAGCGGTGGGCCAGGTCGCGCGAGGTCGCGACGCCCGCCTCGCCGTGCCACTCGCCCGAAATCAGATCGAGCAGGCCCGGCGTCTCCTCGGCCGCCTGGGCTGCGAGGAGCAGGGCCGCCGCCTCGACATCCTTGAAGTAGTGGTAGAAGGTCGCAGGTGAAGTCTCCGCCCGGCGGGCAATATCGACGACAGCGATGTCGAGGATGCTGCGCTCGCGCAGCAGGCCCTCGGTGGCGTCGAGCAGCTTCTTGCGGGTCTTGAGCGCGCGTGGGCCGAGGGCCCGCCCCGTCTGGGCGACGGCCGCTGTGTCGCCTGTCTGGGCGTCGGCGGGCTCGAGCGCGCGCACGGTGGCCCCCTCCGCCGCGCTGGTCGGATCTGTCTCGGCGCTCGAGGCGCTGCGGCTCTCGTCGGCGGGCACGGCCCCACTCCTCGACGCGCACCGCTGAGGCGGCGCGCATCCGTCGCGATCCACGCTAGCGAAGGCCCCCTTGCCCCACCCGGCGCATGGCGTTGCGGCCCGGGGCACCCCGCCCTTGCGGCGCACCTGACCATCCGTCAGATTGCCTGATGCACGCGCCCGCGTGACTCGTGCCTCCTCCCGCGCCCGGAGCCCTGCCACCCGATGGACGTCCAGCTCGACGAAGAGCAGCAGCTCCTGCGCGACACGGCGCGGGACTTCCTCGAGGCCGAGTGCACCATGGACGTCGTCCGGGCGCGCATGGACGATCCCCACTCGTTCGCAGGCGGGCTCTGGAAGCAGATGGCCGAGCTCGGCTGGCTCGGGCTCCACGTGCCGGACGAGCACGGCGGCGCGGGGCTCGATCTCGTCACGCTCTCGCTGGTGCTCGAGCAGCTCGGCCGGGTGCTCGCCCCGACCCCCTATCTCGCGACCGCCCTCGTCGCGCCGGGCGTGATCACGCACTTCGGCTCGGGTGGGCAGCGCGCCGACTGGCTGCCTTCACTGGCGTCGGGCGAGTGGCGGGTGTCGCTGGGACATCTCGGCTCCGCTGCCACCGAGGCGCGCTGGGACGTGGCGGGCTGCGGCCTCGAAGGCACGATCGCGGGCGACAAGCTGCGCCTCTCGGGCGCCGCCCACTTCGTGCAGGACGGGCTGACGGCCACGCACCTGCTCGTCTCGTGCCGCCTCGCCGGTGCTCCGGGGGGGCTGGGCCTCGCGCTCGTCCACGCCGAGCAGCCCGGCATCGAGCGCCGCGCCATCGGCCTGAACGAGAAGACTCGCGGCTGGGCCGAGATCCGCTTCCGTGACGTCGCCGTGCGCGCCGCGGCGCTCGTGGGCGGCACCGATCGCGGCGCGGATGCCTTCGCCTACGGTCTCGACCTGGCACGCACCGGCCTCGCTGCCGAGCTCGCGGGCGCGGGTCGCAAGGTGCTCGAGGCGTCGGTCGAGTACGCGAAGAACCGCGAGCAGTTCGGTCAGCCGATCGGCCAGTTCCAGGCCATCGCCCACAAGTGCGCGAACATGATGGTCGCCGTCGAGAGCATGAGCTCGGCCGCCACGTACGCGGCCTGGAGCGTCGGCAGTGACGAGCCCGACGCCCGCACCTCCGCCTGCCTCGCGAAGTCGTTCTGCAGCGACGCGTACACCCGCGTCGCTGGCGACGGGATCCAGGTGCACGGTGGCCTCGGCTTCACCTGGGAGCAGGATCTGCACCTGTACTTCAAGCACGCGAAGGCGGCGGAGTTCCTCTACGGCAGCAACCACGCACTTCGCGAGATCGCGGCGAAGGACCTGATCGACGATGCGTGATGTTCCCTAACGCCCCCGCGGCAGCCCGAGCACGCGATTGGCGATGATGCCGCGCTGCACCTCGGACGTCCCCGCGTAGATCGTCGCCGCGCGGCTCCACAGCGACTCGTACGCCCAGTAGCCGTCGTCGATCGCGAGGGGATCGCCCTCGGCGACCATGCCGGCCGGCCCGAGGATGTCGAGCGCGGTCTTCTTGACCTCCTGGTCGAGCTCGCTCCACATGATCTTGAGCGTCGAGCCCTCGGGTCCCGGGATGCCCTTGTCCTTCAACGCCGAGATGTTCCGGTACGCGGACATCTTCATGACCATGTTTCGGGCCGCGAAGTCCATCAGCTTCTGGCGCACCTCGGGGTCTTGATCGGCCGTCGAGCCGCCGCGCGGCGTGCGCTTCGCCGCCTCGATCAGCAGGTCGAGGTCGGCCGTGAGGCGGGCGTGCTGCGCCGACGAGCCGCGCTCGACGGCGAGCGTCGTCATCACGATGTCCCAACCGCGGTCGATCTCGCCGACCACGTTGGCAACCGGCACCTCGACGTCGTCGAAGAAGACCTCGTTGAACCACGCGTGGCCGGTCATCTCGACGAGCGGGCGGATCGTGATGCCGGGCGAGTCCATGTCGACGAGCAGGAACGTGAGCCCGCGATGCTTCGATGAAGCGGGGTCGGTCCGCACCACGAGAATGCACCACTGCGACTGGTGGGCGAAGCTCGTCCAGATCTTCTGGCCGTTGACGACGATCGTCTCGCCGTGCACGTCGCCCCGTGTGCGGAGCGCTGCGAGGTCGGACCCGGCATTGGGCTCGGAGAAGCCCTGGCACCAGATCTCCTCACCGCGCAGGATCGGCCCCAGGAATCGCGCCTTCTGCCACTCGGCACCCTCGGCGATGAGGGTCGGGCCGACGAGCGACGTGCCCACCGAGAGGCTGATCATGTTCGGCCCGCGGACGCGCGTGTACTCCTCGTGCCAGATCATGTTCTCGACGAGGCCGACGTCCTGGCCGCCATAGGCCTTCGGCCAGTCGAGCCCTGCCCAGCCGCCCCCGTAGAGCTTGCGCTGCCACGCCTTGAGGAAGGCGACCTCGTCGAACGGCGTCGACGGCTGCTCGAAGGCCGGCGTGCCCCAGCCCTCGGGCAGGTTCGCCTCGAGCCACACCCGCGCGGCGGCCCTGAACTTCGCCTCTTCGGGGGAGTCGTGGAGATCCATGATTCCTCGTGTGCCTTCAGCCGCCGACGGGCGGATTGTAGAGCGTCAGTCCCTTGTAGATCAGCGCGGGGCGTTCGCTGCCGACCACGTGCACGGCCGTCTCGTTCGTGAGCAGCGTGCCCTTGGGCTTCGCCTGCACGCCGATCAGGCGGCTATGCGCGTGCACCGTGCTCCCGCACGGCACGGGTGACAGGAATCGCAGACCGTCGGCGCCGTAGTTCGTCACGTTGCCGTAGCCCGTCACGGCGAAGCCCGACGCCCCGCCGATGTAGGGCAATAGCGACAGCGTGAAGAAGCCGTGCACGACCGGGCCGCCGAAGGGGCTCTCCCTCTTCGAGCGCTCGATGTCGATGTGGATCCACTGATGGTCGCCGGTCACGTCGGCGAACTGATTCACCATCTCCTGCGTGACCTCCATCTCGCGTCCCCAGTCGCCGAACTCCTCGCTGATCTTCGCGCGCAGTGCGTCGATGTCGTCGAAGCGAATCTCTTCCATCTTCCAATCCTCCCTTCGTTCATGCCGGCCTGCCGGCTCAGGTGGTCACGCCTTCCGCCTCTAGCCGGTCGATCTCCGAGTCGTCCAGGCCGAGCACCTCGGCGAGGACGACGCGCGTATGCTCGCCGAGTAGCGGCCCCGGCTTGCAGATGCCGCCCGGCGTGTCCGAGAGACGGTAGCCCCGCCGCTCGAATGCGAGGGGGCCCAGCGCCGCGTGATCGAGTTGCACGAAGTGATCGCGATGCGCGAGCTGCGGGTCCTCGACGAGATCCTTGAAGTCCTGCACCGGACCGGCCTCGACGCCGGCGGCCTGGAGCGACTCGGCCAGGGCGAATACCTCCTGGCCGGCGGTCCACCCGGCGAGCGCCCGCTCGATGGATGCGGCGGCGGCGAGGCGGCCCGCAGACTCGGCCAGCTCGGACCGGGTGGCCCAATCGGGGCGTCCCATCGACTCGACGAGGGCCCGCCACGCAGTGTCGTCGCGCACCGCGATGGCGATCCAGCGCTCGCGCCCATCATCGGCATCGGGCCGGCACGGGAACACGCCATGGGGTGCCGCGACCTCGCTCGCATTGCCCATGCGCTCGAGCGACTCGCCGCCGGCCGAGTGGCGCGCGATCGCCTCGCTCAGGCAGTAGACACCCGTCTCGATCTGCGAGACGTCGATGCACTGCCCCTCACCGGTGCGCTCGCGCTCGAAGAGCGCCGCGAGCAGCGTCGCCGCGACGAAGCGAGGCGAGAGCGAATCGGTGATGGTCGCGTAGGGCCCGAGAGCCTCGGTGTCGCGCCAGCCAGTCAGGTGATTGAAGCCCGCGATGGCGGCCCCCTGCCCGCCGAAGCCCGGATACGCCTTCTGCGGGCCCGTCTGCCCGAAGAGGCAGCCGCGCACCATCACGACCGCAGGGTCGAGGGCATGGATGCGATCCCAGCCGAGCCCGAAGCGCTCCATGACGCCGGGCGCGAAGTTCTCGGCCACGACGTCGGCCCACTCGGCGACGAGCCGCTCGACGATCGCCACGGCCTCGGGCGACTTGAGGTCGAGGGTCAGACTCTGCTTGTCGGGGTTCAGCAGCGCGAACATCGGCGCTTGATCGTAGATGCCGGGGTCGTTTCGGTTCTTCGCGGTGACGTGCAGCAGCCGCAGGAAGTCGGGCCGCTTCGCCGACTCGATGCGGATCACCGTCGCACCCTGCTCGGCGAGGTAGCCCGTCGCCACTGGGCCGGCGGCGCCCGCGCCGAGCTCGAGCACGCGCAGGCCGCGGAACACGCCGTCGGGCCCCGAGTCGAGTGAGAGCCGCGCCTGGGCGCGATCGGCGGGATCGTGGGCGACCCGAGGCGCAGATTCGATCTCGCCCCGAAGCTCAGCGCCGTCGGCGTCGAGGGCCGGCGCCGGGCCGCGCACGCCGAGCTCGGCGCCGCTCGCCTTCGCGAAGAAGGCGGGCAGCTCGTACTCGCGGTCGCCCTCCTTCGTGGTCACGAAGAAGTCGCGCGATCGGAGCTGGGGCTGCGCGAGGATCTCTCGTGCATCGTTGCAGGGCGCGAGCAGGATGCGGCGCTCGAGCGCGGTCTCGTAGAGCTCGCGCATCGTCTTCGTCGCGAAGAAGGCGCCGAAGGCCGACTCGAGCTGCTCGAGCTCGTCGTCGCGGAGCGTGAGCGGCGAGTACGACGACCAGTCCATCGACCGGAGCCATTCGGGGGCCAGATCCCTCTCGGCCATGTACTCGACGGTGGCGGTCAGACTACCGATCCGCGCAGGCCCGCCGCGCAGGCCGTAGGAGATGAAACCGTCGGCGCAGCACCAGATCTCGCGCGTGCGGCCGGTGCGCGCACCCGTGCGCTGGCCGAGGCGCCCGGTCGACGCGAACTGGCCAGGACCCGAGAGCAGGGTCAGCAGCTGGCACTCCTGCAGCGAGCAGTCGACGAGCTGACCCCGGCCGATGCGAGAACGCGCGTGCAGCGCGGTCAGGATCGCGACGGCCGCCTCGGGCCCTCCGTGGAAGGCAGACGTCGGCAGGCTGCAGCGCACCGGTGGGCGCGCGGGGTCGCCCGTCATCGCCAGGTTGCCACCCATCGCGACCGTCACGAGGTCGGATGCGCGCCAGTCCGCGCGCGGACCGGTCTGGCCGAACGGGCTGATCGCGCAGTGAACGAGGCCCGGGTGGTGATCGGGCAGCACGCCCTCGAGATCCTTCGTGCGCAGCCGGAGCGGGATGCGCGCGCCCGGCGCGAAGGTGTCGATGACGACGTCGGCGCTCTGCACCAGCGCGTCGAGCTCGGCGCGCCCGGCCTGTTCGTGCAGATCGAGCACGATGCTTCGCTTGCCCGCGTTCAGCACCGAGTAGCGGAGGTGGGGCCGCTCGCTCGTCGCGCCAGCGCGTCGCCGCACGGCCACGCCACCGGGCGGCTCGACCAGGATCACCTCCGCGCCGAGGTCGGCGAGGATGCGCCCGGCGAGCTGTCCCCGCTCGTCGGTCAGGTCGATCACACGCAGGCCGGAGAGCATGAGCGAGCCTCGGGCGGTCCGAATCGTCGGGCCGGTCAGTGACGGATCGTCTACGCGAGAGAATGCGAATCGAGCCGGAGACGGCCCGAAACGCCCGAACTCGGCGAAGTTAACAGAGCGTCAAATCTCGGGCGAGGGGTTCGTCCGAAGGCTATGGTCGCCCGCCGGAGGCCCCCGTGCACACCCGTGACCTCTTCGATCTCTCCGGCCGCACCGCCATCGTGACCGGCGGCGGGCGCGGCATCGGACGCCATCTCTCGATCGGTCTCGCCGAGGCGGGGGCGACCGTCGTCGCCGTCTCCCGCAAGGTCGATGCCTGCGAAGAGGTGGCAGCGAAGATCCGTGACGACGGCGGCAATGCCCTCGCCCTGGCTGCCGACGTCGCGAAGCCCGAGGACATCGACCGCCTCGTGCCCGAGGTGCTCGAGCGCTGCGGCCAGATCGACGTGCTCGTGAACAACGCCGGCATGGTCTGGGCGGCACCGACCCTCGAGTACCCGCTCGAGGGCTGGGATCGCGTCTTCGACCTGAACGTGCGCGGCCTCTTCTATCTCAGCCAGCAGGTCGGCCGCCACATGGCCGAGCGCCGCAAGGGGTCGATCGTCCAGGTCAGCTCGATCTCCGCGTTTCGCTCCGCCGGCGACGACCGCGAGCCCGTCGTGGCCTACAACGCGAGCAAGGGCGCGGTGGTGTCGCTGACCCAGGACCTCGCCGTCAAGCTCGCGCCCCACGGCATCCGCGTGAACGGCATCGCCCCCGGCCCCTTCCTCACCTCGATGATGGACCACGTCCGCCACGACGATGAAGCGCTCGCGAGATTCAACCGCCAGGTCCCCCTGAACCGCTCGGGCACCGAAGACGACATCAAGGGCGCCGTCGTGTTTCTTGCGAGCGATGCCGCCGCGTTCGTGACGGGGCACACGCTCGTCGTCGACGGCGGGATGCTCTGTGCGTCGCCCGCGATCTGATTGCAGGGTCGTGAGGTAGCTGTGCCGGGTTGGTTGCTCGGGTCGGGATTTCGGGGGGTCGTCCTCACCTTACGGGCGGCTGCGGGTCGGTACACCCGCGCTTGCGACGAGCGCCGCGTTGGCTGCAGCGACAGAGCCGCCCTCCAAGTTCCGGGCGACCCCCCGAAATCCCGAGGTCATCGTTTCAGCTTCTCGCTCGTTGCGGGCGGCGATCGCAGACGACTTCTTCGCTTGGCAACATCGACCCTCGGCTTCAACGCCTCGTGTCGATCCCAGAACGCTGTCCGGGTCTGAGTAGGTAGAGAGCGGCATCGGAGTTCGAGTCGAACTCGGACGGCGCTCTGTGACGGACACGAGGCGTTGAAGCCGAG
>CAYYSY010000346.1:0-14587 GCA_964474355.1 uncultured Spirochaetaceae bacterium | reverse complement strand
CCCGAGGTGCGCGAGTGGCTCGGCAAGGCGCTCGCTGCGTTTCCGATCACGATCCACGCGATCACGAACTCGACGATCGAGCTCGACGGCGATCGCGCTACGGGCAAGACGCTCGTCAACAACCCGATGGTGATCCCGCAGGAGGACGGGGGGCAGCATCAGTTCACCGTCTGGGCCTGGTACATCGACGAGCTCGTGCGCACCGACGACGGCTGGCGGATCGCGAAGCGCTTCGAGCAGCAGGTCTTCGTCGAGAGCGCGCCGCCCGCCGGCCACGAGATCCCGAAGTAGCTCGCCGGTGCTCGCAGACCTCCACGGGGGCGGCCGGCCGCCCGAAGCCATTGCCGTCGACGACGGCACGCGCACGCGCACCTGGGCGGAGCTCCACGACCGGAGCTGTCGCGTCGCGAATCTCGTACGCGCCGAGCTCGGTGTCGCGCCCGACGAGCACGTCGCCTTCCTCATGCAGAACCGCGCCGAGATCGTCGAGCTGATCCTCGGCGCCGTGCTCGCCGGCGTCTGGATCACGCCGATCAACTGGCACCTGGCCGAGGACGAGGTCGCGTACGTCGTCGAGGACTCGGAGACGAAGGTGCTCTTCACCGACGCGCAGCACGCCGACGAGGCGCGCGCCATCGCAGGCAAGCTGGGCGACGTGACCGTGATCGAGATGGGCGATGCGTTCGAGCAGGCGCTCGCAGGCGCGTCGAGCGAGCTGCCCGATCTCGAGGGCCCTTCGGGCCTCAACATGATCTACACGAGCGGCACGACGGGGCGGCCCAAGGGCGTGAAGCGCGCTCGCCCCGCGACCCTGCGCGAGGGGCTCGAGCTGTTGAAGCGAAACGGCACCGCCGTCGGCCTCGACGGCGGGGGGCCACACCTCATCACGGGCCCCATGTACCACGCGGCGCCCCTCATGTTCGCGATCTACGACAACGCGAACGGCGCCCCGATCGTGATCATGCCGCGCTGGGACGAAGCGGTGTTCCTCGACGTGGTGCGCGAGAAGCGCATCGCCCACACGCACCTCGTGCCGACGATGTTCGTGCGACTGCTGAGGCTGCGCGAGGGCGAGGCTCGCTTCGATGCGCCGGAGCTGAAGCTCGTGCTGCATGGCGCGGCGCCGGTCTCGGTGCCCGTGAAGACGCGCATGATCGAGTGGTTCGGTCCGATCCTCGTCGAGTACTGGGGCGCCACGGAGGGCGGCGTGAACACCTTGATCGACAGCGAGGACTGGCTCGCACGCCCGGGCACGGTGGGTCGCACCTTGCCCGCCTTCGAGGTCTTCGCGGTCGACGCCGAGGGAATGCGCCTGCCGGCGGGCGAGACCGGTGACCTGTACTGCCGCCACGCCCACCTCGACACGGTCTTCGAGTATCACCGCGATCCCGAGAAGACCGCGAGCTCGTATCTCGAGCCCGGCGTCTTCACGATCGGCGACATCGGCTGGGTCGACGACGAGGGCTACGTGCACCTCGCAGACCGACGGTCGAACATGATCATCTCGGGGGGCGTGAACATCTACCCGGTCGAGGTCGAGAACGTGCTCCAGGAGCACCCCTCGGTCGCAGACGTCGGTGTGTTCGGCATCCCCGACGACGAGTGGGGCGAGCAGGTGAAGGCCGCCGTCGAGCTCCACGACGGCTTCGAGCCGAGCGCCGACCTCGAGCGCGAGCTCATCGAGTTCGGGCGCGAGCACCTCGCGAGCTACAAGGTGCCGCGGAGCATCGACTTCGAGCACGAGCTGCCCCGGCATCCGTCGGGCAAGCTCTACATCCGGCGGCTCAAGGAGAAGTACTGGGCCGGCCGCGAGAAGCGGATCTGATGACCCGGCTCGCCGACGTGCGCGCGGCGCTCGACGCGCGGCCGGCGCGCGTGCGTGACCCCGCCGACTTCGAGCAGCACGCGAGCGTCGCGCTCGTGCTCGCACCATCGGTCGCGGGTGACGATCTCGACCTGCTCTTCATCCGGCGCCGACATCACCCCACCGATCCATGGTCGGGGCACACGGCGTTTCCGGGGGGTCGCATCGACGGTGTCGACGCAGACCCGCGCGCTGCAGCCGAGCGCGAGACGCTCGAAGAGGTGGGGGTCGATCTGACGACGGCCGACCTGCTCGGGCGCCTCGACGACCTCTCCGGCAAGTCGGCGTCGCTGGTCATCTCGTGCTTTGCGTATGGTGTGGAGTCGCAGCGGCCGCTCGAGCCCAACTACGAGGTCGACGAGGCGCGATTCATGTCGCTCGCCGAGGTCGAGTCGCCGACGCACCACGCGGTGAGCGGCTTCGAGTATCTCGGGCAGACGCTCGAGCTACCGGCGATCCAGGTCTTCGAGCCGCCGGCAATCCCGCTCTGGGGCCTGACCTACCGCTTCCTCGAGCTCTTCATGTGCGCCATCGAGCGACCGATCCCCCAGATGCCCTGGGACGATGCGCTCTGATCGGTCCGCGGTGCCGCGTGAAGACGCTGCCGGGCCGCACACTTGACTCGCCTGCCTGCTACCTCCGCTGTCGGCTGAAGCGGCGCAGGGAGCTGCGCCTCGACACCACCGGGCCGCCGATTCGTGATAGACAGTGATGGCGGTCTGGCGCCCTGCCGCGCTCGCGCTGGATCCACCCGGAGGCCGAAGTGTCGAAGCTGATGCCGGGGGCGCTCTGCGTCCTGCTGATCGTCTTGTGTGCGCCGGCCGGCTTTGCCGCGATCGATGCCCAGGGCGTCGGTGACGACCACACGCTCGGCCGCCTCCACACGCTCACTGAGCTCGAGGGCATCGAGCCGGGCTGGTTCACTCAGCAGATGTGGGTCGACCCCTACCTGGGGGACGACTCGAACGTCGGCACGTACGCGGCGCCGTTCCGCTCGATCCGCAAGATCAAGCAGGAGTGTCTGCGTCAGCCGCATCACCGCTGCACCGTGAAGGGGCGCAACCGCGCATTCTCGCCGCGGACGCTGCACGTCCAGCTCGATTCGCCGACGCCCTTCGTCCCGGGCGAGGACGTCACGACCGAGCAGCCAACCGCGAGCGGCTACGTCGTCGCCGCAGAGGGCGACCACCTCGTGCTCTCGATCACGACCCCGGGCAACAACGTCTGGGGCGCGGCGCCGACGATGCCTGAGCCGCGAGTCGGAACCGTGATCGAGGGGTACGCATCGGGTGCACGTGCCACCGTCCTCGACTTCGAGGACACGATCGTAGGCCTGCACTCCGTGCTCTTCGCTCCGATCGACATCACGGTGGGCGAGCCGTCGGTGATCCACGTCGACGGTCACGGCTACGACGACGGCGACGGGCCGCTCGTCTGGGTGAACCAGACGCAGATGCCATCGACGACGGGCTTCTCCGTCAGCGAGTCCTGGACCCCGCTCTACGTCTGTGACGTGACGCTCCACACGTTCAGCCTCACGCTCACCCCCGACTGCTCGGGCGTGCGACTCGGCGTGACCGACCCGGGGCACGGGACGAGTCAGCTCATCAGCTACTTCACCCGCCGCTCGATCGGCAGTGAGCTCAGCGTGGGGGTCGAGATCGCGATGGGCTGTCCGGCGAGTGAGCGGGACCGCGTCTGTACCCTCTTCGAGAGCGAGTTCACGGACGCGCCCTGGATCATCGACGGGGGCGGTTACTACTTGAGCGAGGTGCGGTCGGTCGTCTCTCCCTTTCTCTGGACGGGGCTCCAGGCGGGTGGCGGCTACAACCCGCCGGTTGGCTACCTGCTCGGGGTGGGTCACTCGACGCCCGATCTGTCACAGGGTTGGCTCGCAATCCAGAACGGCATCGTCCAGAACCTGGCGCTGGATGCGCTGGCGACGACGAACGGAGGCAAGCTGGTCGCTCTGAACGTCAAGGCGCGGGGCATCCGCAATGGCGCATCGGACCGCAGCCAGACCGGAGCGCCGAGACCTCCCCATCAGGCGCACAACTCATGCATTCAGGCGACGGGCCGCGCCACCGACCCGACGAAGACGGGCGCCGTGGCGTACTGGCTGAACGGGGGCGGCAGCTGGAACGTCCAGGGCAGCGACAAGGGTTCGGGCGGCTGCCTCAATCCGAACAACGAAGCCGTACTCCGGATCGTGACCCGGGGCGAGATCGGCAGCGACGTCTTCGCGGACGACGTGCACTGTCAGGGCGTGCCGTGCGAGTCGAGCCTCATCGTCAACCCGATGGCCGACATGACGGTGGTCGGGCCGATGACGTTCTACGTCGGATCGGGCAGCGAGGAGGGCCGCTTCCACGGCAGCGGGATTGGAGCAGCCACGCGTCACTACAAGGTCGACTTCGAACGTCGGGCGCCCTATCCGTTCGCCGACTGGTCGACGCCTTCGTTCTTCAACCTGGGCCCGCTCGGTGCACCGCAGACCGAGCTGCTCGAGATGAACGAGGTGACGTTTCGCGCCCGCGAGCGCGCGCTCCTCCTGAGCGTCTGCGAGGTGCAGGATGGCGCGACGCGCATCCTCGAGGGGCGCAACCTGACGGTCGAGTCCAGCGGTCTCGAGACCCTCCAGCTGATGGTGTCCGACTGCAGTGGGACGGAGATCTGTGGCGGGGATTGCGGCGGCGTGGAGGAGGCGGTCTCCAACACGCATCTCTCGTTCGGCGGTGAGCTCGAGGCGCAGGGCACGCCCCTCGATCGCTACTTCCTGACTCCCGCCTACCTCGACGAGGGCGCTTGCGGCGAGTCCGACACGTTCCTCGACGAGGTGTGCGGGATTCTCGCCAACCGCGGGCGTCCGGCCGATCAGTGGGAGTGGTTCGAGGACGCGAACGACGGCCCGCCCGAGCAGTACGTCGTGAGCCTGCGGAGCGAGACCTTCGACGAGTTCGTGGCCGACGATTCGTGTCTGCCCCGGGACGTGCTCGGCGCGAAGCTCTGCGCGCTCGCTCTGACCGAGGGTGTCGTCGACAGCCCGGCCGCGACGCCGACCGTCTCGCTCCAGATCAACGACGGCGAGACGACGACGGGGCTGCCCGACGTCCGGCTCCAGCTCGCGGCGAGCGCCGATGCCATCGAGCTCCGCGCCGCCACGTCGGCTGATCTCGCCGGGGCCCAGTGGCGCCCCTATGTCGACCAGGCGCCGCTCACGCTCGACGGCAGCGGCAGCCCGGCCTACGTCGCCGAGGTGTTCGTCCAGGTGCGCAACGCCGCCGGCGTTCCGTCGGAAGTCGGGACGGCGAGCATCCTCTTCGATCTCGCGGCGGATACCGACGGCGATGGCCTGCTCGACCCCATCGATGACGACGATGACGGTGATGGCCTGAGCGATGCCGACGAGCTCGCTCTCTACGGCACGGATCCGCTCGATCCCGATACCGATGGCGACGGCGTCGGCGACCGCATGGAGGTGATCGGGATCGGCTCGGATCCCCTCGACCCGACCGACCCCCAGCGCGCGCCGCTCACGGCGCCGCTCACGCTGGGGCTGTGGACCGCGTCGCTCGCAGGTGTCGCCGTACTTCGGCTTCGGCGGCGCGCGCGCAGCTGATCAGGCCGCGCTCACCTTGTACTTGATCGGCAGGTGCTTCACGCCGCCGACCAGGCTCGACCAGAGCCGGTCGGGCGGGCCGGTGAGCTCGACCTCTTCGAGGCGCGGGATGAGGTGCTTGTACGCGACCGCCATCTCCATCCGCGCGAGGTGCGAGCCGACGCAGAAATGCTCGCCGATGCCGAACGAGAGGTGCCGGTTCGGGTTGCGGTCGATGCGGAAGCTGAAGGGGTCTTCGAAGATGTCCTCGTCGCGGTTGGCCGAGGGGTAGAAGAGGGCAAGCGCGTCGCCCTTCTTGATCTGCTTGCCGCGGAGCTCGTAGTCACAAGCGGCCGTGCGGGCGAAGTGGATGATCGGCGTGGCCCAGCGGATCATCTCCTCGATGCAGCCCGGCAGCAGGCTCATGTCGCCCTGGCACTTGCGCAGCTGATCCTGGTTCTCGACGAGGCCGAGCATGCCGCCACTCGTCGCGTTGCGGGTCGTCTCGTTGCCGGCGACCGTGATGATCAGGCACCACGCGAGCTTGTCCATCAGCTCGAGCTTCTTGCCGTCGATCTCCATCGCGTTGAAATGCGAGACGAGCGCGTCGTCGGGGTTCTTCTCCTTCTCCTCGATCATCTTCGCGTAGTAGGTGAATAGCTCGACGATCTTGGCGCGGCCCTGCTCGTGGGCGGTCATGCTCTCGTCCTGGAACTCGGGATCGCCTGCGCCGATGATCGCGTTCGTCCAGTCGAAGAGCATCGGCCAGTCTTCCTTCGGCACGCCGAGCAGCCAGCCGATCACGGCGATCGGCAGCGGCGCCGAGACCTCTTCGACGAAGTCGCACTCGCCGTAGCCGCCCTCGGACTTGGCCAGCAGGTCGTCGACGATCTCCTTGCCGATCACCTCGACGTCGTGGCCGACGCTCGCGAGGTAGCGCGGCGTGAAGCGCTTCGCGATGAGCTCGCGGAAGATCGAGTGCTGCGGGTTGTCCATCTGGATGAGCGTCGGCGGGAACTGGCTCATCGGGTCGTCGTCGCGATCGGGCTCGGGCTCGTGGCTCACGGTGATGCGCGGACCGTTCAGGAACTTCTCGGGCTGCTTGCTGATCTCGATGATGTCTTCGTGCTTGGTGATGGCCCAGAAGGGCATGCCTTCGGTCTTGTCCCACCAGAAGACCGGGTCCTCGGCGCGCAGCCGGGTCCAGATGTCGTGCGGATAGCCGTGCTCGACGTAGGTGTCGGGGTGGAGGATGTTGCGATCGAAATCGTTGACGTCGACGGGCATGGGGACCTCGGCTTTCCTGGATTCGAGTTGGAACGGGCGCGGTGGGGATGGCTCGCGGCCGCACGGGCTCCGGTGGAGATCGGGTGGTGGGCTCCTGGCCTGAAGGGGCCGGCTGCCGGTGGCTCGTGGGCGCATTTCGAGCTCCGGAGTGGGGCAGATAGTACCCAATGAACGATCGTTTGGAAGTCCGTCCGGGCCAGAACCACTGGAGGAGCGGGAAGCCAATGGTGTGCGAACAGTCGGGCCCGATCGATTCGGTGAAGATCGAGAGAGAGAGAGGAGCTCCCCGAGTCGGCACTGGACGCGTCCAGCGCGACCGGTGCGGGCTACTTCCCCCGCGCCGCCCGTAGCTCGGCGCTGCGCTCCTGCTCGTTCTTCATGGCAGACGCCATGTCGAGGCCGGCGCCCTCGTAGAGCACGCGCTTCGCGAAGCGCACGACCTCGGGATCGTGCGCCGCGATCTCGAGCGCAATCGCCCGCGCGGTCGAGATCAGCTCGTCACCCGGCACCACGCGATTCACGAGGCCGATCTCCGCGGCTTCTTCCGCGAGGATGTTCTTCGCCGTCAGCACCAGCTCCTGCGCCTTCGCCATGCCGACCAGCCGCGGCAGCACATGGGTCGAGCCGAGCCCGGGCAGGATGCCGAGCTTCGCAAATGCGAGGCCGAGCTTTGCCCCCTCCGAAGCGATGCGGATGTCGCACGGCAGCACCATCGTCATGCCGACGCCGATCGCGTGACCGTTGATCGCGGCGATGATGGGCTTGGGGTACTCCATCATCTCGAGGGGCATCTTTCGGAGGAAGTCCTCCTCGCCGAGCTTCGGCCCCTTGCCCGCGTTGCCGCCCGCCATGTGTGCCTTGAGGTGATCGAGGTCGACGCCCGCGCAGAAGCCGCGGCCCGCGCCCGTCAGGATTACCGCGCGCACTGCGTCGTCGTCGCGTGCGCCGCGCAGCCACGCGACCACCTCGTCGCCCATCACCGTGTTGTAGGCGTTGAGCTTCTCGGGGTTGTCGAGCGTGATCGTGGCGATGCCTTCGCTCACGTCGTAGAGGGTGAACTCGGCCATGGGGTCGGTCTCCGGGGCAGGGGAGGGGGCTTCTCGGTCGCCGGTCTCAGTCGCCGGTCTCAGTCGCCGGTATACGGCGCCCACTTCGGCTTGCGCTTCTCGGCGAAGGCCTTCGCGCCCTCGTCGAGGTCGGGGCAGTCGACGTGCACGTTGATCGCGTTCCACGTGTCGTCGAGCGCCTCTTCGAGGCCCTTGTCGAGGCTCTCCCAGATGCACTGCTTCGTGCGCGCCAGCGACGTCGGCGAATGCTGGGCGATCATCGCGGCCAGCTCGCGCGCGCGCGGCATCACCTGATCGGCGGGCAGCACCTCACCGACGAGCCCGAGCTCCTTCGCCTCGGCCGCACTCATGCGCTCGCTGCCGCCGAGCAGCGCCATGCGAAGCACCGCCTCGAGCGGGATGCGGCGCGCGAGGCCGACGGGCTCGAGGCCCGCGATCAGGCCCACCTTCACGTGGGTGTCGAAGAAGGTCGCGTGCTCGGCGCACACGATGAGGTCGCTGTCGGCGATGAAGTGGAGCCCACCGCCCACGACCATGCCGTTCACGGCGGTGATCACGGGCTTCCAGCACTTGTTCTGGATCGCCGTGAGATGGTTCCACGGCGCCTCTTCGCGCGGCACGCGCCCGGTGCTCTGGGCATCCCCCGTTGCGATGTCCATCACGTCCATGCCGGTGCAGAAGGCCTTCTCGCCACTGCCGGTGACGATGGCGCAGACGACGTCGGGGCTGGTCTTGACCTCGTTCCACGCGGCCTGCAGCTCGCCGGCCATCTTCACGTTGAAAGAGTTGTGTCGGTCTGGCCGGTTGAGGGTGATCGTCGCGACGCCGTCGGCGACGTCGTAGAGCAGGGTCTCGAAGGTCATCTTCGCCTCGATGTCGGGAGAGCCTGCTCGGCCGATTCGGCCGGATCACCCGAGTCGGTGACAGGTTGATGGACGGCTCGCGAGCCAGCCACTAGTCGGCTGCCTCACGGGGTGTGGCCTTCCAGTAGTAGTTCGGCCGGTGGCCCACCTCGTGGATGCGGCGGAAGCTGAAGTCGACGGGCAGGCCGATCTTCACGTCCTCGGGCTTCACGTTGGCGATCTGCATGTGGACCCGAGCGCCGTCGATGTCGATGATCGACACGACGGTGGGCGGCTCGGGCGTCGGGAAGAAGTAGTCGAAGGTGTAGGTCACGACCTTCCCGACGCGATCCGAGAGCCGCACCTCGTCGAACTCGTCCTTCGCGAAGCAGGTCTCGCACACCCGCTGGTGCGGGAACTGGATCGCATCGCACTTGCGGCACTTCTGGGCCTTGAACGAGAGCTCGTCGTCACGGAAGCGGAAGTGGATCGTGGCCGAGAGGCCCGCGTCCTTCGGTCGCTCCCACTCGGTGATCTTGAGCCCGCGGCTCGCGAGGTACTGGTCGTAGGTGACCGTACGGCCTCGATCGAGATGCCAGGACACGCCGCGTCGGGGTGCGATGCCGACCGCGCCCTCGGGCGACGAGAAGGCCAGCGCCTCGGCGCCGTCGCCGTAGCTCGCGAGCAGGACGCTCTCACCGGGCTGAAGCGACTCGAGGGCGTAGGCGAGCTGCAGGGGTGCGGCCGCCGCGCCGGCGTTACCGACCCGGCCGAAGAGGGCATCGGTCAGCTGGCCGTCGCCGAGGCGCAGCGCGCGGGCGAGCCCGCCGTGGCTGCGCTTGTCGGGGCCGTAGAGCGCGACCTTCGAGAACTCGTCGATCTTGCGCCCGGTCTTCTCGAGCAGGCCCTTCACGGCCTCGATCATGCGGGGCGTGTAGCCCTCCTGCACGACGAAGCGGTCCTCCCAGCTGTGCGTGAAGTCGTCGCCCTGCGTCCGCCACACGTCGACGATGGCGTCGGAGACCGTGAACGAGTCGTCGAGCCCGGCCAGGGCGTCGCCATCGCCGACGAGGAACGCCGCAGCACCATCGCCGAAGTTCGCTTCGAGCGGGCTGCCCGGCGCCACGGGCCGGCAGTCGCTCGCGATGACGAGCACGTTCGAAGCGCTTCCCGCCCCGACGGCGTCGAACGCCGCACGCAGCGCTTCGGTGCCGGCACGCAGCGAGCCGGTGTAGTCGGCGGTGCGCACCGTGGCCGGCAGGTCGAGGGCCTTCGCGATCAGCGCCGCGCCCTGCTTCTCGGCGAAGGGGTGCGTCGTCGTCGCGAAGAGCACGCCCTCCACGGTGTCGCGATCGATGCCCTCGAGGCAGTGGATGCCGGCTGCGACGGCGAGCGTGATCGAGTCCTCGTCGGCCCAGGCCACGGCCTTCTCCGGCCCGCCTTCCTTCGCCTTGCGCCCGCCGATGGCGCCGAGGGGCAGCCGGGTCGGAGACACGTATGCGCCGTAGGAGAGGATGCCGATCATCGAAGCGCTCCCTGCCCGGCCGTTCGCGGCCCGGCTCGAGGTGTGCGAGGTCGCCCGCTACTTGCCCTTCTACTTGCCCTTCGGCTCGACGCCGTCATAGAAGGGGTACGGGTTCTTCATGAGCCCGACCGGCTCCATCTCCTTCTTCATCATCTGCTCGAACTTCTCGACCAGGTCGTCGACGCCCCAGCCGCCGTCCTTGTAGATGCCCGTGCCGTAGGTCGGCTGCTTCAGGATCACGACGCGCTCGCCGCCGGTGCCGAAGATCTGGCCGCTGATCCACTTCGCCGCGTCGCTGCAGAGGTACGCGACGAAGGCGCCGTTGCGCGTCGGGTCGATGAAGGGCAGCTCGACCTCCTTGCCGTCGGGGCCCTTGTAGGTGGCACTCATGCGAGTCGTGCCCGTCGGGCTGATCGCGTTCACGCGGATGCCGTAGCGCGCGAGCTCGAGGGCCCAGGTGTAGGTCATCGAGGCGATGGCGCCCTTGCTGCCCGCGTAGTTCGTCTGGCCGAAGTTGCCGAAGTGGGCGGCCG
Source organism: uncultured Spirochaetaceae bacterium (assembly GCA_964474355.1). Lineage (GTDB taxonomy): Bacteria > Myxococcota_A > UBA9160 > UBA9160 > UBA4427 > CAYYSY01. The sequence goes on along the minus strand of CAYYSY010000346.1, from coordinate 3,871 downwards.
AGACCGTGTTCACGATCGCGCCGCCGGTACCCTGGTCGCGCATGCGCTGGGCAGCCTCCTGGCTGACCGCGAAGGTGCCGAACTGGTGCACCTTGAGGACGCCCATGAAGTCGTCGTCGCTCATCTTGAGGAACGACCTGTCGCGCACGTTGCCCGCGTTGTTGGCGACGCACTGGATGTTGCCGAACGCGTCGACGCAGTGCGCGACGAGGCCCGCCGCGCCTTCTCGTGTCGAGATGTCGCTGGTGTCGGTCTCGGCCTTGCCGCCCGCCTTGGTGATCTCCTCGACCACCTCCTTGGCGGCGTCGCCGTCGACGTCGTTGACGATGACGCCAGCGCCCTGCTCGGCGAGATGCAGGCAATGCCCGCGTCCGATGCCCCGGCCACCGCCGGTGACGACTGCGCCACGTCCCTCGAGAACACCCATGTGCGTTGCTCCTTGATGGCACGTGCCCGTTCGCACGTGCGTCGTTCGTGTGGCCCCTTCGCGAGGCCGGTGTGCGAGCGCGAGGCGCCAGGCCTCGCGCTGGGATCAGGCTTCGGCTCCGATCAGGTCGGCGCTCGCGAGCGCGTACTCCTCCTCGTCGCCGAACACGCTCGAGAGCACCCAGGTGCGCTTCATGTAGTAGTGCGCGGGGACCTCCCAGGTGTAGCCCATGCCGCCGTGCACCTGGATGCAGCTGCGCGAGTTGCGGAGCCCCGCCTCGCTGCAGGTCACCTTCGCTGCCGCGACGGCGCGCTCCACCGACGCGACGTCCGGTGCGTCGAGCGTCGCGCCCGCCGCGTACGCCGCCGCGCGGCAGACCTCCTGGCGCACGAACATGTCCGCGAGGATGTGCTTCAGCGCCTGGAAGCCGCCGATGGGCCGGTTGAACTGCTGCCGCTCCTTGGCGTAGGCGTTCGCGAGCTCGAGCGTCGCCTCGGCGATGCCGAGCAGCTGCCCCGACACGAGCGCCGCGCCCTCGAGCCGGAGCTGCGCCGCGCCCTTGGCGTCGAGGATCTGCTCGCCGGCGGGCAGATCCTTCACGTGGGTCAGCGGTGTCAGCGGGTCGAGCGGCGTCTCGACCGGCGTGCCCGAGAGCGTCTTCGGATCGACGCGGTACACGCCATCCGGCTTGAGCAGCAGCAGCACGTCGATCGAGTCGAGATGCTCGACGAGGTAGGGCTCACCGGCGTCGGCGCCGCAGAGGTCGAGCCCGCCGACGATCGTCTCGCCCGAGGCGGCGCCGTCGACGAGACCGGCCGCGAGGTGCGTCCAGGCGATCGGCCCCGGCACCAGCCGCCGGCCGAGCTCGGCGAAGACGATTGCGGCGTCGGCATTGCCGAGCCCCACGCCGCCCTCGCTCTCGGCTAGTCGGAGCCCGAACACGCCCATCTCGGCCAGTGAGGCCCAGAGGTCGCGGTCGATCGCGGTGCTCTTCTCGAGCTCCACGAGCTTCTCGACCGGGCAGGTGCCTTCGAGGAAGTCGCGCAGCGTGTCGCGCAGCGCCTTCTGGTCTTCGGTGAGCTGGAAGTCCACGAGGATCTCCTGAAGAGAATGGGGGAGGGGCGGCCTAGGCCTGGGGCCGCGGCTCCTTGGGCAGGCCGAGCACGCGCTCGCCGATGATGTTGCGCTGGATCTGCGACGTGCCCGCCGCGATCGTGAGAGAGAGGCTCTGCAGCGCGCGGTGCAGGAAGTAGCCGCTCGGCAGCCCGGCCACGTCGTCACGCGAGAGCGCCGCCCGGCCGAGCAGCTTCATCGAGAGCTCGCCCACCTTCTGGTAGAGCTCGGTGTAGTAGAGCTTGATCGCCGAGCCACCGAGCCCGGGCACGCCGGTCTCGGTCGCCTCGCAGACCGAGAGCTTGACCATCGACCAGAGCGCATCGATCTCCGCGGCGAGGTGACCGACCTCCTTGCGCAGCGCCTTGTCTTCCCACGCCGCCGCGTCGTGGCGGGTCACCTTGTTCGCGACCTCCTTGAGGTCCTGCATGAACTGCTGCATCTGCACCATGTCGCTCGCGAACGCGGTGCCGCGCTCGAAGCGGAGCGTCACGTTGGTGACACGCCAGCCGTCGTTCTCTTCACCGACGAGGTTCTCGACCGGGATCCGCACGTCCTCGAGGAAGACCTCGCTGAACTCGCCCTCGCCAACGAGCGTGGGCAGAGGCCGGATGTCGATGCCCTCGAGATCCATCGGCATGATCAGCCAGCTGATGCCCGCATGCTTCTTCGCTTCGAAGTCGGTGCGGACGAGCAGCTCGCAGTAGTCGGCGACCTGGGCGAACGAGCACCAGATCTTGTGGCCGTTCACCACGTAGTGGTCCCCGTCGCGCACCGCGCGGGTCGAGAGCGCGGCGAGGTCGCTGCCGGCGCCCGGCTCGCTGAAGCCCTGGCACCAGACCTGCTCGCCCGAGAGGATCTGCGGCACGTGCCTGGCCTTCTGGTCGGGCGTGCCCTCCGCGATGACCGTCGGCCCGCCATGCAACATGCCCACGAAGTTGACGCCGACGTAAGGCGCCCTCGCCCGGGCGATCTCTTCGTAGTAGATGAGCTGCTCGACGAGGGATGCGTCGCGGCCGCCGTACTCCTTCGGCCAGTTGATGCCGGCATACCCCGCGTCGAAGAGCTTCTTCTGCCAGCCCGTGTCGTAGGCGCGACGCGCATCCCACTCGTGATACGAGGGCGCCTCACCGTGGGCCGGGACAGCCTCGGCGAGCCAGTCGCGAAGCTCCTTGCGGAACTTCTCTTCATCGGGCGTGTAGCGGAGGTCCAAGGCGGGGCTCCTGACGGTCGTCGCGCGCGGCGATCGGGAACGGCGGGCATCCCTTCCGGGCGCCGCCGCCTGGCCGCGCGCGCCGCGAAGCGGCGAGGCGGACGTGTCAGGCGATGGGCAGGACGGGGGGCCGGTGACGAGATACGAGCCGCAGCGTATCGTATCTATTCGAAGGCGCCAATCGAGGGAAGATCGCGCCTGGGCTGAGAAAAGCCGTCCTCGGAGGAGCCGCGCACCGGGGAGCGCGCGGCCGGCGCTTCAGCCCGCGCCGTGCGCCCACTCGAGGTGCTCGACGAAGGCGTCGAGCACGGGCATGACGGCGTCGCGGGGTGCCGAGGGCAGGCGCAGCACCGCCTCGGTCACACCGAGCGAGCGGTAGAACTCGAGCTTCTCGCGGTCGGGCATCACGCCCATGGGCACGATCTCGAGCGCTGCCGGGTCGCGGCCGGCCTCCTCGAAGAGCCCGCGCAGGCGGGGCAGATCCTGCTTCAGCCCGGCGCCGCCGATCGGCATCCAGCCGTCGGCGTACTCGACGAGGTGGGCGAAGAGCTTGGGGCCGGAGCCGCCGCCGATCAGCACGGTGGGGCGGGGCTGCTGCACGGGCTTCGGCCACTGCCAGCTCTCGGTGAAGCGCACGTACTCACCCTCGAAGCTCGCCCGCTCGTTCGCCCAGAGCGCCTGCATCGCCAGCATCTTCTCGCGCACCAGCGCGCGGCGGCGCGAAACGACGATGCCGTGGTTCTCCATCTCCTCGTGGTTCCAGCCGAAGCCGATGCCGAAGACGAAGCGGCCATTCGAGAGCATGTCGAGGGTCGCGATCTCCTTCGCGAAGGTGATCGGGTCATGCTGGGCGACGAGGCCGATCCCGGTGCCGAGCAGGATCCGCTCGGTCACGGCCGCCGCGGCGCCGAGTGTCACGTACGGATCGAGGGTCCGTTTGTACTCCTCGGCGAGCTCCGGAGTCCCGGTCGGCGCCGGCGTGCGGCGGCTCGTCGGGATGTGGGTGTGCTCCGGGATGTAGAGCGAGTGGAAGCCGCGCGACTCGGCCTCGGTCGCGAGCTCGACGGGGCTCATGGAGATGTCGGTGGCGTGGAGGGCGAGTCCGAGCTTCACGGCTG
>CAYYSY010000345.1:0-9908 GCA_964474355.1 uncultured Spirochaetaceae bacterium | reverse complement strand
TGTCCACGGCCCGCTCTCGGCAGTTGATCCCCCGCTCTCGGCAGTTGATCCCCCGCTCTCGGCGGTTGATCCCCCGCTCTCGGCAGTTGATCCCCCGCTCTCGTCGGTTGATCCCCCGCTCTCGGCAGTCGACCCGCCGCTCTCGGCAGAGGAGCGTGCGCGCGGGCGGCGCATCGCCATCTCGAGCCACGTGTTTGCGATGACGTTCTCCATGGTGCTCCAGACGCACCTGCCGACCCTCGCCCTCGTCTCGCTGGGCGCGAGCGAAGGCGTGATCGGGTTGCAGAGCGCGCTCAAGCTCGGCGACGTGCTCCAGCTGCCGGCCCTGCGCGCGGTGGCACGGGTCAGCAAGCGGCAGATCCTCTTTGTCGCTCAGCTCGTCGCGCTGTTGGGGGCCGCGCCCTTCATCGCGTTCCCCGTCTGGCTCGAGGCGACCGGCACACACCCGTCGCTCGTCCCCTGGCTCGCGCTGCTCTTGTTCGCCGTGGTGACGGTCGGGCTCCGCGTGGGCGACGCGGTCTGGTTCCCGTTGCTGCGGGCCTACATGGAGCCGGGCGGCATCGGCCGCTTCTTCGGAACGATCCGCTCGTTCTGGCACCTGGCCCTCATCGTCTACTACCTGGGCGCGCAGCTCTGGCTCGGCACGCATCCCGACGGCTTCGGCCTGCTCTTCGGCGTGGCCTGGATCTGCGGCCTCACGCGCCTCGCGTTCATCCTGCGGATGCCCGAACGCGGCGAGCGGACGGGCGAGCGCATTCGCGTGCGAGAGGCCTTCGCGCTGGTGCGTGACGACCCGCGCTTGCGGCGCTTCCTCATCGGCTCGACCTGGGCGACGGCGGTGCGGGTCACGGTCATCCCCTTCACGATCGTGATGATGCGGCGCGAGGTGGGCTTCTCATCGGCGCACGTACTGATGACGACGGTCGCGTCGTTTGCGGGCGGGCTCGTCTCGCTCTACGGATGGGGGCGCGTCATCGACCGCTTCGGTGCCGAGCCGGTGTTTCGTGGCTCGTGCGTCGGGCTCGGCGTGCTGACCGCGGCGCTCGTGCTCGTCGAGGACGCGGGGACGGCCGCGCTCGTCGGCCTCGCCCTCTTCTTCTTCTTCCACGCCGTGCTCTCGGCGGGCTTCGGCGTCGCCGACACGCACGTGCTCTTCCGGCTGACGCCGCCCGAAGCGCCGGCGCGCACCCTGGTGATCGCGAGCGTCGTCGTCGGTGCGCTGTCGAGCGTGGCGCCGATCGCGATCGGCTTCGGTCTCGACCGGGCCATCGCGAGCGCGTCGAGCCCGCTTTTCGTCTACCATGTGCTCTTCGCCGGCGCGGCAGTCCTCCAGGTGCTGGTGTTCCTGCCGCTGCGCGGCCTCGATCACGCCGCCGGCCCCGACACCCACGTCACCTGAGTCGACTCCGCGCGAGATCGCCGCCGAGCGACGCGACCCGGACCCGCATCTTGGCCACCTCCTCCGACACACAGCCCGACGCCAGCGCCTCCGGCCGCCCGAACGGCAGCAGCCCGCCGAGCGCGTTTGCCGAGCTCGTGCTCGTCCGGCTGTCGGGTGACCTGACGACCAAGGCGGACGCGACGCGCAAGCGCTTCGTGTCACGGCTGGTCAAGAACATCAAGGATGCGCTCAAGGCCCGCGACTGCACGCATCGCGTCGATCGCACCCACAACCGGCTCTACGTCTACACCGAGCGCCCCGGCATGGCGGACGTGCTGCGCCGCGTCTTCGGCATCCAGTCGGTGTCGGTCGTCGAGGCGCGACCCTGGTCGAGCGTCGACGACATCGTCGATGCAGGCGCCGAGCTCTTCACCGACACCGTGCGCGGCAAGCGCTTCGCCGTGCGCGCGCGACGGGTGGGCGATCGCAAGCAGATCCCGATCCGATCGGGCGAGATCGAGCGCGCGCTCGGCGCCCAGCTGCTCGAGTACTCGAACGGGGTCGATCTCTCGAACCCCGAGTGCACGGCGTTCGTCGAGGTGATGCCGGGCAACGCCTACTTCCACTCGCGGTCGATCGAGGGCGAGGGCGGCCTGCCGCTCGGCTGCGAGGGACGCGCGGTCTCGCTCGTGTCGGGCGGCTTCGACTCGCCCGTGGCGACGTGGCGGCTGATGAAGCGCGGCGTCGCCCTCGATTACGTGTTCTGCAACCTCGGCGGGCGCACGCATCAGCTCGAGACGTTGCGCGTGATGAAGGTGATCGCCGACGAGTGGGCGCACGGCATGCGGCCCAAGTTCCACGCCGTCGAGTTCGAGGACGTCACGGCCGAGATCCAGGAGAAGACCGCCATGCGCCTCTGGCAGGTCATCCTGAAGCGCATGATGTACCGCGTGGCCGACGCGATCGCGGCCGAGGTCGGCGGGCTCGCCGTGGTGACGGGCGAGGCGGTCGGGCAGGTGTCGTCGCAGACGCTGCAGAACCTGGCGGTGATCGAGCGCGTGACGCCGCTGCCCATCCTGCGGCCGCTGGTGGGCGACAACAAGCAGGAGATCATCGCGCTCTCGCGGCACATCGGGACGCACGACCTCTCGGAGCAGGTCGGCGAGTACTGCGCGATGGTGCCGACGAAGCCTGCCACGCGGGCGCTCCTCGAAGAGGTCGAGCGCGAGGAGGCCCGCATGGACCTCGGCGTGCTCGAACGCGCGATCGCCGAGCGAACGGTCTTCGACCTGCGCCGTCTCGACCTCGCGCGCATCGACGCCCCCGAGATCGCGACCGATCGCATCGAGCCGGGCCAGACGGTGATCGACGTGCGCTCGAAGGCGGCCTACGACCGCTGGCACCATCCCGACGCGCTGCACCTCGAGTTCGCCCAGGCGATGGCGGCCTACCCGCACTTCGACGCGGACCAGCACTACGTGGTCTACTGCGAGTTCGGGCTCAAGAGCGCACACCTCGCCGACCGCATGCGCGAGGCGGGCCTGCACGCCCGGCACGTGAGCGGCGGCGAGAAGGCCGTCGAGCGGCTGGTGGCGAAGGGCTAGCAGGGCGAAGCGGGAGCCGCCGCTACTCGGGCGAATCCGCGCGTTCGAGCAGCTCGTCCAGCAGCCGGTCGCGTTCTTCGGGGTCCATCGCCTTCAGTCGGCGGAGCTGCTCGCGCCGGCGGTCGCGCTCGGCCTCGGACATCGACCGCCAGCGCTCGGCATTCGACTCGAAGCGCTCGCGCTCCGGGGGCTCGAGCTCCATCAACTGGTCCAGACGCAAGCGCAGCTCGGCCTGCTCGTCGGCATCGAGCGTGCGGTAGCGGTGCATCCGCCCGCGCAGCTCGCGGCGCTCCACCGCGGACAGGCCTCGCAGCTTCTCGCGCAGCGCCCGGCGCTCGTCGGGCGTCATCTCGCGCAGGTGCTCACGCATCATCCTGCGCTCGTCGGGCGGCATGTGCCGCCAGGCCTCGGCCGAGCGCCGCGCCTCGCGGATGCGCGTGCGCATGACGGCGCGCTCCTCCGGTGTCGCGACGTCCCAGACGTCGCGGAGCCGCCCGCGCATGCGTTCGCGCTCCTCGGGTGTGGCGTTGCGGTAGCGCTCGCGCATCTCGGCGCGCATGCGCCTGCGCTCGGCCGGCGACGCCTGGCGGAACCTCTCGAGCCTGGCCTGCGCCTCTTCGCTCGCGGCCGGGGGGCGGCCCTGCTCGCGCGGCGCATCGTTCGCGGCCGGGCGTGCCTGCGCGCCCGACTCCGCCGACGCGTCGGCAAGAGCGACGGACAGGATCAGGCTCGCGAGGAGCAGGGCTGCGTGGATGCGGCGCGCGATCATCAGATGCTTCCCTCGGCCTCCAGCACGTCGAGCAGCTCGAGGAGCTCGAGCTGCGCGATCACGTCGTAGTCTGCGAGCCGGTCGTACTCGAAGGCGACCGCGAGCTCTTCGTCCGAAGCCGCGTCGAGCGCGCCGGCGGGGGGCGTCGGCGCGGGCGCGTCGGCCACCTGCGTCTCGGGCATGGGCCCGGGGACCGGCGCGTCGGCCACATCGGTCTCGGGCACGGGCACGGGCACGGGCACGGGAGCAGGCGCCTCGGCCACCTGCGTCTCGGGCACCACCTCGAGCGGAGACTCCGGAGTGGGCTGGACGGGCGCCGGGGCGCCATCGTCCGCCACCTCGATCGGTCGAGGCTCGCCCTGCGACAGGAGGAGCGCCAGCAGCACGGCGGCGGCCAACGCCGCAGCGGCGGGCACGGCCCAGCGCTGCCACCGGGGGTGGGACGAGATGGGCGTCACCGGCGCGGGCGCTTCTCCTTCCGCCGCTGCCGCGGCAATGCGCGCGTCGAGCCCCGCGCGCATGCGCGCCATGCGCTCAGCGCCGATCGGGGCGTTGCGCAGCTCGCGCACGCCCGCATCGATCGCCCGGGCGTCCTGCTCGCTCACGGGCGGGACGTTCTTCGTGTCGTCGTCGCGTTCGCTCATGCGTCCATCTCCCTGGGTGGGCGGCCCCTGGTCGCGCCGCGCGCGTTGCGCTGACCGAAGCCGCCGAGCCGGTCGACGAGGCTCGCCCGCGCGCGGTGCACCAGCGCCTTGACCGACTTTTCGCTCGCGCCGAGCACCTCGGCCACCTCGCGATGCGAGCAGCCCTCGGCCGCCGACATCCAGAGTGCCACGCGCTGCCGCTCGGGCAGGTCGTCGAGTGCGCGGACGAGCTCGGCGTGGGCGCGGCGATCGTCTGTCAGGCTGTCCGGCGCGGGCGCCGGTGACGCGAGGGCGAGGTCGTCCGCGTCGTCGTGCCCGCGCGCGCGGCGCGGTCGCTTCAGCTCGTTCAGCGCGAGGTTGGTGGCGATGCGGTAGAGGAAGGTCGAGAAGCGGGCCCGCGGCTCGTAGCGATCTCGCGCCCCGTGCACGCGCAGGAAGCTCTCCTGCACCAGCTCCTCGGCCGTCGCCGCGTCCCCCACCATCCTCTCCAGGTAACGCAACAGCGGTCCCGCCCAGCGCTCGAAGAGCTGGTCGAAGGCGCCCGCGTCACCAGCGCAGAAGGCCAGCATGCGGTCGACGTCGGGATCGCGGGGTTGCGGTTCCATGCACTCGAACCCTCTAACAGGTCGCGGCGCTGATGGTTGCGCTCCGGCCGTGGGGATTCGGGGACGCGTCAGTCCGCCGGCAACACGCCGATCTCACTCAGGAAATCGATGACCAGCGTGTTGAAGGCGTCTTCTTCCTCGATGTTGAGGATGTGTCCGGCGTTCGGCAGCACCCGGTGTCGCGCGTCGGGCAGCTTCGCGGCCATGACCTCGGCGGCCTGGAAGTAGGCTGCGTCGGCGGCGCCGACGACGACGAGCGCGGGCTGGTCGATCGTGGCGAGGTCGTCGATGACCGAAGGCGCGAGCCCCGCCACGCGGCGGCCGAACTCGGCGAGACCGTGGGGGTCCTGGGCGAGGAAGGCGGCGCGCGCGGCCTGCGCTGCCGGCAGCTCGGGCCGGCGGCCGATGCAGGTCGAGGCCGCCTTGCCGTTCACGAAGGCCTCGAGCCCGCGCTCTTCGAGGTAGCTCGCCGTGCGCTCGCTCTGCTTCTTCCACGCCGCCGCGGCCTCGGCCTTCTTGAAGCCGGGTCCGCTGCCCGCGAGCAGCAACGCGCGCACGCGACCGGGGTGGGCGACCGCGTAGTGCAGCGAAGCGAGTCCGCCGAACGAGAGCCCGGCCAGCACCACCGGCTCGTCGGGCGAGACCGCGTCGGCGAGACGGCCGAGATCGTCGACCACGTGCTTCATGTCGAAGCCGGCCGGATCGCCGGGCACGCCGGAGCGGCCGTGACCTCGGAAGTCCCAGAGCACCACGCGAGCACCCGCGCCGACGAGTGCTTCGACCTGGGGGTGCCAGTTCACGTGGGTGGTGGTGTAGGCGCAGGAGAAGATGACGGCCGGGCCACTCTCACCGTGGACCTCGTAGTAGAGCGGCGTGCCGTCGGCGGCTTTCAGGTCGGACAAGACGGGCTCCAGGCGGGGCGCCAACATGCGTTCAGACAGATTCGGCGAGCTTCGCTTCGAGGGCGTCGCTCATCTCGCCGATCTGCTCCTCCATCGGGCCCTTGATCGTGAACTCGGGCACGAGCCGCTTCGTCGCGCCCTCGAGCCGCACCACGATCCGGCACTCGTCGCCGAGGTCCTCGAGTTCGACCCGTCCCTCGAGCGCCCGCCAGATGTTCCCGTCGCAGACCTTCTCGAAGCGCAGGCCCCCGTCCATCAGGTAGTCGATGTGGAACGTGGCCGTGCCCTCGCGGCCGAGCGCCGTGTAGTGCGTGCGCGTCGTGATGCGATCGGCGGAGCGGTCGACGATCTCGGTGCGACCGGGGAAGAGCGAGAGCAGGGTGTCTTCGTGGCCGAGGGTGTCCGTGGCCTGGTCGAAGGAACAGGACGCGGTGAAGCTGCGCTCCATCTCCATGGCGATGCTCCTCTTCGCGATGCCTCTGTCGGGCAGGGTGATGGCCGCTCGGGACCTCGCGCTCCCGGCGCCCGGCAGCGCGAGGCTACCGGATCTCGACGAGCACCGGGGGCACGAGCAGCGGCTGACCGGCGGGCAGCTGCGAGACCAGCGACTCGAGCCGGCGCACCGAGTCCGAGAACGGGATTGCCCCCCACGCCCAGGCGCGCACGCGCATCTGCATCAGCTCGACGAGCTGCTCGGTGAACGTGAGCGGCGGGGGATAGGGCACGAGCACGGCATCGGTGTCCTCGTCGAGGCCGATCTCGCGCTTCGCGAGCTGTACCGCCGCGTGCAGGCCGCCGAGCTCGTCGACGAGACCCCGCTCGAACGCCTGCCGGCCCGTCCACACGCGGCCCTGCGCCACCTCGTCCACCGCACCGATCTCCATGTCGCGCGACTGCGACACCCGGTCGAGGAAGAGCGCATAGGTGTGCTGCACCGAGCGATCGAGGATCGCCTGCGCGCCGGGCGAGAGCGGCTCGCCGGAGAGCAGGAAGTCGGCGTGCTCGCCTCGCTGGAGCGACACCGTCGTGACGCCGACCTTCGCGAGCGCGTCGCCCAGAGCGGGGCGCAGCGCGAATACGCCGATGGAGCCCGTCAGCGTGTTCTCCCCCGACACGATCGCGTCGGCGCCGCTGGCCGCGTAATAGCCGCCCGAGGCCGCGAGGTCGGAGAACGAGGCGATGAGCAGCTTGCCCTGCGCGCGGGCGCGCTGCATCGCGTCGTGGATCTGCTCGGAGGCCAGCGCCGAGCCGCCGGGGCTGTCGATCCGCAGGATGATGGCCTCGATGTCGTCGGCCTCGGCCGCTTCGAGGATCGCCTCGCTCGCGGTGCGGGCAGCGAAGACCGGGTCGCCGCCGCGCGACGCCTCGCCCTCGATCACGGTGCCCGCGCCGAACACGAGGGCGAACTTGACCTCGTCGTCGATGCCGACGTCTTCGAGGGTCACGCCGGCGAAGGTGTCGGGCCAGACGACCTCGGCTCCCTGCGCGTCGAGCAATGCCGACAGGTGGATCACGCCGTCGACGAGCCCCCGGCTCTCGAGCTCGTGCGGCAGGATCAGCCCTTCGTCGATGAGCTTGCGCACCTCGCCGACGTCGAGCCCGCGGCCGTCGGCGATCGCGCGCAGGAACGTGCCGTTCAGATCGTCGAGCAGTGAGTCGGCCATCTCCTGCGCCGCCTCGGACATCTCCGTGCCGGTATAGGACTCGACGGCGCTCTTGTATCGGCCGGCCTTCGCCACGTCCCACTCGACGCCGAGCTTCTCGAAGAGCCCGCCGAGGAAGAGATACTCGGCCGCGAGGCCCACCAGCGGCACCGAGCCCCCGGGCACGACGTGGATCTCTTCTGCGGCGGTCGCGAGGTAGTACTCGCGGCCGGCGGAGAAGGCGGCGAGATCGAGGTAGGCGATCGTCGGCTTGCCCGCGTCGCGCAGACGGCCGATCGCGTCGCGCACCTCGCCCACCTTGGCCCAGCCCATGCCGACGCGACGGACCACCACCACGACCCGGGCCACGCGATCGTCGCGCGCCGCCATGTTGAAGGTCGAGATCAGGCGCGTGAACGAGCTGCGCCCGTCGCCGAGCAGCCGGTCGAAGACCGGCGTCGACACGCCCTCGACGTACTGACCCTCGACCTCGATCACGAGCGTGCTGCCGGGCTCGATCTGCACCGGCGGCGGCTCGGCGAAGAAGATCGCGGCGACGAAGAGCGCGAGGACGACGAGCAGTACGATGCGCAGACGCTTCATGACGGGTTTCCTCTCCAGGATGCACGGGCGTGGAGGGCGCGGCCCGGCTCCGCGAAGCTACCACTTCCGGGGCGGCGCCCATCGCGACGCCCTCGTGACGCCAGCACGGGAGGACGAGCATGAGCTCCGACGCATGGTCCGACATCGAGGCGATCAAGCAGCTGAAGGCCCGCTACTTTCGTCTGTTGGACACGAAGGACTGGGACGCCTGGGAGGGGGTCTTCACGGCAGACGCGAGCCTGCGCTGGGGCCCCGAGCCGGGGCAGGTGATGCATGGGCGCGACCAGATCCGGGCCGGCGTGTCCGGCTCGCTCGAGGGCGCGACGACCGTCCACCACGGTCACATGCCCGAGATCGAGCTGACCGGCCCCGACACTGCGCGCGGCGTCTGGTCGATGTTCGACCGCGTCGACCATCCGGATTATCTGCTGGTCGGCTTCGGGCACTACCACGAGGAGTACCGCCGGGAGGAAGGCATCTGGCGGATCGCCGCGCTCGAGCTGACGCGGCTGCACGAGGAGCGGACGCCGAAGGGCTGAGTCGCCGCCCGGACCGCGGCCAGCGATGAAGCGAGGGCGGCCCGGCGGGCCGAAGGCTCAGAAGACGGGCCCCGAGCTGGCCACCTCGTGCTTCGTCACCTCCATGCCCGTCATGCCGAGGCCCCCCATCTTGCCGGTGAAGGTCGCCATGTGCGGGGCCTTGAAGTGCGCGTCGAGCGCCGCCTGATCCTCCCACTGCTCGATCACCCGCAGCACGCCGTCCTCGACGAGATCCCACGTGAACGCGTACTCGATGTTGCCCTCCTCGGCGCGCGTCTCGTGCATCATCTCGACGGCGGCCGCGGTGGCCTCGTCCTTCTTGGCCGGGTCGAGGCTGATCTTTCCTGCGATGAGGATCATGGTTCGGCTCCTGTGGCGATCGTCTGGGAGAAGGCTCAGCGTTCGGGCGTGAACTCGACCGGCAGGTGGAGGAATCCGCGCACGAACGAGGACGGCGGGTACTCGGGGGTCACGCCTGCGGGCACGTGCATGTCCGGCAGGCGGCGGAACAGCTCTTCGTAGAGGATGCGGATCTGGGTGCGGGCGAGGCTCGCGCCCAGGCAGAAGTGGACGCCGATCCCGAAGGCGAGGTGCGGGTTCTTCTCGCGCGTCACGTCGAGCCGCTCGGGCTCGGCGAAGACACGGTCGTCGAAGTTGGCCGCCGGGTACAGCATGACGACCTGATCGCCCTCGCGGATCGCCTGGCCGTGCAGCTCGGTGTCGCGCGTGACCGTGCGCCGCATGTTGAGGATCGGCGTGTGCCAGCGGATCAGCTCTTCGACGGCGGCGGGCAGCAGGCCCGGATCGTCGACGAGCAGCTGCTTCTGATCGGCATGCCGGGAGAGCAGCTCCATCGTGCCGCCGATCACGTTGCGCGACGTCTCGCTGCCGCCGACGAGCAGCAGCAGCGTTTCGTGGATCAGCTCGTCGTCACCGAGCCGCTCGCCATCGACCTCGGCGTTCACGAGGATGCTGATGAGATCGTCGCCCGGCTCGGCGCGCTTGCGTTCGCAGAGCGCCCGCGTGTACTCCGAGTAGTCGATGAAGGCCTGGGTCAGCTCGCCGATCGTCGACTCGTCGATCGCGTCGCTGCCGAGCGTCATGACGTCGGACCAATGGCCGAGTCTGTCGAGGTCTTCGAAGGGCACGCCGAGGAACTGGCCGATCATCTCGAGCGGCAGCCTCGCTGCGACCTCGGCGACGAAGTCGCACTCGCCG
>CAYYSY010000344.1:0-3915 GCA_964474355.1 uncultured Spirochaetaceae bacterium | reverse complement strand
CGCCCCCAGCCGATGCGTCCGCGAGCGTGGAGCGCCCGGCCCCCGGAAACGGAGGATCCACGCCCCGAAGATCCGACCCTGGCTGCCAGGCACGCGAGGCGACGGTCACGCAGCCAGACGCCGGCGCGAACGAAGCGGTGGCACGGGCCAGTGGGGCGCGGTCGGGGGGAGAGGGGAAGTGCGGACGCTTGCGCGGGTCCGGGACTAGAATGAAGATTCGAACGGCGAGGTGGGAAGCATCGGGTCCGCCGAGGGCCCTCGGAGGAGAGACGGATGCAGTTCGGGATCTTCTATGAGCATCAGCTGCCGCGGCCCTGGAAGGAGGGGGACGAGCAGCGGCTCTTCAGCGAGGCGCTCGATCAGGTCGAGCTCGCCGACCGGATCGGCATCGAGTACGCGTGGGAGGTGGAGCATCACTTCCTCGAGGAGTACTCGCACAGCTCGGCGCCCGAGGTCTTTCTCGCCGCGTGCTCGCAGCGCACTGAGAAGATCCGGCTCGGTCAGGGCATCCGGCAGGTCATTCCGCAGTACAACCATCCGGCGCGCACCGCCGAGGTGATCGCGACGCTCGATCTCGTCTCGAACGGGCGGGTCGACTTCGGGACCGGCGAGTCTTCGGCGATCCTCGAGCTCGGGGGGTTCGGCATCGAGGTCGCGAAGAAGCGTGAGGCCTATCTCGAGGCGACCGAGCAGATCTGCAACATCATGGCGATGGATCCCTACCCGGGCTACGAGGGCGAGTACTTCAGCATGCCCTGCCGCAACCTCGTGCCGAAGCCGGTGCAGAAGCCACATCCGCCGCTCTGGGTCGCGTGCTCGAATCGCGAGACGATCAAGATGGCAGCCAAGCTCGGCATGGGCGCGCTCACATTCGCGTTCAACGACCCCGCCGAGGCGAAGCACTGGGTCGACGACTACTACGACATCATCAAGAGCGAGGAGTGCGTGCCGATCGGCCATGCAGTCAACGCGAACATCGCCATGGTGACGAGCTTCTCGCTGCACCACGACCTGCAGACGGCGCTCGATCGCGGCCGCGACGGCTTCCAGTTCTTTCAGTATGCCCTGGCCAACCTCTACATCTTCGGTGAGCACAAGCCCGGGCGCACCGACATCTGGGCGCAGTACGAGCGCGACAAGGCGACGCACCCGATGTTCGCAGCGTCCCGCGATGCGGGCGTCGCCGGGCCGCTGCCCATGGGCGGCATCGGCACACCCGACAGCCTGCGCGAGCATCTGCGCGCGTTCGAGCAGAGCGGCGTCGACCAGGTGATCTTCATCCAGCAAGCGGGGCTGAACCAGCACGCGCACATCTGCGAGTCACTCGAGCTCTTCGGCGCCGAGGTGCTGCCCGAGTTCAAGACCCGCGACGCCGAGCGGCAGAAGCAGAAGGAAGAAGAGCTCGCGCCCTACATCGAGGCGGCGCTCGCGCGCAAGCCGCGGATGGAGCAGCCGGCCGACGAGGACATCCCGAAGTTCGAGGCCCTCGGTCGGCAGATCATCGCCTCGGCCCAGTCGGACTAGCGTCCGCGGCACGCCGACACCCCCCGAAGCGTCGCACGAAAGGCGATACCCTCCGGCCATGTCGTCGCCGCTGCGCTCGCGCGCCACCCTGCCCACGCTCTTCAGCATCATCATCGTCGACCTGATTGGGTTCGGCGTCCTGATGCCGGTGCTGCCCTACTACGCCGACCGCTTCGGCGCGAACGGGCTCGTGCTGGGCTGCCTGCTCGCCACGCACGCGGCCATGCAGTTCGTGTTCGCGCCGATCTGGGGACGCGTCTCCGACCGCATCGGCCGCAGGCCCGTGATGCTCGGGACGGTCGCGGGGACGGCCGTCTCGCTCGCAGGCCTCGCGTACGCCCCGACCCTGCTCTGGCTCTTCGTCGCACGCGCCGCCTCGGGCATGTTCGCCGCCAACATCTCCGTTGCGACCGCCTACCTGACCGACGTCACCGAGCCCGCGGAGCGCACGCGCTGGATGGGCATGGTCGGCGCGTCGTTCGGCATCGGCTTCATCCTCGGCCCGGCGCTGGGCGCGCTCCTCGCGCCCCGAGGTCTCGAGGTGCCGATCCTCGTCGCAGCGGGCTTCGCCGTCGTCAATCTCGCCTATGCGACGGTCGTGCTGAAGGAGCCTGCGCGGCACGCCCACGAAGACGCCGGCGGCAGCCGCCTCGAGGTCCTGCGCGAGCCGCAGATCGGGCGCCTCACCGCGGTGAACCTGCTCTTCAGCCTCGCGGTCACGCAGCTCGAGGCGATGTTCGCGTTCTACATGCTCCGCCGCTTCGATTACCAGGTGGAGCAGGTCGCGTGGATCCTCGTGGCGATGGCGCTCGTCATGGCGCTGATCCAGGGCGGCGGCATGCGCCCCCTCGTCGCACGCTTCGGCGAACGACCGCTCATGCTCGCGGGCCTGGGGCTCATGTGCGTGGGTATCGGCCTGGTCCCGCTGCAGCCCACCGTCGCTCTGCTGATGGCGCCGCTGCTCGTCTCGGCGGTCGGGCGTGCCATCGCCCAGCCACCGATGATGGGCTGGGCGTCGATGCTCGCCGGTGCCGGCAGGCGCGGGCTGGTGATGGGGACCTTCCAGAGCGCAGCGTCCCTCGCGCGTGTCTTCGGCCCCTTGATTGCGGGGCTGCTCTTCGACCGCGCGCCGAGCGCCCCGTTCTTCCTCGCGAGCGCGCTGCTCGTCGCGAGCGTCGCGCTCGCGACCACGATCGAGACGCCCGAGCAGGCGCCCGAGCCGGAGCCCCAGGCGTGAGCCGCCGGGTCGATGCCCTGCGTGGCGCCGGCCCCGCACTCGCCGTCGCCGCGCTCCTCGCCGCGCTCGCCCGCACGCTCGATCACGGACTCGACCTCGGCCTCTCTCATGGAGCGATCGAGCTCGCGGGCCGCGTCTACTTCGCGCTCCTGCTCGGCGCACCGCTGCTGCTCTACCCCCTCGCGCGAAACGCACGCCTGAGTGGACGGCGCGCGCTCGCCCTCTCGCTCGTACCGGGCACGCTCTGGTGGTGCACCGAGGTGGGGCTGCGGCTGGCCGACCACTCGCTCTTCGAGGCGCTCTGGCTCGCCGCCTCGCCCTTCAACACGTTCCACCTCGCGATCGCACTCGCATGCGTCGCCATCGCGGACGTGGTGTGGCGCTGGATCGCGCGCCGGCGCAACCCGGCGATCGCCGCACCCGGCTGGAAGCGGATCGTCGTAGCATGCCTCGCCCTGCCCCTCGGCCTCCTCGTCTCGCTCGTCTGGGTGCCGGGCTTCCTCTTCGGCTACCACGCCGCGTTCCAGCGCGACCTGCTGCCGACACCGTCCCGGCTGCCGGGCCCCATCGAGGCGGCCGACGTCCCTTGGCAGATATCGAGGGCGCCGAGGCCCAACGTCGTCTTCATCCTCTCCGACGATCATCGCGCCGACTTCGCCGGCTACGCAGGTCATCCCTATCTCGAGACGCCGGCGCTGGACCGGCTCTCCGCCGAGGGCGTGCGCTTCGAGCGCGCGTACGTCACGACCTCGCTCTGCTCGCCGTCGCGCGCGAGCTTCCTCACGGGCCGCACGCCCCACGGCCACGGCGTCTGGAACAACTTCACGCCATGGTCGAACGACAACCGCACGTTCTTCGAGTACCTGAAGCACGCGGGCTACGACACGGCCTTCATCGGCAAGTGGCACATGCCGGGCCCGCTGCCCGAGCTGCGTGGCGTCGACCACTTCGTGACCTTCACCAACCTCGGCGGCCAGGGCACCTACGAGTGGAACCCGCTCGTCGTCGACGGCGCCAAGGAGCCGTCACGGACGCGATACATCGCGACCGAGCTGACCGACCGCGCCCTCGCATGGCTCGAGGCCCGTGACGAAGGCGCCCCCCCCTTCGTCCTCATGCTCTCGCACAAGAGCGTGCACGCCGACTTCCTGCCA
>CAYYSY010000343.1:0-4809 GCA_964474355.1 uncultured Spirochaetaceae bacterium | reverse complement strand
ATCAGCCGGCAGCCGATCCGGCCCAGGCGGCGGGGGCCGCGCCGCGCGCACACTGACGGGAGCCTCCCGACTGCGGCACCCGGTGCCACCGACCTGACTTCAGGCCACCACCCCCGACTCACGCAGCGCCTGGATCTTCGTGCCGTCGTAGCCGAGCTCTTCGAGGATCGCGTCGGTGTGCTCGCCCGGCTTCGACGGCGCGGTGACGATGTCCGACGGCGTGCGGCTGAAGCGCGGCGCCGGATGCGGGTGGATCGCGTCGAACGCCTCGACGAAGGTGCCGCGCGCCGTGTTGTGCGGGTGGGTGTGCACCTCGCCCATCGCGAGCACCGGGGCCACGCACGCGTCCTTGCCCTCGAAGTGCGCGCACCACTCGTCCCGGGTCTTCGTCTCGAAGATCCGGGCGAAGCGCTCCTTCAAGGCCGGCCAGGCCGACATGTCCATCTGTCCCGGCAGATCCTCGCCCGCCAGGCCCAGGCCCTCGAGCAGGGCGGCGTAGAACTGCGGCTCGATGGCGCCGACCGACACGTACTTGCCGTCCGCCGTCTCGTACACCTCGTAGAAGTGCGCGCCCCCGTCGAGCATGTTGGTGCCGCGATCGTCCGACCACCAGCCGGTCTGGTGCGCGCCGAAGAGGCTCGAGAGCAGCACCGAGGCGCCATCGATCATCGCCGCATCGACGACCTGCCCCTTGCCCGACGACTTCGCCTCGAGCAGCGCGCAGACCATGCCGAACGCCAGCACGAGCCCGCCGCCGCCGAAGTCGCCAACGAGATTGAGCGGGATCGCCGGCTTCTCGCCCTTGCGGCCCATCGCGTGCAGGGCGCCGGTCAGCGAGATGTAGTTGATGTCGTGGCCGGCGGCCTGGGCCATCGGGCCATCCTGCCCCCAGCCGGTCATGCGGCCGTAGACGAGGCGCGGGTTCACGGCCATGCAGTCGTCGGGGCCGATGCCGAGACGCTCTACGACGCCGGGCCGGTTGCCCTCGAAGAGGCCGTCGGCGGTCTTCGCGAGGTCGAGCACGGTGGCGACGCCCTCGGCCGTCTTGAGGTTCACGCAGAGACAGCGCTTGTTGCGGCTGAGGATGTCCTGGGGCGCGCCGTTGCCGCCGAGGAACCCGCCGCCGGGGCGCTCGACGCGGATCACCTCCGCACCCATGTCGGCGAGCAGCATGCCGGCAAAGGGCCCGGGGCCGATCCCCGAGATCTCGATGATGCGAGTGCCTTCGAGGGGTCCCATGGATACTCCTGGATGAGTGACAGCGTGTGGCCTCTGTTGGGCGACGGAGGCCGAGCACGTGCGATTGGACCGCAGTCCAGCCTAGCAAGGCGGTGCAGCGACGCATGGATGTGACGATCGGGAACGGCGCGGGCGAAGCCCGAGCCGACGCGCGCCAGGCTCAGCCCTTGCGGGCCTCCGCGGCCGCACGGCGCGACGTGTCGATCCAGCCATCCCGCGAGTAGCCGCACGCCTTCGACGGGTCGGCCATGAGCGTGCGCGCGTGCCCCTGGTCGATCGTGTCGGTGCCGATGTGCGGCTCGAGGCGGGTCGCCCGCCCGAGCACGCGCGCCGCCTCTGCGCCGGCCCAGCTCTCGTCGCGGCGCTGCCCGTAGCACTGCAGCACCGCGCCGTACTCGACGAGGTAGTCGATGCGGTCCGGTGCGAGATCGACCGCGTCGCGGATCATCTCGAGCGAGCGATCGAGGTCGCCCTTCACGCCGAAGAACCACTCGAGCCAGGTCCACTCGGGCACGACGCGATGGAATACCGCGCTCGCGTAGTAGAGGTTGCCGAGCGTCGAGTTCATAGGCGTGTCGGCGAAGGTCGGCTCGAGGGCGATGCCGCGCTCGAGCAGGCCGCGCATCTCTCGGCCCATCGTCAGGCTCTGCATCACGCCGCGGGTCGTCGCGATGCGGCCCATCGCGCCGAACTTCCAGAGCATGCACGGGGCGCAGTCGGGGTCGACGTCCAGGCCGCGCGTCGCCCACGCATCCGCCCGCTCGAAGAGCGCCATGCGCTCGGCCTTCGCATCGACGGGCAGGCGCTCGGCATGACGCCAGAGGTTCCGCGACACCTTCCAGTACGCGTAGGCGCTGTCGGGCCGCGCCGCGGCCAGCGCCTCGTGGAGGTGGGCCGCAGCCATGAACTCCTCGGAGATCTCGAGATCGCGCCCCTGCCGCCAGCGCTGCTGCAGCTCGACCGTGCCGTAGATGCTCGGCATCGGCGTCAGGACGAACCCGCCCCGTGCCGCATCGCCGTAGCTCGCCGGTGCGACCATCGCGGGCTGGGCGGAGGCTGCACCGGCGACGAGAGCGACGCCGAACGGGAAGGCCAGGAGCGAAGCGAGGACCCCACACAGCCCACGCGCGCGACCCGCACGCCGGCGCGGCGCCACTCCAGTCGAAGCCATCCCCCACCCCCAACGAAAGGAGCGGCTCCCGGACGCATCACGGACGAGCGCGGGCGTCCGGGGGGCCGCTCGAGTCCGTGTCGGATCGGCGGCTTCGAGGCGGCGCTTGACGCCGAGACGGCGTCAGTGCGTTGAGATCGCTCTCGATTCCAGCTGGGCCGCAGCCGGGCCGTGCGGGCCGGAGCGAGACCCGGCTCAGCCCATGCCGTTCACGAGCACCGCGAAGTGCTCGCTGGTCGCGTCGTGCCGCATGCCGACCACGTCCTGATAGGCCTTCGAGTCGTAGGCCGCCTTCGCCTCTTCCTTCGACGGGTACTCGAGCACCACCGTCTGGGGCCCGGGCGAGCCCTCGACCGCCTCGCTCGCCGGGTCGAAGACGAGCAGCTTGCACTTGCTGCCGATCTCGAGCGCGGGACCGGCGGCAGCGGAGTACTGACCGTAGAGATCGGGGTTCTCGACCTTGTAGTTCACGATGAGGTAGGCGGGCATGACGAATCTCCTGTGTCTGAAGTGGTTTGGGGAAGTGTGACGGAGGATGGCAGCGACCGTCCGGGTCAAGCCGCGACGAGGTCCATGCGCGCCGGGCCACGCACCAGGAACGAGTCGACCCACTCGAGCCGCTCGTCCGCCAGCCGCCGCTCACCGAGATGGGGCAGCAGTGCCTCGAGGGCCACGCGCGCCTCGAGGCGGGCGAGCGAGGCGCCCAGGCAGAAGTGCGCGCCGAGGCCGAACGACAGGTGGCCCTTCGGATTGCGCGCGACGTCGAAGCGGTCGGGGTCGGCGAACTGCGTGGCATCGCGGTTCGCGGACGCCAGCAGCGCGGCGACGCGAGAGCCCGCCGGAATCGGCGTGCCCGCGATCTCCGCATCTCGCGTCGCGCGGCGAAAGACGAAGTGGACGGGCGGCTCGAAGCGCAGCACCTCTTCGATGGCGAGCGGGAGCAGCGCCGGATCGGCCTGAACTCGCGCCAGCTCGTCGGGATGGGCGAGGAAGGTCGCCACCGCGTTGCCGATGAGGTTCGTCGTCGTCTCGTTGCCAGCAATGAGCAGCAGCACCAGGAACTGCGAGATGGCCGCATCGTTCATGATGTCGGCGAACTCCGGATCGAGGAGCACGCTCAGGATGTCGTCACGAGGGTCGCCGCGGCGTTCGGCGATCATCTGCCTGAAGAACGCGGTGATGTCGCCCATCGCTGCGAGGAAGGGCCGGATGTCCGCGGTCTCGCTGCCGGACGAGCCGGCCACGATCGCGTCGCTCCACCGCTTGAAGTCGTCCTGGCGCGCCGGATCGATGCCGAGCAACTCCGCGATCACCGTCACCGGAAGTGGAACATTGAGCGCCTTCACGAGGTCGAAGCGATCAGCAGCCAGCACCGGAGCGAGGCAGTCGTCGACGATCTGTCGCAGCCGGGGCTCGAGATCCTTGATGAGTCGCGGCGTGAAGCCGCGGTTGACCGTCGCGCGCAGCTCGGTGTGCCGCGGCGGATCGACGGTGATCAGCATTCCGCTCTCGACCGCGTTGCGGAGCTTGAGCGGGTTGATGCGCGCGCGCCAGAGGAACCGCACGACGCCCATCGCGTCGCCGAAGCCGAACTTGCGGCGGCGCACGAGGATCTCGAACGCGCCCTGCGAAGAGAAGGTCGCGGTGTCGCGCAACACGTCTGCGACGTCGTCGTAGCGCGAGACACAGAAGACGCCTGTCTCCGGCGCCCAATGCACGGGGTCCTCTTCGCGCAGCCGCGCGTAGTCGGGATACGGGTCGTTCCAATTGGGCGGCGCGAGCGGATCCCACCCCTCGATCGCGCTGAACGTGTCAGACATCTCGGGTCCTCTCGATCACGACGTCATCGCCGACCGCGACGGCAGCGCCTTCGATCACGCGACAGCTCACTCCGCCGCGCCAGTCGGGCCCGAGCGCCGAGCGCAGCCCCGCATGCTGCTTGTCCATCACCATGCAGGGCTCGGTCTCTTCAGTGACCTCGAGCAGCGCGCCGCCGACACGCAGGCGTGCCCCGAGGCTCTCCTTCAGGTCGATGCCCCGCACCAGCAGGTTCGAGCGACGCAGCGTCCAGGGCAGGTCCTCGCCGAGCGCGGCGCAGGCCGCGGCCCACGCCTCCTCATCGAGCACCGTCACCTGACGCGGCCCCGGCTTGCCGCGGAAGTCACCTTCGACGCCATGCGCCTCGGACACCATCGCAGCGTCGAGCACCTGCATCGGTGCACGCGTGGCCTCACGTGTCGCGATCGCGACGAGCTTGCCGGTCGGCATCACGGCTCCGTGTGGCGACTCAGCCGCCGGGCGTGCGATCGAACGTGGCGACGCCCTCGGCCACCATATGGAAGGGCTGCGCGTCGCACATGTAGATCGCCATCTCGGCGCCCGGGAACAGACCCGGGTCG
>CAYYSY010000342.1:0-5714 GCA_964474355.1 uncultured Spirochaetaceae bacterium | reverse complement strand
CGGCGCCGGCCTGGCGGCACTCGGCCACTGCCGCCGATCACCGCGCGCGTCTCAGAAGAGCTCGACCGGCGCGTAGCGCGGCAGGGTCTGGATGCGGACGTCGGGGTGCGCCGCCTCCTTCTCCTTCAAGAAGGAGAGCGTGCCCTCGCCACCACCTGCAACCAGCGCCACCACCCGCAGCGGTCCGCGAAGCGGCCCCTCGATCGGGCTCATGAGCCCGTCCCAGTGGATCGGGATCACGCGCGAGGCGCCCGTGCGCCCGACGGTCTCCCGCCAGTAGGTCTCGCGATAGTCGGCGGTCTGCGAGCCGAGGCCGCCCGCGCCGAGGAACACGACGTCGGCGGCGATGCCTTCGAGCCCGCCCTCGACGTAGCCCGCGCTCCCCTGGATCAGCGCGCGGCCGCGGGGGTGCTCGACGAGCAGCGCATAGGCCTGGCCGACCTTGTAGTCGAAGGTGGGCACGGGCGGGACGACCGGTTCGGTGATCAGCGGATCGCCGAGCGCGCGCTCGCGCATCACCGGGTCGGCGAACTGGAAGTGGCGCGACTCGATCGGGACCAGCGTGAACGCGCCGACCTCGATGCGCTCACGGTCGGTGACGACCCGGATCTGCGACTCGGGCAGGCCCCAGCCCCGGCCGATCATGGCCGTCGACTCGGAGCCGAGGAGCACGGCGCCGAGCCGGCGCGCGACCTCGGGCGAGTCCATGGCGTGGTCGTAGTGCGAGTGCACCGGGAAGACGACGCTGGCCTCGGTCAGCTCGTTGTAGGCGAGCCCCTTCTCGATCGCATCGAGGTCCGGCCCGATCTCTCCGCTCACGACCTGGATCGGTCCGGGGCGGCTGAACCAGCCGTCGATCACGACCGTCGTCTCGTCGTCCGAGAAGACGAGCGTCGCGCAGCCCGTGTAGCGCACGGTGACCGCGCCGGGCTCGATCGCGGTACTCGGCTCGATCGCCCATGCGGGATCGACGGGCGGTGCCTCGGTGGTGTGGAAGAGATAGACGTAGGCCGCGACGAAGAGGACGACGAGGGCGATCCCTGCATTGATGACGAAGCGCATGCGTGCTCATCTCCCCTTCGGCTCGTGCGGGTCGTACGAGCGCTTCGATCGAAACGGTCGGAAGATCTTCGATGGACCTCGCGTGGCCGGCCCCGGTATGATCGTGACTCTCAGCGCCATCCGCACCACCACTTCGATGCTGGAGCGCCCGATGCCTGGTCTGCGACTCGCTCGCTGTCTCCTCCTCACCGCTGCCTTCACGATCTCGCCCCTCGCGGCGTCGACGGCGCTCGCCCAGCTGCACGTCGGCTTGAATCAGGGCCTCAGCATGCAGTACGACGGCGAGGCCCGGACGTATGCGGTGCTTCGCCCCCTCGATTCGGTCGGGACGGCGGCGCCGCTGGTGGTCGATCTCCACGGGTTCACGTCCGACGCGGCCCAGCAGCGCGGCATCTCGAATTGGGACGTCGTCGGCGAGGCCAACGGCATCGTCGTCGTCTGGCCCAATGGCCTGAACAACTCATGGAATGGCGGCACGTGCTGCGGGCAGTCGATGGCGGACGATGTCGACGACGTCGGCTTCATCCGCGCGCTCGTCTCGCTGATCCAGAGCCAGGTGCAGGTCGACCCCGGGCGCATCTACGTGACGGGCCTCTCGAACGGCGGGGCCATGACCCAGCGCCTCGCGTGCGAGGCGGCCGATCTCTTCGCTGCCGCTGCGCCCATGGCGTACCCGACGCCCTATGGCGACTTCGCGGCCGAGTGCAACGCGAGCGAGTCGATCCCGGTGCTGACGTTCTTCGGACTGACCGACGTGCTCGTCTCGTATGCGGGGGCGGCGCCGAGCTTCGCCGAGTGGCGCGACGAGAACGGCTGCGACTCGGGCGGGCCTGCACCCGAGGTGAGCGAGATCTAC
Organism: uncultured Spirochaetaceae bacterium; assembly: GCA_964474355.1. Taxonomy (GTDB): domain Bacteria; phylum Myxococcota_A; class UBA9160; order UBA9160; family UBA4427; genus CAYYSY01. Next base: position 3,796 of record CAYYSY010000342.1, on the reverse strand, counting down.
GGCGGCAGCGACTGCCAGATCGACACGAGCTGCAGCGACGCCGGCGTCGAGGTGGGGCTCTGCAGCGTGACCGGCACGGCGTTTCAAGATCCTCCGCTCAACGCGTTCAGCGGCCACATCCTGTACCTCAACGATGACGCGTTCGACATCACCCAGCGCGCCTGGGACTTCATGGAGGTGCAACGCCGCGCAGTCGTGGTGCCGGTGGTCGGGGTGCCCTGGGTCGTAGGCGGTGCGCTCGGTCTGCTCGGGGCGTGGCGACTGGTGCGGCGGGGAAGGTTGCGCTGAGGGCGAGGCCGGCGATCCTCGACCCGTGTCGATTCACGAAGCCGCGCTCTGGGCCGCCTACCTGAATACCCGCTACGTCGTGCTCGCCGAAGGCGGCGAGATCAGCTTGCGCGTCGGCGAGCGATCCCCCGAGCTCGATGCGCTGCTCGTCGCACGCGGCTGCGATACGTGGTGCTTGATCACGGCCTGGAACCCGGGCTCGGAGCGCCTCGATTCGGCGACCAATCGTGCGCGCAACGAATCGCTTCGACGCGAGCTCGACGCCGTTGGCTCGACTCGTCTCGATGCGGAGGGCCGAGGCGAAGACGGTGACTGGCCGGCCGAGGAGAGCTTCCTCGTGATGGGGCTCGCCGAGTCGCAGGCGGTCGATCTCGCGCGTCGCCATGGGCAGATCGCGATCGTGTGGGGCGTGCGCGGCGCGACCGCGCAGCTCGTCGACTGCCGCACACGCAAGGGCGACCCGACCTGAAGCGCGAGCAGTGTCGCGCGTGCGTGCGAGTCGCGCTTCGAACGATCGTCGATCGGCCGTGATCGTCCGTGCACGTGCTCGGGGTGCGACGCAGCTCCGTGTCCTCTCCATGTCATTCCGCGTTGATCGTGAGTCGGGCGCTCATAGGATGATTCGTGCTGGGTCAGTCGACTGGCCTGGGCTCGGCGTCGTGCGGCGCAGGGGCCCGGGTCACGAGCCGAGGGGGCGCGACGTGCGAGAGACGGTGGTCCTGGTGATGAGCGATGCAGGAGAGAGACGGAGCCTGCTCGATGTGTTCAGCGAGCTGGGGTGGCGCGTGCGGGTCGCGGGCGGTGACGGCGACGAGGCGGGCCGAGCGTGTGAGGAGTCTGGGGCGAAGCTCGCCGTCGTAGAGTGGGCGCAGGGTGCCGAAGACGTGAGTGAAGGCGTGGTGTCACGCATGCGCGCACGCACCCGTGCTCCGATCGTTGCAGCCGCGGCCGATCCCGCCGCCGAAGAAGTCGTACACGCTGTCAAGGCCGGCGCGGCGGACTTCCTGGTGCTCGACGTCGCAGGCCCCGGGCTGCGCGAGTCGCTCGAGCGGTTGATCCAGATCCACGTCGGCCTCGAGACCGACGAGCCGGCGTCGCCGATCGAGGCGCGAGTCGTCGGCTCGAGCCGGGCCGCGCGGCTGATGCGATCGCGGTTGCACGGGCTAGCGACCTTGTCGGGCCCGGTGCTCGTGATCGGCGAGTCGGGGACCGGCCGCGACACCGTCGCGCGTGCCCTGCACGAGGCCGGCGCGACGCCTCGTGCGCCGTTTCGGCGCATCGACTGCCCTCGCTGGCGGCCGGGCGAGGCGCTGCCCGGCGCGGGCACGCTCTATCTCGATCACGTCGATCGCCTCTCCGCGGCAGGACAGCAATATTTCGCCCACCGGATGCGGCAGATGAAGCACGAGGGCTGGGAGCGGGGACCGCGGGTCGTCGCGTCGGCCGGGCCCGCCTTTGCGAGCGCCCGCGGCGGGTCGAGCATCCGCGGCGGGTCGAGCGCCCACGGTGAATCGAACGTCCGCGGTGGTTCGAACGGGGCTGGAGACGGTCGGGCGGTCGCCGCCGAGGAGTTCGACGCCGGTCTCTTCGACGAGCTCATGCGGTTTCCGCTCGAGCTCGTGCCCCTGCGCGAGCGCCTCGAGGACGTGCCCGAGATCGCCGACAGGATCGTCGGCCGGCTCGGCGCGCACATGCGCCGGGAGGTGAGGCTCAGCGCCGACGCGCACGCGTTCCTCGCGCGGCAGGGCTGGCCGGGCAACGTGCAGCAGCTCGCCCGCCTGCTCGAGCGCGGAGTGGCCTTCTGCGCGAGCGGCTCGATCGACGGCGCGACCATGGAGCAGCTCGTCGACGACTTCGAGGAGAGCCTCGCCGCGATCCGCCGGAACCGCGAGGTGGCCGAGCGCGACGAGCTGCTCGAGACGCTCGCTCGCACCGGCGGCAACATCTCGCGCTGCGCCGAGGTGATGGGGCGCAGCCGCGGTGCGATCTACCGGCTGATCGAGAAGTACGGCATCGCGTTGCCGAAGGCGATGCGGAAGCGGCCTCCGCGCTCGCGCGACGCCGAGGCCGCGGGGTAGGCAGGCGAGCGGAGGGGTGCGAGAGCCGGGCGACCGTACGCGCCAGATGCGGGCCTCGAGTAACGCCACCGCGGCGGGGCTCCTATGCTCCCGCCCCATGCTCGAGGGCGGTCGACAGCACGTGCCGGGTGACGCCGAGCCGCCCTCGAAGGCGCCGGATCACCTCGGCGTCTGGGCGCTCGCCTGGCCCACGATCGTGAGCTTCGGCGCGCAGACCTTCGTGCGCTTCGCCGACTTTGCGATGGTCGGCGGGCTCGGCCCGGATGCGCTCGCCGCGGTGGGCCTCGGCGGCCAGGTGTACTGGCTGGTGCAGTCGCTGGTGAACCTCGCGCCCATGGGCCTGGCGGCGATCCTGGCGCGGGCCTGGGGCGCGCGCGACTTCACCGAGGCCGACCTCGTGCTGCGTCAGAGCCTGTTGATGGGTGCGGTGATGGGCGTCGCCATCATGCTTGCGGGGCTCCCGTTCGCCGATGCGCTCATCCGCATCTACGGCGTCGAACAGAGCGTCGTGCACCTCGGCGGCGGCTACGTGTTCTGGCTGCTGGCGGGCACGCTCCCGTTCTCGCTGTCGTTCGTCTTCGGCGCCGCGTTGCGCGCGGCGGGCGACGTCTACACACCGCTCTGGGTGGGCATCGCCACCAACGTCCTGAACGTCTTCTTCAACTGGGTGCTGATCTTCGGCAACCTCGGCGCGCCTGCACTGGGTGTTGCGGGCGCGGGCATGGCGTCGAGCCTCTCGATGGTCTTCCAGAGCGCGATCTTCTGGTGGATGTGGCGGGCGAGGCGGCTCGTGCTCGAGCCCCGCGCCGAGGGCTTTGCGCCCGACTGGCCGATGCTGAGGCGCATCGCGTACATCGGCTATCCCGCCGCGATCGAGCAGGGGCTCTTCCAGGTGGGGCTGCTCGGGTTCCAGCGCATCATGAGCTTGTACGGCACTGCGGCCATCGCGGCCTACAACGTCGGCGCCCAGATCCTCTCGTTCTCGTTCATCCCGGGCATCGGCTTCGCGACCGCCGCCGGGACGCTCGTCGGGCAGCGTCTCGGTGAGGGCACCCCCGACAAGGCGGCGCGCTCCGGATGGCGCGCGAATCTCGGCGCGATGGTCTCGATGAGCGTGATGGGCGTGCTCGTCATCGTGTTCGCCGAGCCGCTGGCGCGCATCTTCACCGACGACGCCGAGGTGGTCGAGCTGACGGTCGACTTCATCTGGATCCTCGGGCTCGTACAGCCGCTCATGGCCGTCGAGTTCGCGATGGGCGGTGCGCTGCGCGGCGCGGGCGACACGCTCTTCCCGTTGATCACGATCTTCATCGGGCTCTTCCTGGTGCGGCTGCTGCCGGCCTTCGTGCTCATCTCGCTCACCGACGCCACGATCCAGATGGTGTGGTGCGCGCTGATCCTCGACTACGCGACCAAGGCGGTGCTGCTGA
>CAYYSY010000341.1:0-8301 GCA_964474355.1 uncultured Spirochaetaceae bacterium | reverse complement strand
GGTCGGCGCTCGACACCTGGTCCTCGAACGTGCCCTCGAGATCGCGCCCCTCGGCGACCTGCTCCGCGTTCACCACGACGACGGCCATGTCGTCGCCGATCCAGTCGCGCACGGGCTCGCGCCAGAAGTTCAGCTGGGTGTCCCAGGGCAGCGCGACCCCGCTCGTCTCGACGACGATGCGATCGGGATGTACCTCTTCGTAGAGCGTCTGGAGCGTGTTGACGAGATCGTCGGAGAGCTCGCAGCAGACGCAGCCGCCCTCGAGCTCGACGTACGCCTCGCCGCCCTGGCCGAGCAGGGCGCGGTCGACGCCGAGCTCGCCGAGCTCGTTCGAGACGAAGGCGACGCGGCGTCCCTCGGCCTGGGCCTGCTCGAGCAGGCTCCGCACGAGCGTGGTCTTGCCCGAGCCGAGGAAGCCGGACACGACGAGCGCGGGGATGCGCTCGACGACGGCGGCGTCGGGGCGATCGGGCGAATCGTTTCGTTCAGCGGTCGGCGGCATCGAAGGCCGGAAGATAACGGGGATCGCGGGCATCGAAGCGGTCCGGCGCGGCTATTCTCCGTCGCCTCGCAACTGGCCCCACGACTCGACCCGGGAGCTCCATGCCCTCCTACGACTACGATCTCTTCGTCATCGGCGCGGGCTCGGGCGGCGTGCGCGCGGCGCGCTTCGCCGCGGGCTTCGGTGCGCGCGTTGCCGTCGCAGAGGAGCGCGACCTCGGCGGCACGTGCGTGAACGTCGGCTGCATCCCCAAGAAGCTGCTCGTCTACGCCTCGCACTTTCGTGAAGAGCTGCAGGATGCGCGGGCTGGCTATGGCTGGACGGTCGACGAGCCGAGCTTCGACTGGAAGACGCTGATCGCGAACAAGGACCGCGAGATCGAGCGGCTGAACGGCATCTACGGCCGGCTGCTCGACGACTCGGGCTGCCACGTCATGAATGGCCGCGCCCGTATCGTCGACGCGCACACGGTGGCCGTCGGCGACCGGCAGTACACGACCGAGTCGATCCTGATCGCGGTCGGCGGCTGGCCGACCCTGCCCGCAGGCATCGAGGGCGTCGAGCACGCGATCAGCTCGAACGAGATGTTCCATCTCGAGGAGATGCCGCGCCGCATCGTGATCGTGGGCGGCGGCTACATCGCCGTCGAGTTCGCGTGCGTGCTCCACAATCTCGGCTGCGAGGTCACTCAGCTCTATCGTGGTCCGCTCTTCCTGCGCGGCTTCGACGCCGACGTACGCGCACACCTCGCCCGCGAGATGCGCCAGAAGGGCATCGACCTGCGCTTCGAGGCGAACCCGACCCGCATCGAGAAGACGAACGACGGGATCCGCGCGCACCTCGACGACGGCAGCGTCGTCGACGCCGACCAGCTGCTCTGTGCGACGGGACGCCACCCGCTCTCGAAGGATCTCGGCCTCGACGCGGTCGGCGTCGCGCTCGACCGCGACAGTGCGATCGAGGTCGACGACGAGTCGCGCACGAGCGTCCCCAACATCTTCGCGGTGGGCGACGTGACGAACCGCATCAACCTGACGCCGGTGGCGCTTCACGAGGCGGCCTGCGTGGCGCGCCTGCTCTTCGCGCCCGACGAGGGGCCGACGAAGCCCGACCATCACGACGTGCCACATGCGGTCTTCAGCCAGCCCCCAGTCGGCTGCGTCGGGCTCTCCGAGGGCCAGGCCGAGGCCGTCTGCGACAAGGTCGACGTCTACCGATCGGAGTTCCGCGCGCTCAAGCACACGCTGACGGGCGGTGAGGAGCGCACGCTGATGAAGCTGATCGTCGATCGGAAGAACGATCGCGTCGTCGGCCTCCACATGGTCGGGCCCGATGCGGGCGAGATCGTCCAGGGCTTCGCCGTCGCCATCAAGGCGGGCGCGACCAAGGCCGACTTCGACGCCACGATCGGCATCCACCCGACGGCCGCCGAAGAGTTCGTCACCATGCGCGAGCCGGTGGGGGATCCGGACTGATTCGGCCGGGTCGACCGCCGACCCGACGCGAGGGCCTCCCGTGCACCGACAGCCGCTTCTCCGCATGCTCGAGCGCTATGCCGCGCGTCAGCCGGACGAGCTCGAATGCGTCGAGCGCATTCGCGCGCTGGTCGAGGCGCACGACGACTGCTTCGACCGGCGCTGCCTGCCCGGCCACGTCACCGCGTCGGCATGGATCGTCTCGGCGGACGACGGCCGCTGCCTGCTCACCCATCACCGCAAGCTCGAGCGCTGGCTGCAGCTCGGAGGCCATGCGGACGGTGACCCCGACCCGCTCGCGGTGGCACTCCGCGAGGCCCGTGAAGAGTCGGGCATGGAGCACTTCGAGGTGCTCTCGGTCGACGCCGCCGGTGAGCCGATCCCCATCGACGTGGACGTGCACGTGATCCCGGCCCGGAAGGACGAGCCCGAGCACGAGCACCACGACGTCCGCTTCCTGCTGCGGGCCCGGGCGGGCCAGGTGCTGCGGGCGAGCGACGAGTCGCTCGACCTCCGCTGGCTCGAGCCCGAGCGCCTCGCAGACCTCGCCGCCGACGAGAGCGTGCTCCGCATGGCGCGCAAGGCGCCCTTCTTTCTTCGCGGCGCCTGACTCGCAGGCCCGGTGTCGGGGACGTTTCTTCGCGGCGCCCGACTCGCAGGCCCGGTGTGGGGGACGTTTCTCGCCGCGCCTGACTCGCAGGCCCGGTGTCGGGGACGTTCCTCGCCGCGCCCGACTCGGAGGTCGGGTGCCGCAGAGCGGAGCCGGAACGGCATCGAGCGGCACCTCTCTTCCCAACTTGCACGTGCGTGATGGCTCGCACCTGCCGGTAGGACCGCGGGAGCCGCTCGGAAGGCTCTCCCTTCTCGAACAGGCAACGGCACGTCGATTGCACTGAAAGGAGGGCGAGCCGCCCGCGAGCAGGATGATTTCAGGACGGTTCGACGGAACCTCGAGGCCAGCACGCACCCTCATCGTGCGAGCCAGGCAATCGGGGATCGGAGACCGGCCATGCAGGATCGCAGTCGTGACGAAGGGCATCGGAGCACAGCAGACACCGGGCGAGCGAGCCTGGACCTGAGCGTGCTCGTGGCAGTCTGTGTCGCGGCCTGTGTCATGGCGATGACCGGCATCGCGAACGCGAGCGAGGTCGAGCTCACGCAGCCGACCGCGATGACCGACGTCGTGATCGCCGAGCCGGCCTTCGCCGACGCCGCACCCATCCCGGATCCGGCGGCGATCGACCCGCACTTCGACGAGCTGCCGAGCGAGCTGTCGTCGGCCGGCCGCGTGAGCGAGCCCGAGCTGTTCGCGCGCATCGACAGCACCTCCCCGATCCTGATGCTCGAGCGCCCCAAGCTCGGCCCGCTCACGATGGAGCAGCCGGTGCGGGTGTACGAGAGCGACGTGACGGTCAAGATCAGCGCCCCCGGCGGCCGCTCGTCGTTCGCGACCCTCGAAGTCGTCTTCTGAGCGGCATCCTCCGCTCCCCGGCTCCTTCCCTCCAGCGCCCCCTCCCGGGCTCCGCCGCGGGCTCCTAGACTGAACGGCCGGCGCATCTTCGCCGCCCGCGAGTCGAGGAGCATTCCGCCTTGTCCGAGCCCGTCATCCTGGTCGAGAAGAGGGAGGGCATCGCCCTCGTCACCCTGAACCGGCCGAAGGCCATGAATGCGCTGTCGAACGAGGTGCGGGCGCTGCTGACGCAGGCCTTCCTCGACGCCGAGACCGACGACGCCGTCGGCGTGGTGATCCTGACGGGCGCCGGCGAGCGCGCCTTCTCGGCGGGGCTCGACCTGAAGGAGCTCTCCGGTGAGGCGGCGGCCAGCGACGCGGACAGCGCGGCGGCGGTCGTGTCGGGCAACGACCTCGTGCGGGCCATGGAGGCGTGCTCGAGGCCGATCATCGGCGCGATCAACGGCGTCGCGATCACAGGTGGCTTCGAGATCGCGTTGGCCTGCGACGTGCTGATCGGTTCGACGAATGCCCGCTTCGCCGACACCCACGCGCGGGTCGGCATCATGCCGGGCTGGGGGCTCTCGCAGAAGCTCTCGCGGCTCGTCGGTATCTACCGCGCCAAGGAGCTCTCGCTGACGGGCAACTTCGTCGACGCCGACCAGGCCGAGCGTTGGGGCCTGCTGAACCGGGTGGTCGCGCCCGACGAGCTGATCGAGACCTGCCGCGCGATCGCCGCCGACATGCTCTCGTGCCAGCCGCACATGGTGCGCGCGTACAAGGGCGTGATCGACAGCGGCTTCGCCGAGACCTTCGGCCGCGGGCGCGAGATCGAGCGCGAGGAGAACCGCGCGGCCCAGGTGTCGGCGGACGCGATCCGCTCGGTGCGCGAGAACGTCATGCAGCGCGGACGGAGCCAGCAGGGCGACTGATCCACGGTCGCCAGGCCGACCCGACACACGGCTTCGCCGCTATGGTTCCGCCATGGCCGATCCCGTCGCCGATCTCCTCTCGTACATCGATCGCTCACCCACGCCCTATCACGCCGTCGCCGAGACCGCGGCGCGGCTCGAGGCTGCCGGCTTCACGGAGGCCCACGAGGCCGACCTCTGGGAGCACGAGCCCGGCGCGAAGCACTACGTCGTTCGCGCGGGCGGCAGCATCGTGGCCTTCGAGGTGGGACGCGCGGCGCCCTCCGCGGCCGGGTTCCGCATCGTGGGCGCCCACACAGACTCTCCGAATCTGCGCCTCAAGCCCTCCGCCGACCGCGATGCCCAGGGCTATCGCCAGCTCGCAGTCGAGCCCTATGGCGGCGTGCTGCTGCACACCTGGCTCGACCGTGATCTCTCGCTCGCGGGGCGGGTCACCGTGGAGGCGGCGGGCGGGGTCGAGACCCATCTCATCGACTTCGGGCGCCCGCTGCTGCGGGTGCCGAACCTCGCGATCCACCTCTACAACGAGCTGCGCGAGAATGGACTCAAGCTGAACGCCCAGCAGCACATGGTGCCGGTGCTCGGGCTCGAGGGCGGGCCGGGCCTGCGCGAGCTGCTCGCGACCGAGCTGCGCGCGCGCGAGCTCGCCGACGTGCAGCCCGGTGCCGTGCTCTCGTTTGACCTGATGGCGTACGACACCCAACCCTCGGGTCTGCTCGGCGCGCGGGGCGAGTTCATCAACGCGCCGCGCCTCGACAACCTGGCCTCGAGCCACGCGGGCCTCACTGCATTGCTGCGCGCTTCGAGTCAGGGCGAGAGCGCGGCGACGCGCATGCTCGTGCTCTACGACCACGAGGAGGTCGGCAGCCGCAGCGCCCAGGGCGCGGGCGGCAGCTTCCTCGCCGATGCGCTCGACCGCTGCGTGCAGGCCTACAAGGGTGGCGAGGCTCAGGGGCTCTCGCGCGCGGTGTCACAGTCGCGGCTGATCTCGGCGGACATGGCGCACGCCGTCCACCCGAACTACGCCGACCGCCACGAGCCGGGCCACAAGCCGATGATCGGCAAGGGGCCCGTCATCAAGATCAACTCGAACCAGGCCTACGCGTCCGACGCCGAGACCGCCGGCGAGTTCGCCGCGCTCTGCCGCGGCGTCGGCGTCGAGCCCCAGCACTTCGTGACCCGCAGCGACCTCGGCTGCGGCTCGACCATCGGCCCGATCTCGGCCGCGCGGGTCGGCGTGCGCACCGTCGACGTCGGCAACCCGATGCTCAGCATGCACAGCTGCCGCGAGATGGCCGGCACCGAAGACGTCGCGCCGATGATCGACGTGCTGACGGCGTTCTACGCGAGCTGATCCGGTCAGTCGCGCGTCGGACGCGGCTCGCGTTCGGGGAGGGTGCCGCCGAGATCCGCGACGAGCAGCTGGTACGCCGGCGATGCGAGCAGCAGGTCGCGGCCGACCCAGATGAGATCGTCCACCTCCTCGTCGTTCAGCTTGAAGCTGGTCGCGATGTGCGAGAAATAGCTCCGATCCTCCGCGTCGGGCAGCCGCTCGAAGCTGACCTCGACCATGAAGGCCTCGAGGGGGTGGCCGGCCTCGCGTGCTTCCTGCTCGAGGCGGCCGAGGAGCTCGTGGGTCAGCAGCAGCGTCTCGAAGTTGTAGCGGCGGATCTGTCCGCCCGAGACGGCGTTCATCGTGGCAGCGAAGCCCGGCGACGCCCCGGAGAGGTTGATCCCCGGATCCGGCTGGGTCTCCGCGTTGACGCTGATGACGACCATCCGGTCCGGCATCTCGACGTGCATGAACTCGAGTGCGCTTTCGAGCCCCCCGCCGGCTTGGATGATGTCGATTCCGGCGCGCAGGCCCAGATTGTCGGAGATGCCTCCGTCGACCAGGTGGAAGAAGCGGCTGTTCCTGTCGTGGAGCTGGCTGAAGGCGCGCGCGGCCCGGTATCGCCTGGGGTCCTCGAGGCGCGCGCGGAGCCCCTCCTCGAGCATCGACGGCATCTCGAAGCCGCACGTCCCAGCCCGGCTTCTCATGCTGACCGGGGAGAGCAGCATGGGAACGGCAGACGATGCAGCCACGGCGTACGCGATGGGTAACGACTGCAGATCGGAGCAGACGAGGTCGAACATGCCCTGGGTGAAGGTGAAACGCTCGCCCGACGAGAGATCCGTCGCATTGATGTAGACGATCGGTCCCTTGGCTTCCGACAGCGTCTCGAACGTGGCCTCGTCGAAGACGCTCTTGTGATAGATGTTCTTCGCGATGTCGCTGCGCGAGAGCCACGGCGTCATCAGCGCCACCGCGTTCCACGGGATCACCGCCCGCCACACGATCGCGCCCTGGATGTTGCGCCGGAGGAACCGGGGCTCGAACTCCTCGAATATGCGATCCTCGAAGAGCCCGTAGTACGCGGCGGGGAAGCTCCCGCCCGACACGCCGCTCAGGGTGTCGACATCGTCGAGCATGGTGCGCGTCTCGCCGTCGGACTCGATGACGGTGTCGCGCAAGCCGGTCATCACACCGTAGGCGAGCGCCGCGGCCCGGGTGCCCCCGCCCGAGAACGAGAGATAGACCATGTTGCTTCCGCGGTCGCGGTGGGATTCTCCGAGCTGTGGCCGATACCCGTACGAGGGATCGGCCTGCTCGAGCGGCGCGTTGACCGTCTTGAAACCAACGCACCCGAACCCGGCCGAGGCCGCGGCGATCAGGCAGAGCAGAAGGCAGAAACGCCGCATCTCGAACCCCCTCCAACGAACCATGACGAGGCTACCACGCCCCCCCCCCCGAGAGGCCGGACCAGATCCAAGCCCCGACCAAGCAGAAGCGTTCGCGAGAGGTCTACTCCCAAAGGGCATCTGTTCGAGGCGCTTCGCCCTGCGAGCCCCGCGAAGCGCGGGCGCCTCGGGGCGGGGGCGAGGGGGCAGCGCGCGGACTTGGAGGCGCGGCTCTTCACCCGATCTCGGCGCAGGCGCGACTCGCGCCGGAAGCGGAGCACGCAGCGCCCTCGCCCCCGCCCGGGCACCCAAGCTCGCGAAGCGCGCCAGCCCCTACGCCGAGAGCAGCGCCCGGCCAATCACTTTGAGCTCGAGAATCGGCTTCACGCCCTCGAAGATCGGCAGCACCGTCGCATCGACCACGTAGCGGCTGATCGGGTACTCCTCGGCGTAGCCCCAGCCGCCGTGCATCAGCTGGCCCTGCTGGGTCGCCTCGACGGCGACGTCACAGGCGAGCAGCTTCGCCTGCGCTGCGAGCGGTGCCGCGGCCCGCTCGTCTTCGTCGAAGGCGCGCGCGGCGGCGTAGCTGAGGGCCCGTGCGCCGGCGGTCTTCGCCGCCATGCGGCCGAGGGTGTACTGGGTGAGCTGGAACTCGCTGATCGGCATGTCGAACTGGTTGCGGTCGACGCAGTACTTGGCCGTCTCCTCGATGGCGGCCTGGGAGAGGCCGCAGCCGCGTCCGGCCGTCTGAAGGCGGCCCGCAGCGAAGCCCGCCATCTGCAGGTAGAACCCGCGCCCCTCGCCGGCGTCCCCACCGACCAGGTTCTCCGCCGGCACGAAGTAGTTCTCGAGCTGCAGCGTGAACGAGTGCATGCCGCGGTAGCCCGGCGTCGCGTCGGCCTTGCCCTCCATCTTGCCACCACCGATCGACGTGCACTGGAAGCTGTGCCCGTCGAACGTCTCCTTCGGCACGATGAAGAGCGAGAGGCCCTTCGCGCCCTTCGAAAGGTCCGGGTCCGTGCGGAGCAGCACAGCGAGCACGTTCGCTCGACCCGCGAACGTGCACCACGCCTTGGGCCCGTCAATGATCCATCCTTCGACTCCGTCGACGGTGCCGCGAGTGGCACGGCATTTCACGCCCGCGACATCGGAGCCGATATCGGGCTCGGTCACCGAGATGCCAGCCATGATCTCACCCGAAGCGAGCTTCGGGAGCCAGGT
>CAYYSY010000340.1:0-11668 GCA_964474355.1 uncultured Spirochaetaceae bacterium | reverse complement strand
CTCTGACGCTGGATCGGCAGGGTGCGCACACTCGTGCTCTGACGCTGGATCGGCAGGGTGCGCACACTCGTGCTCTGACTGGAACCGCGCTCGCTCAGGGCTGCGGGTTCGCCTCGATGGCCGGCCACACGATGCCGGCCTCCGCCGGCGCCTCCACGATGCCCTCTTCGTCCGCGGTCCAGACCAGGGGCGCGAAGCCCGTCTCGAGGTCGTCGAGCACCTGCACCCGGCCCATTCCGCCTTCGGTCGCTCCCATGCCGAGAGAGACCTCGAGCCGCCCGTCGCCGTCGATGTCACCGAGCCCCGGATCGAGCAGCTCGAGCGGTGCGCCGGCACCGCCGTCCGGCGCGATCTGCACCGCGCTCTCGAGCAGAGGAGCAAAGCCCGTCGACGCGTCGTCGATGACGTCGATGCCTGTCTCTCCGGCACGGCGGGTCGCGACCACGATCTCCGCGCGCCCGTCGCCATCGACGTCTCCCGCGGCCACCTCGGTCGCGCCGTCTAGGTACTGGTAGTCGGCGTCGGTCACCGCGTCGATCACGCCCTCGCTGGGCGAGAGCGGCAGCATCACGACGAAGCCGGCCTCGGCGTCGTCGAAGACCGAGATCGTGCCGCGCCCACCCGCACTTCGGCCGACGACGATCTCGTCGCGCCCGTCGCCGTCGACGTCCGCCAGCACCGGCTTCGCAGCGCCGGTCTCCCAGTACTGCAGGCCGAGGGTCGCGGTCGTCGGCAGCGTTCGAACGAGTGACCTGAACGCCGTAGTCATCGGGGCGTAGCCGCTCTCGTGATCGTCGAGCATCGAGATGCTGGCCGTCGAACCCTCTCCGAGGCCGACCGCCAGCTCGGCGAGGCCATCGCCGTCCACGTCGCCGCAGGCCGGGAAGGTCTCGCCCCAGAGGTAGGCGTAGCGATCGTTCGCGCCCGGGATGACCTGCAGGTCGACGACCTCGAGATCCTGCATGGTCAGCAGAAGCAGGAGCGACAGCGAGCCGGGGCCGAAGCCAACCACGAGATCGCGATCACCGTCGGCGTCGAGATCGCACCACGCGGGGCGGATGTCGTACGAGCCGATGAGGTGATAGCGGACGAGCACCGTGTACGTGCCATCCGTGCGTAGCGCGACCAGATGGTCGCCGCTGACATAGAGCCCCACGACCGAGTCATCGGGCCCGGTGGGCGGGCCGGTGTCGGTCGAGAGCGGCGAGCCCGGCGCCGGGTCGGGCGCAGGCAGCGGTTCGCCCGGGGCCGGCGGAGGCGCCCCCCCGTTGTCCACGAAGAACGTGATGACGAAGGGCAGGCTCGCATCACCGGTCGCGCCATCCTCGGACCAGCCGATCGCCTCGAGCGTGTGCCGCCCGTTCGCCAGGAATGTCGTATCGAAGGGATTCTCCGCCCCCGGTCCGCCCTTGTACCCCGGCAGTGACCAGGGCACGGCGTTCTCGATCCGATACGGGGTGCCATCGATCGAGAACGACACGCTCTCGACCGGCCCCGTGGTCTCGGCCTCGATCACGACGGAGCCCGACAGGACACCGGTCACGCCCTCGATACTCGAGATCGCGAGGGTCGGTTGCGGAGCGGAAGCCGCCTTCGCGACGACGATCTCGTTCGAGTAGGGCGAGTACCGACCTCCGCCGTAGGCGCGGAGGCGAAGCACGAGGTCCACGCTGCCCTCGAGCTGGATCGTCCGGCTCATCACGCCGCCGGCGGTCGAAGGAAGGCCCAGGTCGAAGTCGGACGAGACCGCAGCATCCGTCGTCTGCACCGACAGCTCGTACCCCTCGACGCCACTCGACGGCGACGGCTGCCAGCGAACCGTGTAGTCGCGAAGCTGCGCCCGGGCGCTCGGCGCGAACGCGAGCGGGAGAAGCAGGCAGGCGAGCACGAAGAGCGCGGGCCGGCAGATCGGCCGGCGGGCGGACCGGGTGCTCTGCAGCCTGGTGCTTCGCATGCCCTTCGGCTGCCGGGGAGACGCGGGCAGCGGGGTGATCGATGAGGGACTGGGAGGATTCATCCGCGAGGCAAGTCGTAGCAGCGCTTCTGCCACGATGCCTCGTCGAAACACCCTATTGGTGGTCGTTTTTGCGCATCTTTGTGCCCGGTCGTGACGCAGATCACCAGCGATCGAACGAGCGTGTCGGGTGCGGCCCCGGTGTGGCCACGACGCGTGCCCGAAGGCACACGCCATGGCCGCCCGTCGGGGGTCAGCGCGGGATCTCGATCGCAGACGAGACCGGGCCGGATCCGACGGGCGCGCGGACGATGCCTTCGGCATCACCCGTCCACACCAGCGGCGCGAAGCGGGTCAGCAGATCATCGAGGATCTGGATCTCGCCCTCACCTGCTGCACCGAAGCCGAGCGCGATCTCGGGCAGACCATCGTCGTCGATGTCCGCGAGGGTCGGCTTCAGCATGGCCATCGTCTCGTCGTACCCGGTGTGTCCGAGCTCGAGGCCCCCCGAGCTCTCGGCGAGCGGAGCGAACCCGCGCTCGGCATCGTCGTACACGGAGAGCCGGCTGGCGCCCTGCACACCGATGGCGACCACGATCTCGGCGAGGCCGTCGCCGTCGATGTCTCCGGCGGCGATCTCGGTGGCACCGTTGCCGCTGCGGTACTCGGGGTCGCTCACGACCTCGAGCATGCCGATGTCGAGCTCGAGCGAGTCGAAGACGGCGAACCCTTCGGTCGCGTCGTCGAAGATCGACACGGTGCCCATGCCGCCTTCGCTTCGACCGACGATGATCTCGTCGAGGCCGTCACCGTCGATGTCCGCGAGCACGGGCTTGGCGGCCCCGTTCTTCGCGTAGTCGATGCCGAAGGCCATGAGGCCGGGCAGCGTGCGCAGCAAGTTGCGGTAGGTCGCCTTCATGAAGGCGTAGCCCGAGTCGCGATCGTCGATCATCGAGACGCTCGCGAGCGAGCCGCCGCCCAGACCGATCGCCAGCTCGTTGCGTCCGTCGCCATCGACGTCGCCGCAGCTCGGCCAGGTCTCGCCATTCGCCGCGCGATAGCGCTTCTGGGCGCCGTAGATCACCTCGCCGGAGACGAATGCTCCATCCTCGAGCGTGAGCAACAGGATCTGGGCGTCCGAGCCCGGGCCGAACCCGACCACGAGGTCGCGATCGGCGTCACCATCGAGGTCGCACCAGACCGGCCGGATATCGCCGGCTCGCGCGAGGAGGTGATTGCTGATCACGCTCGTCGAGCCGTCGACACGCAGGGCGACGATGTCGCCGCCGTCGGTCGCGTAGACACCGGCCACGGCCCCCTCCGGCCCGGACGGCGGGACGGGGTCGGGCGAAGGCGACGGACCCGGATCGGGCGTGGGGCCAGGGTCGGGCGTGGGCCCGGGGTCCGGCGACGGGGCAGGATCGATCACGTTGTCGACGTGGAACGTCGTCGACACCGACGCACCCTCCAACCCGAGCGCACCGTTGTCCGAGTAGCCCGTCGCCACGATCGTGTGCTCGCCATCGGCGAGTGCCGTCGTGTCGAAGGCGTACTCGGTGCCGGGCTCTCCCCCGTCGCCCTCGATCGAGTACGGCGCGTTGTTCTCGATGCGATACGAGGCGCCATCGACGAAGAAGTGCACGCTTTCGGTCGCGCCGAACGTGTTCGCGACGACGACGATGGAGCCGGTCACGATGCCGCTCGCGCCGTCGATCGTCTCGACGCCGAAGCTCGGTGCGCCCGGTGTCGCCGCTTGCGCGACCACGATCTCGTTCGAGTACGGCGAGACCTCGCCACCACCATAGGCGCGCAGCCGGAGATGCAGGTCGACGCTGTCTTCGAGCTCCATGCCGTAGCGGATCTCGCCGCTCTGCTGTGCGGGCAGGCCGAGATCGAAGGTCGAGTCCGTCACTCCAGTCGACGTGCCGACCGAGAGCTCGTAGCCCTCGACGCCCTGCGAAGCCGAAGGTAGCCAGCGCACCGTGTAGTCGCGCAGCTCTGCGCGCGCCGTCGAAGCGAAGGCGGCGAGCAGCACGAGCAGCGAGCAGACGAGCGGCGCGATCGCACCGGCGTTCACCACGGGAAGCACGTCGAAGCGTCGCCCGGCGCACGGCGATCCATGCGGTCGAAGAAGCGGAATGGTCATCATGGCGGGACTGATCGGAGACAGCCCCGAGATGTCTCGTGATGATGCTCACCCGTGGTGTGACGTGATCGGTGATTCGGGTGAAAAGCACAGCTGCACTCCCCAAGACATGCAGAGCACTCATCGAATTGGGACGGACGTCACAGCCGCACGCGCATGGCGACGCCGCCTTGCGCGACGCGCATCACATGACATGCGATCGACATCGTGTGATGCAGTGCACGCGATCTCCATCGCGCGACGTCACCTGATGTCGTGCTCGTTCGACCGTGCGTGATGCAGGGCACGTTCGAACGATCACTCGGCTTCACGCGAACGAAGAGCACGTTCGAACGATCAGTCGACTTCACCCGAACGAAGGGCATGTTCGTCCGATCGCTCGACGTCACCCGAACGAAGGGCATGTTCGTCCGATCGCGCGACGTCACGTGATGCAGTGCACGCGCTCCGCCCTTCGCGGCCCCGCACGAAGCGCAGCCCGGCGTGCTCGGCACGACTCCGAGATCGCTGGAAGAGTGAGGAAGGAGGAGATCCTGGAGGGCGCCCCGGACAGGATTCGAACCTGTGACCGGTCGCTTAGAAGGCGACTGCTCTATCCGGCTGAGCTACCGGGGCGCGGCGCGCCCGAACGCGGCGGATCGACCCTCGACGAGAGCCGCGA
This sequence comes from uncultured Spirochaetaceae bacterium, assembly GCA_964474355.1. Lineage (GTDB taxonomy): Bacteria > Myxococcota_A > UBA9160 > UBA9160 > UBA4427 > CAYYSY01. The sequence goes on along the minus strand of CAYYSY010000340.1, from coordinate 6,907 downwards.
CGCCGCTGCCGGGACACGATCGAAGCCGGAGGCGATGCCCATCTTGCAGCGCCTCCAGCGACTCTCTCCGGGGGAGCTGCGCGGCCAGAAGGCCGACAGGAGCAGCCCTGCGGGCCGTCGTTGACACCCCCAGAGGCCGAAGATAGCTTCCGGCGCCCCGAAAGCTGGCATGGCGGGCGTAGCTCAGCTGGTTAGAGCACCGGATTGTGATTCCGGGGGTCGCGGGTTCGAGTCCCGTCGTCCGCCCCAGCTTCGGCCCGCGAGCCCGCGGATCGAGGCGTTGCGCTGTCCACTCGCAGGCACTTGGCTGCGGCGCGGCCGCGAAGAGCTCCTGCGTGCGATCCCCCGTGAGCCGAGGAGCGTGCCCCCGCGGGGAAATGCTCCTGATTCCGCCCAAGCGGCCATCGGGCTCGCTGTCCGCATCAGAAATCCCTTTGGACACGCGGACCTGCGAACAGGCCGGCGAAGCGGGCGCTAAGATGGCAGGCGTTCGCCGCCAGGATCAAGGACCCCCCATGAACCGCATTCGCGCCGCGCGTCAGGCTCTCGGCTGGACCCAGAACGACCTCGCCATCAAGGCGGGCGTCTCCGCACGTACCGTGCATGCGGTCGAAAAGGGGCGCCCCTGTCGCCAGACGACGAAGCGCCAGATTTTGAACGCACTCGGTGTGCCGTGGGAGATGCGCGAGGAGTACTTCGTTCGCGCACGCCCGGTGCGCCGCGCGACGTCGACCGAGTCACCGCACGCGCGCAGCGCGTGATGGTCGAGCGGCTCTCACCGCACGCGGGCAGTGCGTGATCGAGCGGCTGTCACCGCACGCGCGCAGCGCGTGATGGTCGAGCGGCTCTCACCACACGCGGGCACTTCATGATTCGAGTGATTCGATTCGAGTGAAGTGGTCTCGTCGAGACGCACGCACGCGCGCTCCGTCGATCCGAACACGCATTCGATGGCCACGGGACGAGCTCTCTAGGTCGTGATCCCCGCGCGCAGCGCCTCCGCGAGGTCGAGCGCCTCACTCACGGTGCGATCCATGAACTGGCTGAGCATGTCGGACGCGCGATCCGCATCGCCCGCCGCCACCTCGTCGCGGACCCGCCGCTCCACCTCGGCGCGCTCCGAGTCGACTCGCTCCTCGAATGCGCGAAACGCGTCGTGCACCGCCGGGCCGTGCCGGGCGAAGTCGGTGGCGACCGCCTCGTGGAGCTGATGGAACGTCCACCACGCCGAGTCGAGGTCGCCCGGCTCGCGCTCGCCATGCCCGCGCGCGAGCGGCGCAGGCAGCACGCCGTGCAGGTAGACGGGCAGGAACAGCGCCGTGCACGGTGAGGCAAACGAGACGAAGACGGGCCAGGGCCCGACGCGATCTGTCGGCAGCGGTGCGACCATGCTCGCGGTGGTCGTACCGACGGGCTCGGCGTGCATGCAGAGCGTGCAGTAGCCGTCGTCTTCGGGTGTGAGGTGCGTCGGGGGCCCATCGGCATCGGGACCGTGATCTCGAAGCAGCTGCTTCATGCTCGCGACGTCGTGCTTGCTACGGCCGGCCTCGAGCAGCGCCTGGGAGCGCGCGAGCCGTCCCTCGGAGATACGGCCGGGCACGTGCGGATTGCGGTAGGCCGCAGCCACGTCGAGCCGCTCGAGATCGCGCCACCAGCCCATGCCGCGGGCGAACGACTCGAGGTCGCGCGAGCCGATCGTCCAATCGTCGCGCAGGGTGATGTGGTTCGACAGCGAGCCCAGCACCACGGGCCTGCCCGCCCAGCGGCGGCCGCTGGTCTCGAGCAGCCACGCCGACTCGGGGTCCGCAATGAGGAAGCTGTTGTGGTAGCCGCCCTCACCCGGCCCGAAGCCCGAGCCGCCCTGCCCGTGCTGCTCGATGAGCGTCGCGATCACCTCGAGCGCCTCGCGTGCGTCGCGCCCGCGCTCGAGCCCGAGGCGGACGAGATCCATGCCGATCAGCCCCGGCGCCTCCTCGACCGGCTCGTTCGAAAACACCGTCTGGTTGCCGATCGCCACAGCGTGCTCGTTCACGCCGTGCTCGAAGCCCCAGACCCACCACGGAGAGTGGCCCATGTTTGCGTAGGTCTCGGCGACCTGGGGAATCTCGATGTGGGTGCACGCCGTCATCCCACCGCGGGGATGAAAGGCCGCCGGGTTCTGGACGAAGGGCTGGCACTCACCCCGGTGGCGGTCGCTGTTCTTCGCGAAGAGCGTGGTGCCTTCGCGGGTCTCGGGCCGGGTCGCGACGACGGAATCGCACATGGCGGCAGGGTAGCCCGAGCGGCCGGGCCCGGTGGCTCCGGGCTTCGGATTCCTGCCGAATCGTATACCTCTCTGCGCTCTCCGTACAAGGATCGCGAATCCGTGGTTCGCGTATGCTTCCAGGCAGTCGGTCGGTCGTCGACCCGACTTTCCCGACACTGCGCGCCCCGGCGCGAGAGGAGCAGCTCCGATGCTCGATTGGGCCCAGGTCGACACGAACCCGTACCTGCGGGACAACGCCTGTCCGATCGCAGCGGAGATGGACGTCGCGGAGTGCGAGGTGATCGGCGAGATCCCCCGGCAGCTGCGCGGTGCCTTCATGCGGAACGGCTCGAATCAGCAGTTCGAGCCCCGCGGTCCCTACCACCTGTTCGACGGCGACGGGATGGTCCACGCCGTCTACCTCGATGGCGGACGGGCGGGCTACCGGAACCGTTGGATCCTCTCGAAGGGGCTGCTCTACGAGCGCAAGGTCGGCCACGCCGTGTGGGGCGGCATGCGTGACGTGTTCCCGCCCGACGAAGAGGCCATGGCGGAGGTCGGCCGCGCCAAGAACGTCGCCAACATCCACGTGGTCGAGCACGCCGGCCGCCTGCTGGCGCTGTGGGAGGCGGGCAAGCCGACCGAGATCACGGCCCGCCTCGACACCGTCGGCGAGTACGACTTCGGCGGCCGGCTGAAGGGCGGCTTCTGTGCGCACCCGCACTTCGACGACGAGACCGGCGAGATGTTCGGCTTCGCCTACCGGCCCGTTCCGCCCTTCCTCACGTACTACGTGATCGACAAGAGCGGCCAGATGACCGTGAACGAGCAGATCCCGGTCGAGAAGCCGGTGATGATGCACGACTTCGCGATCTCGAAGGACTACGCCGTCTTCTTCTATGCCCCGGCTGTCTGGGACGTCATCAAGGCGATCAAGGAGGGCGGGCCCGCCATGACCTGGCAGCCCGAGCGCGGCTGCCAGATCGGCATCCTCCCCCGCTACGGCAAGGGCAGTGAAATCCGCTGGTTCGAAGCCGACGTCGGCTGGTGCTTCCACTTCGCCAACGCGTTCCAGCGCGGCAACGAGGTCGTGCTCGACGCCGTGCGCACCGACCGCGTCGACGACGACGTGAATGCCGCCGAGAACGGTGGCTACACGGTCGGCTCTCTGCTCACGCGCTTCACCGTGAACCTCGAGACCGGCGGGCGCGCCTCGACGGAGCAATTCATGCTCGAGCGCTGCTGCGAGTTCCCGCGCGTCGCCCGGCACATGGAGAGCCGCCCCCATCGCTACGCCTACATGCTCGGCACCGAGAACTCGACCGATCTCGTCAACTTCGACGAGTTCGACCACATCTGCCGATTCGACTATGAGACGGGCGAGAGCAACGTGTTCAGGGTCGACGAGCACGGCGGCGATGCCACCGAGTTCTCGTACGCACCGAACCCGGAGAGCGACCGCGAAGAGGACGGATGGCTCATGGGGTACGTGTACCGGAAGGCCACGCACTCGAGCGAGCTCGTGATCCTGTCCGCGGGCGATCCCTCGGCCGGCCCCGTCGCGCGTGTGATCCTGCCCCAGCGCGTGCCCGAGGGCTTTCATGGCTCCTGGATGCCGGGCCTGACCTTCGCCTAGGGGGCGCGAGATCACCGACTCGATGCGGCCGAGCCCGCCTTCGCACGGGACCGATCGCGGCGTGGGCTTCACGCTGGCATTCGGCTCCGCCGCGTGCACGGCGATTGCCACGATCCCGTACAAGCTCGCCGCGACCGAGGCGCCCCTCGAGGTGGTGGTGGTGCTCCTGCTCGTGAGCGCCGCGTCCTTGAACACGATCACTGCCATCGGGCGGACCACCACGACGCGCGTGCGGGCGGCGGGCGCCGCACCCGGCGCACCGGGGCGAGCCGGGGTCTCGTGGCGGATCACGCTGTGGGCCAGCGCGCTCAGCGGCGCGCTGGCCGCCGGCGCGAATGTCGGCGCGACCGAGGCGATCGCGCGCCTCGATCCGGCTGTCGCGGTGCTCCTGATCCAGCTGCAGGTCGGCGTCGCGGCGACGCTCGGCTGGCTGTGGCTGGGCGAGCCCGTGTCGCGTCGCTTCGTCGCCGGGGGCGGACTCGCCCTGATCGGCGTCGCCGGTCTTGCGGGAGGAGGACTGCGGGGGGAAGTCGACGCCGCAGCCGTCGGTTGGGGGCTCATCGGGGCCCTCTGCTTCGGGAGCCTCCACGTGGTGATCCGGCGCTACGTCGAGCGCATCGACCTCGTCTGGACCAATGCGCTGCGCCTGTGGATCGCCGTCGGCTTCGTCGTCGTCACGTCGGGCGCCGCGGCCAGCGTCGAGGATGCCCCCCTCCGCATCGTGCTGCTCGCCGCGACCGCGGCTGCCATCGGCCCCTTCGCCGGGCGGCTCATGATGATGCGCGCCGTGCGCACCCTGCCGGCCGCCACCAGCACCCTCTTCGGTCTCGCCTCGCCGGTCCTGACCGTCGGCACGGCCTGGCTCTTCCTCGGCACCCTGCCCTCGCTGCGCGAAGCGCTGGCCGGTGCCGTCGTCCTCGGCGGTCTCGTGCTCGCCCTCACGCCCTCCCGGGCACCAGGAGCCTGACCCGCGATGGGGTTGCGTCGGCCCCCGGGAGCACGACCGGGCCGTAGGCGTCCCTGTGGCGCAGAGGGCGGCGATGAATCGGGGACTGGACGATGCACCCCATCCTGGGTCAGGCTGCTGGTCCTTCGTTGGATGCAAAGGAGTCATTCGTGATCGAGTTCGACCCCGAGAAGACCTGGCTGGCCGTCGAGAAGCGGATGGAGGCCGAGACCAACCCGCGCATCCGCGCAAACCTCGAGGAGGTGCGCAACCACATGCGCGCCGAGATCCGCGGCGAGCACGGTCCCTTGATGGACACGCTCACCGCCGAGCCGCAGTACCACATGTGGGGCATTCCGGAGGAGAGCGGGCCGAAGGGACGCGCCGCCGTGTCGGAGTTCTACGAGAGCATGATCGCGACGGGCGGCAACCGCTTCCACTTCGACGTGCGACTGATCTGCGCCGACGAGAACTCGGTCATCACCGAGGGCGTCATGCGCTCGCTCATGCCCGGCGTCGTGCTCAAGGCCTCGGGTGTCGAGGCCGTCGACGGCGAAGCGGTCAGCGACGACGGAGAGTACGTGGCCGAGTGGCAGATCCTGACCGTCTGGCCCATCGACGAGGCGGGCAAGATCATCGGCGAGGACATCTATTTCGGGAGCCCGCCGATGAATCGAGTGGGCAAGCGCGCCTCCTGAAGACGCCGCGTCCAGCCCCGCTCGACGCGTTCACCGCAGCCGCCGCAACCTATCGAAGCACGCGAGATCGAGCTGATTCGATTTTGCATGACACGACCGTGTTTTTGTGCCCACAGCGGCTGGGGCAGTCTGCCCCTACTCGCCCGATCGCCGCGTCGAGTGACACTCAGTCGCCCGGGGATCGGCACAGGTTCGATCAGACGATCGTTGGACAAAGCGCCCACCCCCGGTGATGCACCGAGGTACCTGCTCACCGGGGGTGATCGATTCCCGACCTGGGAGGGCTCGAATCGCTTCGAGGTGCAATGCTCTGCAGCACTGGCAGACCCGCTCGTGACGACGAAACGTCTCGCCAGCCCGCGGCCAAGCCCAGTCCCTGCTCATCGGTGACCACCGAAGAGAGGGGCGGGTTCGTTCTGCCGCCGGGAATCGGGGGATTCGCTGATGAGCGATGAGGCGTCCATTTCGAACGCTTCGGAGAGCTACAACTACACGGTGGTGCGTCAGTTCACGATCATGACGATCGTCTGGGGCATCGTCGGCATGCTGGTCGGAGTGATCATCGCCGCGCAGCTTGCCTGGCCGGCCTTGAACTTCGACCTGCCGTGGTTCTCCTACGGGCGGCTTCGACCGCTGCACACCAACGCGGTGATCTTCGCGTTCGGCGGCAGCGCGCTCTTCGCCACTTCCTATTACTGCGTGCAACGCACCTGCCAGGCGCGGCTCATTTCGGACAAGCTCGCCGCCTTCACGTTCTGGGGCTGGCAGCTCGTCATCGTGGCCGCCGCGGTGACGCTGCCACTCGGCATCACTGCGACCAAGGAATACGCCGAGCTCGAGTGGCCGATCGACGTGCTGATCACGCTGGTCTGGGTCGCCTACGCGATCGTCTTCTTCGGCACGATCGCGAAGCGCAGGACGGGCCACATCTACGTCGCCAACTGGTTCTACGGCGCGTTCATCCTCACCGTCGCCGTGCTGCACATCGTGAACAGCTTGGCGATCCCGGTGTCGATGTGGAAGTCGTACTCGATCTACCCCGGCGCCCTCGATGCGATGGTGCAGTGGTGGTACGGGCACAATGCGGTGGGCTTCTTCCTGACCGCCGGCTTCCTCGGCATGATGTACTACTTCGTGCCCAAGCAGGCCGAGCGGCCCGTGTACTCCTACCGCCTGTCCATCGTGCACTTCTGGGCGCTGATCGCCATCTACGTGTGGGCCGGGCCCCACCACCTGCACTACACCTCGCTGCCGGACTGGGCGCAGAGCCTGGGCATGGTCATGTCCATTATCCTGCTGGCACCCTCCTGGGGCGGCATGATCAACGGCATGATGACGCTCTCGGGCGCCTGGGACAATCTGCGTACCGACCCCATCCTGCG
>CAYYSY010000339.1:0-9498 GCA_964474355.1 uncultured Spirochaetaceae bacterium | reverse complement strand
GGGGGGCTGGCCGTACGTTGGAGGACGCCCCCGCACGACTCCGAGTGCGGGTTGGCTGACGAGCCCCCCTCCAACTTGCGGGCGCTACCCGAAAATCCCCGGCATACGCTGCTCGCCTCGCGGTTCGACGAACTCCTCGCTGGCGCTCTGCGCCAGGCGTCTGGTGGGTTCGGCCGCCCCGATGGGGTCGGGGCGTCGTGCGCTGCTTGGGCGTTCGCGGCAATCACGCGCACCGCGGACCCAGTGCGATCGGCACGGGTCGCACTGTTCGTGGAGTCGGCGGCGAGCCTCGAAAGTCGTCGTCGCAGCGCGAACTCGAAGCCTGAGAGGAGAGCACCCTCCTCTCGTTTGTGAGTAGGGGAGCAACCGCGAACGCGGAATCACGGTCACCGCCCAAGCCTGGCCGTCCGCGCACACCAGCGCTCGACAGGGGCGCCCCAGCTCGCGCGTGCTTCCCTACTCACCGAAGAGGACTGTGCCGGGTCTTCGCCCTCCGCGTCGACCCCGGGCACAACGCGCAGCGATATCGCGAAGCGAGGAGCCCGACCTCGGATCTTCGTCGTGTCCGGCGAAGTTGGAGGGGGGCCAGTCAGCTGGCGCGGCGTTCGCTTCGAGCGAGAACGCCCTCCAACGTACAGCCAGCCCCCCGGAATCTGAGCTGGAGACGACGAAGATCCGACGCCAGCTTCCAACCCCGCGATCCGCCGAGCGCCAACACCGACCCAGACGCGCCCCCGTAAAGAAGAGAGCGCGGAGTCCCGGAGGACTCCGCGCTCTGTGACGTGCTGGTAGAGGCGATCAGGCTTCGCTGCGCCGCAGACCGATCAGCATCAGCAAGCCCATGCCCAGCATCGTGAGCATGAGCACCGTGATGCCCACCGGGCCGGTGGCCGGCACCGCGTTCGACAGCAGGCAGCTGTCGAGGCAGCCGTCGTAGACGTTGCCGTTGGCGCCGTCGTCGCACTCCTCGCTCGGGTGCACGACACCGTCACCACAGACGCCCGTGACTTCCACCGCGCAGGTGTCGTCGCAGCCGTCGCCGTTGACGAAGTTGCCATCGTCACAGCCCTCGGTCGGGTGGACCGCGCCGTCGCCGCAGACACCGGTCGGCTCGTCGGTGCAGACCGAGGAGCAGCCGTCGCCGTCGACGAAGTTGCCGTCGTCGCAGTCCTCACCGAACTCGGTGAGCCCGTTGCCGCAGACGTTGGCCTCGATCTGGCAGCTGTTGTCGCAACCATCGAGCAGCACCGTGTTGCCGTCGTCGCACTGCTCGCCGAGAGCCGACTGGGTGATGCCGTCGCCGCAGAACTCGTCGAGGCACGCCGCCGAACAGCCATCGCCATCGACATTGGCGCCGTCGTCGCACTCCTCGCCAAGACCGGCCTGCAGCACGCCATCGCCGCAGAACTCGACGTTGCAGGCGGCGTCGCAGCCGTCGCCGGCCACGGTGCCCCCGTCGTCGCAGCTCTCGCCGAGACCCGCCTGAACGACCAGATCACCGCAGAACTCGTTCTGACACGTTGCGGAGCAGCCGTCCTCCGAGGTCGTACCGCCGTCGTCGCACTCCTCTCCGAGACCACCCTGGGTCGTGCCGTCGCCGCAGAACTCCGCGACGCACACGTCCGAGCAGCCGTCGCCGGCCGTCGTGTTGCCGTCGTCGCACTCCTCGCCCGCTTCGACGTTGCCGTCGCCGCAGACCGCACCGCCACCCGCCGTGCACGCCAGCGCCTGGCCGGCGTTCTGGGCGCTCGGTGACGCGCCGCCGTGGGGCGTCACCGACCACTGGCTCTCGCTGGTCGCACGCGCCGGGTCGCTGTCGTTTCGGACCAACGATTCGTGGCTGCCGTAGCCGTCGTCGTAGATCGGCGGATAGAGGAAGTAGTCGGTCGTGCCGGGCTGGAAGTACGCACCGTAGGTACCGGTATTCGCCACCTGCCCTTCCCAGCCCACCGCGTCGACCATGTTGCCCTGCGGATCGAGCAGGAGCACACCGTCTGCGCAATTGCCGGCGGGGTTGGTCAGGCTGCCGTTCTTCAGGTTCGAGTCGTTTGCGATCCCCTGCACGGTGATGTCGCACTGGGCCACGTTCGTCGACGTGCTCGTGAAGCACACGGACACGAAGCCGAGACCCTCGCCGTTCTCGTCGCCGACGATGGCCGCCACGCCAGTGAGTGGCTCGTCGATGTACGACTCACCCGCCGGGCCGAAGCCCGACCAGCAGAGGCCGTCGGTGCTGCCCTCGATGACGACGATGCGATACCCGGTCAGGTCGGTCCCGGCCGGGGCCGCGATCTCGACGAACTCGTCGCGGTCATGGTTGAAGAGAATGTTGTGATCGTGGTCGTAGTCGATCTCATTGATGAACGGCGCGACCGCCGAACACTCGACTGCCGCCGCCTGTCCGCCGACGAGCAAGCCCGCCAGCAGCACCGTGGCCACGGCCGCTACATCCCGCATTCCCATTTCGCCCACTCCATGTGTTGCCAGCTCCGCTCGACGCTCGACTTCGACTGCAGGGGCTGCTTCCGCCTTCAGACTCCGCGTGGGACCTGCTTCGGCTGCCGTTGCCGCGTCCATCGCCACCGGCGCTGCTGGGTTCCTGGCGCCACCAACCTTCCCGAGTCGAGGGCCGCTCTCGCCGCTCTCTGCGAACCACCAGCTTGGGACGCCGATGACAGCGCCCCGCCCGGGACCCCATCGGCATCGATGCAGGAGCCCGGCTTCCGGTCATCTTCTCAGCAAAAGCATCGACATGGCGCATATTTCCAGCTTCGATTTCGTATCCTGAGATGGATTTTCCCGAGGTCTCATGGGAGCCACACCCATCTTCTTGCCGACGCGATTCGCTGTCGGCAGAGCAGCGCGCCGCGTGTGATGCGAGAGTTTCGCAGCGCACCTGCACCGACATAGCCCGACCCTCACTCGAGCCAAGGAAGCCGACGTTGCCCCCGAGCCCCGCGACCCCGCCCGCCCCCATCGACAGCCCCGAAGCCATCGACCTGCCGTGGCTCGAGGCCGCCCTCGCCGAGAGCGGCGCCTGCGCCGGGCATCGCATTGCGGGATTCGAGCCGGAGATGGTCGGCACCGGCCAGATGGGCCGCAGCGTCCGACTGCGCCTCGCCTTCGAAGGCGGTGCCTCGCCGCTGGGCTCCGTGGTGGTGAAGCTGCCCTCGGACGACCCCGCCAGCCGGGGGACCGGCGCCAGTCAAGGGTCGTACATGCGCGAGGTGCGCTTCTACCAGCAGCTGGCAGCAGCCACGCCGATGCGCACGCCCCACTGCTACTTCGCGACCATCGACGACGCTGCGCCCGAGCGCTTCAGCATCGTCCTCGAAGACATGGCGCCCGCCCGCCAGGGCGACCAGATCGCGGGCTGCGCAGTCGACGAGGCCGAGCTCGTCATGGACGAGCTGCCGCGACTGCACGCGCCCTGGTGGAACCACGCGAAGCTGCCGGGCCTCGACTACCTCCAGCAGGCTTCGGCCGAGTCGGCACCGCTGCTGCAGGCCGTGTACCAGGCGCTGCAGCCGGGCTTCGAGACCCGCTACGCCGATCGGCTCGCGCCCGAGCTGATGGAGGTCACCAGGCGCTTCGGCCCGAAGATCGGGCCGTGGGCCGCCGCGTTCACCGGCGAGAAGACCCTCACGCACGGCGACTACCGCCTCGACAACATGCTCTTCGGCACGAGCGCCGACGCCGCTCCGCTCTGCATCGTCGACTGGCAGACGGTGGGCTGCGGCGCGGCGCTCGGCGATGCGGCCTACTTCATCGGCGCCGGGCTCACGATCGAAGACCGGCGCAAGCACGAGGAGGCGCTGCTGAGGCGCTATCACGAGGGCCTGCTCGAAGGGGGCGTAGAGGGCTACGACTGGAACGCGTGCCACCGCGACTACCGGCTCTTCACGTTCGCAGGCGTGATCATGGCCGTCGTAGCCTCGATGATCGTCGAGGTCACCGAGCGCGGGGACGAGATGTTCATGGCGATGGCCGAGCGGCATGCGAGGCACGCGCTCGATCTCGATGCGTTCGACCTCATCGATTAGGTACGCACCCCAGCCCCGCGCCAGCCGAATTCAAGTGTCCGGCACGTACCAGATCGGCGAGGCCCAGGCACGCTCCTGGACCGTCCTCGGCACCGCATCGTCGCAGCAATGCGCGAAGTCGTCCGGCACCGACGACGGCGAGCTGCAGTCGACACCGTGATCGACACAGAGCCACTGCGTCCAGCGGCAAGTCGGCTCCTCGAGCACGCGCACGTACCAGGCGGCGGGCACGGCGGGGTCGAAGTCGGGGTCTCGCCACACGGCGCAGAGCTCGTCGGCGCCCGCGCCGCGCGGCGTGCAGGTGTCGAGGTCGACGCCGGGGGCGGGCGGCGCATCGACCGCCACGTCGAATACCGCCTCGCGCGGGGCCCCGCCTTCGGCCCACAGCTTCACGATCTGCACGCGCTCGAGCATGGCACCGGGCGCCTCCGGCACGCCGGTGTCGCGCTTCGCTCGAATGGCGAAGGCGGGCGCGCCTGCCGGCGGCGCAGTCGGCAGATCGCCGCCCATCGGCACACCGAGCGCATCCCCCTGCTCGACGAAGTCGTCGCGGCCACAGAGATCTTCGGGGAGGCCCCAACCGCCGAAGACACGCACCACCATGCGCGGCCCGCTCGTGCCGAAGGTCTCGCGGCGCGCCATCGCGTCGAAGATCGCCTCCCGCGTGTTCTCCTCGGCCCACACGGCCGCGAGACCGCCGGGGTTCAGCTGCGGCAGATCGGGCATGGGCTGGGCCTCTACGAGGCGTGACACCGGGCCGGCAGCGTGCCCGATGAACGTGCGCTCTTCGACCATGCCGGGCGTCCCGTAGTGCGTGTCGGTCGAGCCGATCACGCCGAGCTTGAACGGGTTGGCGCCGATGCGCGCCTGCTGCGCGACGCCCTCGGCGAGCACCTCGCGCACGAACGTGAGCGGCTCGGACTCGTTGACCCCCAGCTCCGACATCATCTCCATCATCGTCGCGCCGGGCGGCGTCTCGTAGGCGCAGTACTCGTCGGCGGTCGGCCCCGCAGGCGCCCGGCACTCGCTGTCACCCTTGTGTTGAGTGATCTCGACCAGCGGCTCGAGGCGACTGCGCCGTCGCGCCGCCTCGGCGTCCATGGGGCGGCCTTCGGTGGTCTCGACCGTGAACAGCCGGCCGCTGCTCACGTTCGAGTTGTGGGGGATCGCGAGCGCGTCGCATCCGGTGCCCGCGCGCGTGCACCGCTGCTCGAGCTCACCCCAGAGCCCTTCGCTGGTGGACGTCTCGATGTAGTTGATCGGGCGCTCGGGAACGACCTCGCTGCGAAACACGACGTTGCGGTGGGTGTTGTAGGCGTCGGGCATGCCCGTCCACTCGAAGCCGACGAACGACGTGAACGCGCACGCGCTCGTCCGGTCATAGGCCTCTTCGGCTGCGCGCTGCGTCTCTGCCCAGGGCGCCTCGGCGGCGGCGATGCAGAGCTCGCCGTTCTCGCCGCAGAAGCCGTATCGAGTCGGCGGCCAGCGGCTCAAGACGTCGCCGTTCACGATGCCGTAGCCGAGGCGCGTCCAGCCGCGCACGAGCCTGCAGAGGACGCCGTCGTGGCCCGGCGACCCCGGCACCTTGCAGATGTGCGTCTCGCCGAGCAGCTCCGCGTGATCGGTCACCACCGCGAAGTCGAGCGGACGGCGCAGCGCGATGTGCATCGACGGCCGCCCTTCGCGGTCGTAGGGCTGGATGCCGACGGGCTCGCCCTTCGCGAAGCGATAAGCGTCCGCCGGCCGGTTGCGCGTGCCGTGACCGACCGAGTCGAACGAGAGCGCAGTATGGACGTGCGTGTCACCGAAGAGCGGCTGGCGCAGCGGGGTGCGATGGGCACAGGGCTCGCGCTCTGCTACGGCCGTCGGCGTCTCGAACACGGCAGAAGGAGGCTCGGGGAGCGGCTCGAGATCGGGCCACCGATACGCGCCGGCCAGGTTCGTTCGCGTGGAGATCTGCGAGAAGGGCGCGACGTAGATCGGCCAGACGAGCCCGACGAAGAGCCCGGCCGCGACGGCGCCCAGTACGATGCGGCCGGCGAAGGCCGCGGCGAATGCGTGCACGAGCCGGTCGAGAAGCCAGGCGGCGACCGCCAGCGCCACCGCGTAGAGCGCGGCCTGCGAGGCGGCGATCCAGAGGGTGAGGCCGCTCATCTGGCCGAGCCCCTCGGCGAGGATGGCAGCGGCGACGAGGCCCACGAGCTCGAACAGATAGACCAGGGGCATGCGGCCCATCTGGATCAGATAGAAGGGCAGCGGGACGAGCGCCGCGAGCGCGACGAAGATGGCCAAACGGAGCCGAGGCCGAGTCGCCTCGTGCATCTCGTCGGTCATGCCGCGCCCACCAACCACGACACCGTGCGCTCGATCAGCCAGTAGCCCGCCAGCGCGCCGATGCCCCCGATCGCGGCCGCGCGAAGCACCGCCGATCGCACGGGCACCGACAGCGCGCTCGCGAGCTCGAAGACCGCGATCGCCACGACCACGAGCGCGAGCTGCCCGAGCTCGATGCCGACGTTGAACGAGAGCAGCGCGAGGGGGATGTCCCTGGGCGGCAGCCCGATCTCCGCCAGCGCCCCCGCGAAGCCGAAGCCGTGGAGCAGGCCGAACGCGCACGCGATGAGCCAGGGCCGCCGCTGGAAGAGACCCCGGCCCTCACCTTCGAGCCGAGCGGGGATCTCCATCGCCAGCACGAAGAGGCTCATGGCGATCGCGACCTCGACGAGCGCGGTGGGAAAGCGCACGACGCCCAGCGCAGCGAGCGCGAGCGTCACACTGTGGCCGAGCGTGAACGAAGTGACGGTGAGCAGCAGCGGTCGCACACCGCGAATCAGCATCAGCAGCCCGAGCACGAAGAGCACGTGATCGAAGCCGAAGACGAGATGCTCGATGCCGAGCGCCGTGTAGCTACGCGCGACGGCCCAGGTGCTCGGATCTTCGGGCACGGTGAATGAGGGCTCGCTCGCCGACAGCAACGACTGCCGCACGACCCCATCGACCGAAACCACCCTGACCAACGCATTCGCGACCCCGGCCTCGAGCCCATCGAGCCCGATCGATCGCCCGGTCAGCCCGTCCCCGCCACAGTCGACCCGGTACTCGATGACGACTCCGGTCCCCTCCGGCACCTCCGAAGCCGTCCCGACCGGCCGACACTCGGCAGGAAGCCGCGGCGAATGCACCGCCCCCCGAGCCTGCATGATCGCCGTCTTGAACCGCACATCCACGAGCCCGTCATCAGCCTCGCGAAGCTCGAGCAGACTCGGCGCGAGCGGATGCGCCCCGACCCCACCCGGCAGCCCGATCGTGAGCACCCCCACCACCAGAACCCCGGCGATGTGCGCCCACTCGAAGCCCCCCGAAGATCGCTTCCATCCGAAGCAACCCAGAGCTCCGCAGAACTGCCCGAGAAGAAACATGCGACGCACCCTAGCCCCGCCCCGCCCCACCCCGCACCCCGGCATTCGCTCGCCCGGGCGCGCGGTGCAGCGAAGTCACCCGCAGCGCCTCCACGCAGCACCAACGTGGCCACGGAGCCCGGCACCTGAGCGAGAAGCGCGAGTGCCGGCGAGACCCGGGCCCAATGCGGCGACAACGCCCCCGCAGCGAGGCATTCGCGGAACCGCGCGCCCGGGCGAGCGAAAGCCGGGAGTCCGAGCAAGAGCGAGACGCCACCAGGCGGCAAGCGCAGCCCCGTTCCGAGAGGCAGCACCCGCGGTACCCTCGGAGGCCCTTCCGACCGAACACGACCAGAGATCAGAGAGAGACCCCACCATGCTAAGCCGCCTGGACGACTATCCGATTCATCAGACGCCGGAGCCCGTAGCCCACCCGTCGACGGGCGACCGAAACCACTACGACCGCTACTGGTTCAACGGCTACCAGGACGACGGCGACTTCTACTTCGGCGTGGCGATGGGCCGCTACCCGCATCGCGGCGTGCTCGACTGCGCGTTCAGCCTGGTCATCGACGGCGAGCAGCACAGCTTCTACGGCTCGCGGCGCGCGCCCGACGACCCGAGCGAGCTCGAGTGCGGTCCATTCCAGCTCGAGGTGATCGAGCCGATGCGCGTGATCCGCCTCGTGATCGACGACAACGAGACGGGCATCGCCTGCGACCTCACCTTCACCGCGCGCACCGCGTGCATCGAAGAGGGCCGACAGACGCTTCGCAACGAGGCAGGCACGAAGGTCATGATGGACGCCACGCGCTTCGCGCAGTTCGGCCGCTGGCAGGGCGAGATCCGCTACGCGGGCCGCACGCTCGCGATCGACGCCCAGCGCGTCTTCGGCACCAAGGACCGCTCGTGGGGCATCCGCCCGATCGGCGAGCCCGACAACGGCGGCGCGCCGAGCTTCGCGCTGCCCCAGGTCTTCTTCCTCTGGGCGCCGCTGCACTTCCCGAATCGCTGCACCCACTTCGGCTGCTTCGACGACGCGAGCGGCTTCAGCTGGCATCAGGACGGCGCGCTCGTGCCCGTGCACGACGCGGGACCCGACACGATCCCCGGCGTGATGGACCCCGACACCGTGAGCTACCGCCGCATCGAGCACGAGATCGACTACATCCCCGGGACGCGCCGCGCGCGCGGGGCACGGATCGCGCTCATCGGCTCGGACGAGAGCCGGACCGACTTCGAGCTCGAGCCGCTCCTCACGTTCCGCATGAAGGGCCTGGGCTACACGCACCCCGTCTGGGGACATGCCCGCTGGCACGACGAGCTCGCGATCGGCCACGACCGCTTCGCCGTCGACGAGATCGACCCGATGGCGCTCGAGAACCAGCACATCCAGCAGGTCGTACGCGCGCGCTGCGGCGACGATGTCGGCATCGGCGTGCTGGAGCAGATCGCGTTCGGCCCCCACGCGCGGTACGGCTTCAAGGAGATGCTCGACCCGGCGCGTTGAGCGCGGACGGGCCGAGACCGGGGTCGACGAGCAGGCATGACCAAGGACGCCTTCAGTCCCGAGCACCTCTTCAGTCAGCACGCCGACCGCGTCGAGTCCCGGATGGGCGATGCCGAGCGGCTCGCGTGGCAGCGATTGACCGGCGCGCTGCGGCGCTGCATCGACGCGTCGGTGCAGCTCTCGGCGAGCGCCGCTGAGATCGACCGGCTGACCGCCGAGGCCGAGGCCCTCGCCGATTCGATGGCGCCGCACGCGGGCACGCGCGGCATCGCACTCTTCGGCGGCGGCGCAGAGTCGCAGCCCGACACGGTGAGCAGCGGCGTGCCCTTCAGCCCGGTCATGGGCCAGCTGAACCCCATCGCACCGCCGCTCGTGCTGCAGCGCGACGGTGACCGCGTCGCAGGCACGGTCACCCTCGGCTCGCCCTACGAAGGCGCGCCGGGCCTCGTGCACGGCGCCATCGTGATGGCGCTCTACGACGAGGTGCTCGCGCTCGCGAACATGGTGAACGATGCGCCCGGCGCGACGGGCCGGCTCCCCGGGCACT
>CAYYSY010000338.1:0-3602 GCA_964474355.1 uncultured Spirochaetaceae bacterium | reverse complement strand
CCTCGATCGGCGAGATCGACCTGGATCGAGTTCACGTTCGGCGCAGAGACGTCGACGACATCGAGCACCGTCGCCTCGGCGCCGAGGCCCGCGAGCGTCCTCGCCACGGCCTCGCCCATACCCGAGGCCGCGCCCGTCACGACGACCCGCTGCCCTTCGTAGCCCCACAGATCCGACATCCCGGCTCCCTTCCTCGCGCGGGCCAGCGTGCCCTGGCGCTGGCGCTGCATTCCGATGCTATTCGCTCGCCGAAGCGTAACGCGAATCGGTCCGACGAGGGCACTCACCGCGCGCGGCGCGCCGCCCCGCCGAGCACCCGCCTCCAGATCCTGCATGAATTCAAGTCGAATCGGGACTTCTCGATGCGAGTGTTCCCGGCCAATTCGTTTCGCCTTCGGAACGCGATGCATACGCTCGCTCCGCTCGTACCGGATGGCTGTTCTGTCGCTGCAGCTGGCTTCACGCGGATTCCTTCCAGTGCTCTCGTCCGGTGCGAGCGCCCGCCTTCCCCGGGCAGTCAACGCCGCCGCCAGCGCCAGCGACCGGAGAGCGCCGCACCGTGATCGTCCGCTCCTTCTACAGCAAGCCCCATCGCCGCTACGCACACCTCGTGATCTGCTCCGAGACCGGAACGGCGGCCGTGATCGATCCCGTCACCGCCGACGTCGACGCGTACCAGGCCGCGGCCGAGAAGAGCGGCGCGCGCCTGCGCCTCGCGCTGCAGACCGCTGCGCGGCCCGCCGACCCGAACGCCCTGCTCACCCTGCACGAGCGATTCGCCACCGACTCGAAGGCGCCCGCACTCCATGCCCGGCATCCCGATGGCACCGGGGTCGTCGCCGTGGGTGACGGCCTGAAGATCGGCGGCCTTCAGGTCGACGTCGTCGCGAACACGCCGCCAGCGGGACCGGACGTCGCGTACCGGATCGGCGACACGCTCTTCACCGGCTGGACGCTCGTACGCGGCGGCGTGGCCCACGAAGACGGCCCCATCGACGGCGACGAGCTCGTCGCCCGTGCCCGGCACGATCTCGGTGCGCTGCTCACCGCGCAGAAGCTGACCGGCAAGGAGGCGACGCTCGCCGAGGCCTACCTGACCCTGCTCGAGAAGCTCGACCGGCCCCCGAGCGCGCAGGAGCTCGCCGACGAGCGCGAAGGGCTCGACCGCGGCGCCGTCCACGTGCTGATCCACGGCATGCGCCGCAAGCAGGTCGCGCTCGGCCAGGTGCCGATCCTGCTGCACGGGCAGATGCACAAGTGGCTGAAGGGACTGCAGGGCGAGCCCGACTACACCGTGCACGAGCGCGCGTTCCTCGAGGTCTATCTCGCCTTCGTGGAGGAGCTCGGCCGCGTGCCCACCGGCCCCGAGCTGCAGAGCCGGCTGCCGGAGGGCACGTCGATCCAGTGGGTGCGAAAGCGGGTCCACACGATCCGCCGCAAGCAGGCGGCCTTCGGACGCGCGCCGCTCCAGATGGGCCGCGAGCCGCGGCGGCGGGACTGAACCGCCAGGGCGGGTGCGGCCTCCCAGACCGGCGACGCACCTCGTGAATCGCGCCGCCTGGGCCCGTGGCACCCGGCTCGGGCGGCCGCCTATACTCCCGCCACCCCCTGACAACGCATCTTCGTCCGACCGATCTCCGACCCCCGGCCTCGGGCGTGACGCGATCAGGAGCTCAGCCGCCTGCCCATGCGCGACCTCGAGCGCCGATCCCGGCGCGCCGCTTCCCGCATCACGCCCTTTGCGCTCTTCGGATCGCGCGCGCACGGCGCCGCCCTCGCGAAGGGCGTGGCCGTGCTCGGCTCGCTCCTCCTGGCCCTCGGCTCGCTCTCCTGCGAACGGGCCGTCGACGTCGCTGCGCCAGCCGGCGCTGCCGAGGGCGCCGACACGAGCCGCGAGGCGATCGTCGCAATGGCGCTCCTCGAGCCCGCGAGCGCGCTCGTCGAGGTGGGCGCGGCCATCGACGACGTGGTGCTCGAGCTGCGCGCGAACGAAGGCGACACCGTCGAGAAGGGCCAGGCGCTCGTCGTGCTCTCCGGCCATGGCCTGCGTCAGGCAGAGCTCGAGGCTGCGCAGATCGAGCTCGAGCGCGTGTCGCTGTCGCCGTACGAGGTCGCTGCCCAGAAGGCGCGCGTCCGAGCCGCGCAGGCGAGCCTCGAGCACGCCCGCGGCGAGGTGACCAGCCAGGAGGATCTGTCGGGCAAGGGCTTCAGCACCGGCAAGGAGTTCCGCGACGCCGAGCTGCAGGTGACGCAGGCCACCGAGTCGTTGAAGGAGATGCAGGCCGAGCTCGAGCGGCTCGAAGGCAGCATCGCGCTCGATCGGCGCAACGCGGAGAACCGGGTGGAGCAGGCGCGCCAACGCCTCGAGCAGACGATCGTGCGTGCGCCGATCTCCGGCGTGCTGCTGCGCGTGCTCGTCCGCGAGGGCGAGCGTGTGAAGGGCCGCTCGGTGGTGCAGCTCGGCGATACCGGCACGATGTACGCGGTGGCCGAGGTGCACGCCAACGACGTGCGGCTGGTCGCAGCGGGACAGCGAGCGGTGTTCTCGAGCCCTGCCCTGCCCTCGGACGTCGCCGGCGTCGTCGACGAGGTCGGCGCGATCATCTTCAACAACCGCATCGGCGGTGAGGATCCCCGGGCGCCCAAGGGCCTTCGCGTCGTGCTCGTGCGCGTGAAGCTCGACGACGATCCCGACGCGAAGCGCCTCACCAACCTCGAGGGCCAGGTGCGGATCGACCTGCAGCCCGCCCCGCCTCGGTGACGAGCGGCGGCTCGGGCCCGGCGCGCAACGCGAGGCGGCGCGTCCCCTTCGCCCTTCGGCTCGTGCTGCACCAGAAGCGGCGCACCGCGGTGGCGGCCGCGGGCATCGGCTTCGCGATCCTCGTGATCTTCATGCAGCTCGGCTTCTTCGGCGCGGTCGAGAGCACGGCGCTCGCGATCACGTCGCGCTTCCGGGCTGATCTCGTCCTCGTGTCTCCGCGCTTCGCGCGGCTGGCCGACGCCGGCGACATTCCGCGCGAGCGGCTCTACCAGGCCCAGGCCATCGACGACGTCGAGGCCGCGATCCCGGTCTTCTTCCGCTACGCGAACTGGCGTGTGCCCGAGACGGCGAAGCGCTGCCGGCTCTTCGCCATGGGGTTTCCACTCGAGGCGGCGCGGGGCGGCCCGCCCCTCGATCTCGGGGGCGAGGCGCTCGACTTCGACGAGCTTCGGCCCCAGGGCCACGTGTTCATGGACCGGCTCAGCCTCGCAAAGTGCCAACCCGTCGACCCCGATGGCGCGGTCGAGGTGCGGGGCAAGAGCGCCCGTGTCGTCGGCGAGTTCGAGATCGGCGTCGGCTTCCTCGCCGATGGTGCGCTGCTCACGAGCGACGACACGTTCACGCACTTCTTCAGCGGTCGGGACATCGACCGGCCCCATCTCGGACTGATCAGGCTGCGCGAAGGCGCCGACCCCGTTGCCGTGGCCGAGGCCCTTCGCGCCCTCCTTCCCTCCGACGTGCGCATCCTCGATGCCGACGAGCTCGACGCCATGCAGACGCGCCACTGGGTCGAGCACACCGCAGTGGGCAACATCTTCACGATGGGCAGCTTCGCCGGCTT